>CAITPF010000344.1 GCA_903894155.1 uncultured beta proteobacterium | reverse complement strand
GGGCGCCGATCTGGTTTACCACTCGGCCACCAAATTCCTCAGTGGCCATGGGACGGTGATTGGCGGCCTGGTGGTGGATGGCGGCAGCTTCGACTGGGACAAGTCCGGCAAGTTCGCCGAACTCAGCGCGCCCTACGAGGGCTTTCACAACATGGTGTTCACCGAAGAAGCGACCGTCGGTGCCTTTTTGCTGCGCGCAAGGCGCGAGGGCTTGCGTGACTTTGGCGCCTGCATGAGCCCGCATTCTGCCTGGCTGATCCTGCAGGGCATTGAGACCCTGTCGCTGCGCATGGAGCGCCATATGCGCAACACTGAGCGCGTGGTGGAGTTCCTAAGCCTTCATCCTCTGGTGTCGCGCGTTGGCCACCCGATGCTGCAGAGCCACCCGGATCATGCGCTGGCGCAAAAACTGCTGCCACGCGGCGCCGGCTCGGTGTTCAGCTTTGATATCAAGGGCAGCCGCAACCAGGGCAAAGCCTTTGTGGAAGCGCTCAAGGTGTTCAGCCATCTGGCCAATGTGGGCGACTGCCGCAGCCTGGTGATCCACCCGGCCAGCACCACCCACTTCCGCATGGATGACGAGGCCCTGGCCAGGGGCGGCATCAGCCAGGGCACGATCCGTTTGTCGATTGGCCTGGAGGAAATCGACGATCTGCTCGATGACCTGAAACGTGCGTTGCGCGCCGCCGAAAAGGCGGGAGCCTGATATGAAGCTTCAGGTTAACAACGCGAGCACCTACTGCTACACCGGCGGCAAAGCCTTTGATGCCGCCAGGCCCACCGTGGTCATGATCCATGGCGTGCTCAACGATCATAGTGTCTGGATTCTGCAAAGCCGGTATCTGGCCAACCACGGCTGGAATGTGTTGGCGCTTGACCTGCCGGGGCACTGCCGCAGCGCCGGCGCACCGGTCACCACGGTGGAGGAAGCGGCCGACTGGGTGCTGGCACTGCTGGATGCAGCCGGTGTCGCCAAGGCCGCTTTGGTGGGCCACAGTTTTGGCTCGCTGGTGGCACTGGAGGCGGCGTCACGGGCGCCATCACGCGTGAGCCAGCTGGTGCTGGTGGGCTGTGCCTACCCGATGCAGGTATCACCCGCATTGATCGAGTCCTCCCTGAACGACCCGATCAGGGCTTTGGAGATGGTGAACGTATTTTCCCGCTCCACGCTGGCTCCGCCACCTTCGGCGCTGGGCCCTGGCACCTGGGTCTTTGGCGCATCCACGGCCCTGGGCAAACACGTGCTGGCCAGCAACCCGGCGGTGAACCTGTTCCACACCGGTTTTGTGGCCTGCGACAGCTACCGCAATGGTGAGGCCGCCATGGAGCTCGTGACCTGCCCGACGCTGTTTGTATTGGGTGAGGTGGATCAGATGACGCCGCCCAGGGCAGCGAAAGGATTGATTGCCAGGGCCAGTAACGCCAGGGTGGTGATGCTGCCGGGTGGCCATCACCAGATGACCGAGACGCCGGAAGCCATGCTCAAGGCGCTGGTGGGTTTCCTCGATACGAAGCTTTAGACAGCGCGGCCGCCTTTTGTCGGAACTCGAATTTTCTTATTGCGACATGCGCGTTGACGGATGCGAACTCAGCGAAATCAGATTGCGCCAGACCACCCGCAAACAACGACGCCCACGCATCATCAGAGCGATTTCAAATACGCCGGGTCGAGGATTTTCTTGTTGTAGGAATGCGCCGTGTACAGCGTGATGGCCGGGTTGTGCCCTGTCACCCGATCTTTCGTGACGAGCGTCGTCACAAGGGCGTCGGAGTGCTTCATGAAGAGTGAATCATGTCCGACGCAAAGACCCATGATGACATTCAGGTCCGTCTTTTCCGCATTAAGCAGTTGTGCCTGCAGTATCGGATTGCAACACGCCTCGAAGCAGTCACACTGGATCTTGAGTGACTCGGGAATGCCGATGTCCGTCTTATCCACGGAGCCAACCTTGCACAGGACGGTATATGGCTCAAAGCCAGCAGCACGCAGCACTTTAATGAATATCTTCGACTCCTCGATCAGCCCGAGGCAAGAGGCGACTCCAATACGATGTGCATCGATTCGCTTCGCAAAGGCAACGATCTCCTCGACGCGCGAGATCTCGCAGTAGTAAAGCCCTTCAACCTCGGCTGCAGCCCGCGCAACCCTGGCATCGATCGAGTCACCCCGGTAGGTTTCCACCGTACTGTCAACCAAGGCTTGCTCGGTACTCTCGGTCAGGCAAGACTTGGGGTACTTCTTATTGTGGCGATAGCAATGCAGCTGAGCGCATTCCGAGCACGATATATTTTCGACTTTTGCCATTTTTATAATTTCCCGGATGCTGGACTACAACCTGGCAATGGACACTTCGGTCGACAATTGATCTCGAACGTTGATTGCCTGAATAGTCAATTTCAGTCCCTAGCGTAATATTGAAACACAAGTTAAAAACGGCAATTTTTCAAATTGATCTCGATCAATTGGAACGGCTTAGATCGCGATTGTTAATTACCCGGGTTTCTAGGGCTCGGACGTCCGGCTCGGTCTTCATGAGTGCAGCGACCACTCATCTGATGGGCGTTGTCGCCTAAAGTTCGCACGGCAAACCAGACGCACGAGCAAGCGGAATTCGCGGGCAGGCGTTCACCAGCAAATCGGTTGATGGTCAATAAATGCGCAGGCGATCGGTCTCGCGCGCGCATACGGTGCTAAATTAGGAGTATGCCTTCTTACCTCGCGAACCGACGTGAACCTTGGGTGTTTCCAGTACGCTTTGTTTTAGCGGTTGCGATTTTTCTGGTGGCTCTCGCGCTCAGGTTATTGATTCTTCCGATTGATGCCGGAATGACTTTCATAACCTTTTTCCCCGCCATGGTTCTTTGCTTTTATTTGTGCGGGATTCTGCCAGGATTTGCGATGGCAGCCTTGAGTGCGTTCGCGGGCGCCTACATTTTTATCAAGCCATTCTGGTCCTATAAGACAACGCCCAATGCAATCATCGGGGTGGTCGCGTTTCTCATTTCGGCCGCGCTGATTGGCTTTTTGGTTCGGAGATTGCAAACGAATATCCACGACAGCAGGACAAATGAAGCTTCATTGCGCATCGCAGAGGCGAGATATCACGCCATACTGGAAGATCAAACCGAGTTGATCAGCCGCTATTTACCGGATGGCACGATCACTTTTGTCAACCAGGCGTTCTGTCAATTTTTTGGCAAGCACATCCACGATCTGCTTGGCAAGATTTGGGCGCCGATGGCCCATCCCGATGATGTCCTGGCGATCACTTTGGAGCTCTCGAAGTTAACGCCGTCGAACCCGATCGTGGCAGTCGAGAATCGCGTGATTGGCGCAGATGGAAGAGTCCACTGGTGCCGCTTCATTAACAGGGCATTTTTTGATGAAGGCGGAAATCTCGTCGAAACACAGTCAGTCGGCCGGGATGTCACCGAACGACGCGAGCTTGAAGAACAGGTCATGCAGATGGCGCTGCATGATCCGCTGACTCAGCTTCCAAACCGACGACTGTTCAAAGATCGATTACAAAAGGCCGTAGCCGCCAACCTGAGAAGTGCCCGACACGGTGCGTTGCTTTACCTTGATCTCGACAACTTCAAACCGCTGAACGATGCGCGCGGACATGACGCGGGCGATTTGCTGCTGAAGGAGGTTGCTGGCCGGTTGCTTTCCAGTGTGCGCGACATGGACACCGTTGCACGCATTGGCGGAGATGAATTTATCGTGATGATCAGCGACCTCGATGGCACGCCGGCTCAACTAGCAGAGAGCGCAGGCGCGCTTGCCGAGAAAATCCGTCTGGAAATCGGCAAGCCATATTCAATCCACCTGGAGGGCCAGGATCATTCAACCCTGGTCCTAAAGCATGTCTGTACGGCCAGTATCGGCGTCGTCGTCTTCCCGCGCAACGACGGAAATGCCGATGAATACATTCAAATGGCCGACAAGGCGATGTTCGAGGCGAAGGCCGCCGGTCGCGATACCGTTCGGATATTCGACCCTGAGGATTGACTTGTATTTTTGAGCGTGACGACAGCAGTGGCTTGCGCCCCCACCGAAGCGCCTCGACCTATTCGGGTTGACTAGGGCGAAACCGCGCAGCCGGGAAACCGCAGTAGTACACCGTCAGGTTCCGACCGTCGCCTTCGCCTGGACATTGATCTTTGCCAGTATCCCCTTGACGTCCTTCACGATGGTGCGTCTTCGCATTTTGCGGTGGGCCGCCACCTCGAAACACGACACGGTCGGGTATATCGTTCCGTCTGAGACGATATATCCACGCGCATCCATCAACCCCGTGACAAGCTTTGATCCAGCATGCGTGACGCACGGAAGCGCAAAGTCACCGAGCGCCGTCACGGCCCATCGCCTGCCCTCGGCAACGTTGCTCCGATAAGCGAGCACCCTTTCGATGCAAGTCGGCGCGTCGTGCCGCACCAGTGCCACGCGGTCACCATCAGTTGCGACCACAGTTAGCTCGAAAGGATTGACGGGTTCGGACATGTTCGGTTCCTGGGTTCTGGCGGAAAAGCGGGAGCTCTTGCATCCCCGCACGCGCCGGGACCGACGTCATAGTGATACTGAAGTGACGACAGGATCGTTACAAGACCGTTACCGGGCAGACTGTCTGGAGCCCATCAGGCTAAGAGAATCGCGTAGGACGCAATGCGCCATGCGCATCATTCAAAGCGATACGTTAGGCCCACCTCGAATCGACTTGTGTAGGGTGCGTCTGCGGCGAATATCGTGCCGAAATTCTGGGCGTTGCGCTGGTAAGAAATGCCAAGATCCAGGTTCTTCGTTGCCGAGTAAATCATCGCGAGCATGAGGAATGTTGTCAGCGACTGCTCGGGTTCCTCTGGATTTGTGTTGAAACCCACGTCCAGCGCCAGCCTGAATTTGGGCGAAACAACCCAGACTGGCGCCGCCGAGAAAAAGTACAAGTTGGTTCGTTTCGGATTGGCTGTAAAACCCATCAGGTAATTCGGGTTGTATGGCGCGCGAAGGTATGACGCATTGAGATGCAACTCCGCCTGGTCCCAGTAGCGCGAGGCAATTCCGGTCATGCCATAGTTGACCAAAGCGTTGCCAATACCATAGACCTGCTGTTCCGAGCCTGCTGGCAGAATGACCTGCGGCTTCACCGTAAAATTCCACCCGCTTTCGCCGTCCCCCGCAAATCTCCACTTCAGGCCGAAGATGTAGTTCGCGAACGGTGAAAAGCTGCCAGTCGGCGTCAGGTAATAGGTCGAACTGAACGATGCATCAAGATTGTCGGTAAGGCCACGCATGTAGACAAACGGGAATGCCCGGGCGGTGCCTACGCCCTGATACTCCTCGCCCGTGCTATCGGCCACCTCAGCGCCAGCGCCTGGCGTGTGTTCGCTGATTTGAGAAAAGTATATTTCGACCTGATTCGTACCCTTCCCCACAGTCCCCGCGTCGTCCGTGTTGAGTGGCGCATAGGCATGCGATGGCGTTGAAACGACCGCGACTAGCAACGCTGCCAGGGCGGCGCGCAAGTCTCTCAACCCGACGATCGATTTTGTCAAATGCAGAAGCAGCCAGCGCACTCTTAGATTCCAGGCAAGTCCTCGTCTCAGAGTATTCGCGTGGCGTGACCGATTTGTGACGCGCCCTGCGATCGGACGTTACCCTGCAACCGCGATCACCACCCCGGATTCTTCAACTTGCGCCATTGCCGGCGCACGCGCCTTCAGGCCGTGTCCTGCCTGACCGAACCCGACCAGTTGCAAACCTGAATTCAGTCGCAATCCTACTTCTCCCCTCGCGCGCGAGGACGTGACCCGCGTGACCACGCCGGCCAGCGTATTGAAGCCCTCGCGAGGATCAAGGTGCGCCGCGACCACGACGGCCGTCGCCTTGAAGAGGGCCATCACCTGCAGGCCCGGTTGCAGGCCCAGGAGTTGCACGCTTTCGTTGGTAATCGTCGAATATAGTGACACCCCGTGCGCAAGCT
>CAITPF010000343.1 GCA_903894155.1 uncultured beta proteobacterium | reverse complement strand
GATCCATCAACAGGGTTGTCCTTGCGGACCACCCGCCCCTGTGATTCGGAGTAATGACGTGTCCGACGCCTTTCAATTTCCCAAGGCCGCCTTCAAGGCCTACGACATCCGGGGCATCGTTCCCGAAGAACTGAATCCCGACTTTGCCCGGCTCCTGGGCCGAGGCCTGGCTGCCCAGGCTCGCGCCGAAGGTGTCACGGCGATGGTGGTCGGACGCGACGGGCGCATCAGCAGCCCGACGCTGTCCGCAGCGCTGCAACAGGGAATGCGCGACGGCGGAATCGATTCGATCGACGTCGGGCAAGTGCCGACGCCGCTGGTCTACTTCGCCGCTTATACGCTCAAGACAGGCTCGGGCGTCGCGGTGACTGGCAGCCACAACCCCCCGAACTACAACGGCTTCAAGATGATGATGGCCGGGCGCACGCTGCACGGCGCGGGCATTGCCGCGCTGCGCGATGCCATCCTGGCAGGTCCGGCCTTGCCGGCCACGCCCGGGCGCGCGAGCGAGGTCGATATCCTGACCCCGTATCTCGCACGCGTCGTCGCAGGCATCAAGCTCTCGCGCCCGATGAAAATCGCAATCGACTGCGGCAACGGCGTAGCCGGCGCGGTCGCGCCACAGTTGTTCCGCTCGCTCGGCTGCGAGGTGACCGAGCTGTTCTGCGAGGTGGACGGCACTTTCCCGAACCACCATCCCGATCCCGCCGATCCGCACAATCTCGAGGATCTCATTCGCTGCGTGCAATCCACCGACTGCGAAATCGGCCTTGCGTTCGACGGTGACGGCGACCGCCTCGGGGTGGTCACGAAATCTGGCGAAATCATCTGGCCCGACCGTCAGCTGATCCTCTACGCACGCGATGTCCTCTCGCGCTGCCCGGGCGAAACCATCATCTACGACGTCAAGTGCAGCCGTCACGTCGCCGTCGAGATCCGCAAGGCGGGCGGCGTTCCGCTGATGTGCCAGACCGGGCACTCGCTCATCAAGGCCAAGCTCGCCGAGACCGGTGCGCCGCTGGCCGGCGAGATGAGTGGCCACACGTTCTTCAAGGAGCGGTGGTACGGCTTTGACGACGGCCTTTACACGGGCGCACGGTTGCTTGAGATCCTTTCGCGTTCAGCCAACGCATCGGCCGTCCTGGAAGGCCTGCCCCAGGGCGTCTCAACCCCCGAACTCAAGATCGAGATGAAAGAAGGCGAGCCGCACGCCGTGATTGAACGACTGCAGCGCGAAGCAAAGTTTGCGGGCTCAACCGAACTGATCACGATCGACGGCGTTCGCGCCGAATACGCGGACGGCTTCGGCCTGGCGCGGGCATCGAACACGACACCCGTGATCGTTCTGCGTTTCGAGGGCGACACGCCCGAGGCGCTTGCCAGGATCCAGGACGCATTCCGCGCCGAGCTCAAGCTGCTCGCCCCGCACGCTCACCTTCCCTTCTGAACACCTGGCGGCCATCATGAGCGCACTGTCCAAAACACCTGCATGGCTAGAGTTTTCGCGAGCCGTCCATGAGGCGATCCTCAAGCCTGACGCGCTGCGCATCATTCACGCGGCAGACATCGATATCGATCTGAGCACGCAACTGCACTGCGCCGACCTCACCCGGGCCGGGGAGGCATTGCTGCAGCAGCAGGATTTCGATGGCCTGCGCAACGGGCTGTTCGAGGGCGCTCACATCAACTGGACAGAAGACCGCGCCGCCTGGCACACCGCGTTGCGCGCGCCGGAGCCGCCGGCGGCGGTGTCGGCCGTCATCAAGCAACAGCGCACCCGGCTGGCGAATTTCGTCGAGCAGGCAAATTCGCTCAATCTCTATCGCAACGTTGTCCACCTGGGCATTGGCGGCAGCGACTGGGGACCGCGTCTGGCCGTGCAGGCACTGGGCGGCGGCGGTGGGCGCCGCAAGATCCGTTTTGCCTCGAACGTCGATGCCCATGCGATCACTGAAGCGCTGGAAGGTCTCGACCCGCATGACACCCTGATCATCGTGTCATCCAAATCGTTCACCACGACCGAATCGCTGGCCAACGCCGCCTGCGCAATCGACTGGCTGCGCGCGGCAGGCATCGCCAATCCGCTTGATCGCTTCGTGGCGGTCACCGCCAACGCGAAAGCCGCGCGCGAATTCGGCATCAGCGACGATCACATCTTCGAATTCTGGGACTGGGTCGGCGGCCGCTATTCGATCTGGTCTTCGATCGGGTTGCCGGTCGCGCTCGCACTGGGCCTGGACAAGTTCCACGAGCTGCTTGCGGGTGCGGCGGCCATGGACACACACTTTCGCAGCGCGCCGATCAGCGAGAACGCGCCCGTTCAGATGGCGCTGGCGGCCGTCGCGAACTGCAGCGTCCGCGGCTGGGGATCGTTCGCACTGTGCCCGTACGACGCGCGCCTGGGCAATCTGGTGCCGTGGCTGCAGCAGCTCGAAATGGAATCCCTGGGCAAATCTGTCCAGCGTGACGGCACGCCCGTGGATGTGCCTAGCAGCCCGGCCGTCTGGGGGATGCCCGGCACCGACGCGCAGCACACCTTCTTCCAGTGGCTGCACCAGGATGCGAAGGGCGCACCGGTCGATTTCATCCTTTGCGCCAAACCCGCTCATCGGCATGCGCGCCATCACAGGCTACTGGTTGCAAACTGTCTGGCCCAGCGTGCAGCACTGATGGAGGGCAAGACCTACGAACAGGCGCTTGCACAGGTTCAGAAAACCGTCAGTGATCCGAAACTGGCCAGCGAACTTGCGCGCCACCGGGTGCACCCGGGCGGGCGCCCCTCGACCCTGATTGTGCTGCCGCGCCTGGATGCCGCGCACCTTGGCGCCCTGCTCGCACTCTACGAACACAAAGTGTTTACCGAGGGCGTTCTCTGGGGTATCAACCCGTTCGACCAGTGGGGCGTGGAGTTCGGCAAGCAGCTCGCCACCGATCTTGAGCGCCGTCTGGACGCACTGGGCAGCGACCCCGGGGTCAGCCCGTACGATCCGTCTACTGCGCACTGGGTCCGCAAGCTGGCGAACGGCTAGCGCAGAAACTCCAGGTACCAGGGCATGGCGAGCTCCAGGCCCTGTACGACGGTGTAGGCCGGTGCGTAGCCCAGCAATCGCTGCGCCTTGGAAATATCCGCCTGTGAATGGCGGACATCCCCCGCACGGAAATCCCGGTAGACCGGCTTGCGGTCGTACGTCACGCCCTGCTGCGACAGGCCGCGCGCCAGGTGCCCAAACAGCTCGTTGAGCGTCGTGCGCGCATGCACCGCAACGTTAAAGACCTCGCTCGCACCCTGTGGCACGTTGAGCGCGGCGAGAATATTGGCCTGCACCGCATTGTCGACAAAACAAAAATCCCGACTCGTTTCGCCATCGCCGTTGATGTAGACATCGTCGCCGCGGATCATTGAGGCGATCCACTTCGGGATCACTGCCGCATAGGCGCCATCCGGATCCTGGCGGCGACCGAAAACGTTGAAGTACCGCAAACCAACGCTGGCAAACCCGTAGGTGCGCGCGAACACGTCGGCATAGAGCTCGTTCACGTACTTAGTGACCGCGTAGGGCGACAGTGGCTTGCCGATGCAATCCTCGACCTTGGGAAGGCCGGGATGATCGCCATAGGTCGAGCTCGATGCCGCATAGACAAACGACTTCACGCCGGCGTCGCGCGCAGCAACCAGAATATTCAGGAAACCATCAATGTTGACCGCGTTGGTCGTAACCGGGTCCTGGATCGAACGAGGCACCGATCCCAGCGCCGCCTGGTGCAGCACGGTATCAACACCCTGCATCGCCTGCTGACAGGCGGCGGGATCGCGGATATCGCCTTCGATAAACCGAAAGCGCGCCCACTGGCCCGGTTCGAGCCGCGTCCTGACCTCATCCAGATTGCGCTGGTAGCCCGTTGAAAAATTGTCCAGCCCGACAACGCGCTGGTCCAGCCCGAGCAATGTCTCGAGCAAGTTGGAGCCAATAAATCCCGCACACCCGGTCACCAGCCAGGTTCGGGGCCCGGCCCGCAGCGCATGCCGTGCCTCGTCATATGCGTTGGTCATGTGCAGCTATCCGGTCAGAGGCGCAGATCGGTCTGATCGGCGGGGAACAGGTACTTAAGGTCATACAGAACGTGCTGGGGCTTGCCAAGCGCGTGGATTGCCGCGCTTCCCATCCGGGCGAACTCGCCATGCGCCACCGCGAGCACGATCGCGTCGTATTGCCCCGGGTGGACCTCGGAAACCGGCCGTATGCCGTATTCGTCCATCGCCTCTTGCGGATCGACCCAGGGATCGTAGACATCGACCTCGACGTTGTATTCCCTGAGTTCCGACACGATGTCGACCACGCGCGTGTTGCGCAAATCCGGGCAGTTTTCCTTGAAGGTCAGCCCCATCACCAGGGCGCGGGCGCCCTGCACGTGGATATCCTGGCGCGTCATGGCCTTGATGAGCTGCGACACGACATAGGTGCCCATGGCGTCGTTCAGCCTGCGCCCGGCAAGGATAATCTCGGGGTGGTAGCCGATGGATTGTGCCTTGTGCGTGAGGTAGTACGGATCGACGCCGATGCAATGCCCGCCGACCAGGCCAGGACGAAACGGCAGGAAGTTCCACTTCGTGCCGGCCGCTTTCAGGACTTCTTCGGTATCGATGCCCAGGCGGTTGAAAATGAGCGCCAGCTCGTTGATCAGGGCGATGTTGACATCGCGCTGGGTGTTCTCGATCACCTTGGCAGCCTCGGCCACGCGAATGCTGGGTGCCTTGTGCGTGCCGGCCACGATGATCTGGCGGTAAAGTTCGTCGACCAGGTCGGCGATTGCCGGGGTCGAGCCCGAGGTGACCTTGCGGATCGTGCTGACACGGTGCTCTTTATCGCCCGGGTTGATGCGCTCCGGACTGTAGCCCGCGAAGAAATCCTGGTTGAACTTCAGGCCGGACACGCGCTCGAGCACGGGCACGCAATCTTCCTCGGTGGCGCCGGGATAGACCGTGGATTCGTAGATCACGATGTCGCCGCGCTTGAGCGCCGCGCCGATCGTCTCGCTCGCCTTGATCAACGGGGTCAGGTCTGGCCGCTTGTACGCGTCGATTGGCGTCGGGACAGTCACGATGAACACGTTCGCTTCGCGCAAATCCCCGCGCTCGGCGGTGAAGCGCAGCCCGGATGCGTCGGCAAGCTCGGCGGGCGTCACCTCAAGCGTGTGATCATGGCCGCCCGTGAGCTCTGTGATGCGGGCGCGGTTGATATCGAAGCCAATCACGGGGCGCTTCTTGCCGAACTCCACGGCGAGCGGCAACCCGACATAGCCAAGACCAACAACTGCGAGCTTCACATCCTGAATCTGCAAGATACCCTCCAACGGGGAAAGCTTTGGGAACGACCGTGCCCTCGGGATTGTACCGACCGGAATCGGCTCCTAAGCAATCGTTTCCCAATTTGCGTTGACTACGGGCAAAAAAGAGCCCAAGACCTTACGGTCTTGGGCTAAATCCACCAAAGGAGGAGGGTGGAGGAGACAACCTTGGCAAGCTGATCACCGGATACCGCAGGGGCTTTCACCACACCTGACCGGTATTTGCAGGGGGGGTTACCTCACCCGCAACCGAAATCAAACATCCATGAAAAGAATCTTAAAGCAGTTTTTTGTGCAATGCAAGATCTTTAATGTTTCCAGTCCTTACAAGGTGCGAATGTTGTTTTTGTGCATCGCAACAACATCTCAGATCTTGTAAGCCGTGGTCGTCATGACCTTGGACATCAGCTTCATCAGGCCTCGCACGGGCAGCGGCATCGGCGTAGCGCCGTGCGTCTCGGCGGTGATCCGATGCCCGATCTCGTCCTGCTTCATCTGTTCGACGATCCGACGCGACCGATCATCCCCAAGCGGCAGCCGCTGCAGATGATCATCCAGGTGCGCCTCCACCTGGCGTTCAGTTTCGGCCATGAAGCCGAGGTTCGGCCCGACACCTGCCCTGCCGGCGATCATCCCTAGCGTGAAAGCCCCCGCGTACCAAAGCGGGTTGAGCAGACTCGGCCGGCTGCTCAGTTCAGTCAGCCGCTGGCTACACCAGGCGAGATGATCGACCTCCTCGCGTGCCGCGTGTTGCAGCAACCCAA
The DNA here is from genome assembly GCA_903894155.1 of uncultured beta proteobacterium. GTDB lineage: Bacteria > Pseudomonadota > Gammaproteobacteria > Burkholderiales > Burkholderiaceae_B > Zwartia. Next base: position 31,405 of record CAITPF010000343.1, on the reverse strand, counting down.
CGGTTTGCGGATCCTTGCACACCGAGGCCTGGCCACGATAGAGCGCCTGGGCGCAGATTTCTCCGACATGGTTGACGCGCATCAGGCCGGCAGCGTGCTGCTTCTGGGTGTCGTCGCCAAGGTCGGACTCCTCGGGGCCGCGGGGACCGGCAGGATTCGGCCTTCCCGCAGTCACGCCACCGCCCAGCACCTGCAAGGCGATGTCGATTTCTGCGATCACGGGATCAAGCCAGCCTTGCTGGCGCCGTATGCCGGGATGCCCCGTCCCGGCGGGATTGGTGTGCTTTGACATAGCCCTTATGTCGCACCGCCTGCAGGGCGATGCGCCTTCTAGTGAGTTTTTGCGCGGTGCCTTTGCGAAAGGCCACGCCGCGATTCTACCCCGCCCGTCGGGCCGGGAGACGCTCGCTGCCGCGTGGGCCGGGCATCCCCGCAGCAGCCAAACGGTTTATGATTCCTGCTTTGAACCCGAGGGATCAGGTATGGAATGCAGAATTGACTGGGGCGGCCCCGACGGCATGCTTTTCGTCGCGCAAACTGGCACCGGCCACATCGCGGCCATGGACGGCGCACCCGACGGTGGCGGCAACAACCTTGCGCCGCGCCCCATGGAGATGATCCTGGTCGGCACGGGCGGTTGCACCGCGTACGATGTCGTGCTGATCCTCAAACGCGGGCGCCATGCCGTCAGCGGCTGCTCGGTAGCCCTCAGGGCCGAGCGCGCCGAAACCGATCCGAAAGTCTTCACGAGCATCCACTTCGCATTCACCGTGACCGGCCACAACCTCCCTCTGGCCGCAGTCGAGCGCGCGATCCACCTTTCCCACGAAAAGTACTGCTCGGCCACGGCGATGCTTTCGCACACCGCGAAGATCGACTGGTCGGTCAGGATCGTCGAAGGCGGCGCGGCGCAGGCTGTGCCTGTCTGACCGGCCCGACGCTATGAACCAGTACGAAACCTTCATGCGCCACGTCTACACGACGGGCATCGACAAGCCGGATCGCACCGGCACCGGCACGCGCTCGGTGTTTGGCCACCAGATGCGCTTCAACCTGCAGGAAGGCTTTCCGCTGGTTACCACCAAGAAACTACATACGCGCAGCATCTTTGTGGAGTTGCTCTGGTTTCTGCGCGGCGATTCGAACGTGCGATGGCTTCAGGAGCGTGGCGTCACGATCTGGAACGAGTGGGCACGCGAAGACGGCGATCTCGGACCAGTCTATGGAGTGCAGTGGCGCTCCTGGCCTACGCCGGACGGTCGCAGCATCGACCAGATCTCCCAGGTCCTGGAGCAGATCCGCAATACGCCGGATTCGCGTCGCATGATCGTCTCGGCCTGGAATGTCGGAGAAATCCGCAACATGGCACTGCCGCCCTGCCATGCATTCTTCCAGTTCTACGTCGCCGATGGAAAGCTCTCCTGCCAGCTCTACCAGCGCAGCGCGGACATCTTCCTCGGCGTGCCCTTCAACATCGCAAGCTACGCACTGCTCACCCACATGGTCGCACAGCAATGCGACCTTGCGGTGGGCGACTTCATCTGGACAGGCGGCGACTGTCACCTCTACAGCAATCACTTTGAGCAGGTCGAGCAACAATTGTCGCGCGCGCCTCACCCCTATCCCACGCTGGAGATCAGGCGACGCCCCCCGACCCTGTTCGATTACGAATACGACGACTTCGTGATTCACGATTACCAGCATCACCCGCATATCAAGGCGCCGGTCGCGGTCTAGCCCGACGCGATGCGAGCCAAAAGACCATGGAACTTAGCCTGATCGTCGCCTACGCGCAGAACCGCAGCATCGGCCGGGGTAATGCCCTGCCCTGGAAACTGCCCGGGGATATGGCACACTTCAGGCGCACGACGATGGGCTGCCCGATCATCATGGGGCGCAAGACCTGGGATTCCCTGGGCCGCGCGCTTCCGGGCCGGCGTAACATCGTCGTCTCGACCGACCGATCCCGCGCAGCGCCGGGAGCAGAGTTCGTCCAGAGCCTACCGCAGGCGCTGGCACTTGTCAGCGACCAGCCACGCGCCTTTGTGATTGGTGGCGCCCAGCTTTACCGCCAGGCGCTTCCTTTGGCTGACAGCATCGTGGCAACCGAGATCCGCGCCGATGTCGACGGCGATGCGTTCTTCGATCCGATCGATCCGGCGGACTGGATCGAAATCCATCGCCAGCCACAGCCGGTCGAAAACGGTCTACCCTATGATCTGGTCCATTATCGACGCCGCATCGCGTCGATGCCCCGGGAAGGCACGGTTAAACCATGAAGAACAAACTGCGGATCGCGGTCACGGGCGCGGTCATCCTGATTCTTGCCGGCTACGCCGGCGCGAGCTGGTACGTCGGGCGCCGCATCGAAATCGAGGCCAACGGGGCCATCGACGCGGTCAATACGCGCCTCGCCTCCACCTGGCCGGATCATGCGCGCCTCGTGCAGCGTCGCTATGATCGCGGGGTGTTCTCCACGCGGGCCATCTACGCGCTCGAACTCACCGGCATTTCAGAAAGCAGTGTCAACCCGGAAATACTCTTCGTCAGTGAAGTTCAGCACGGGCCGCTACCCGACTTATTGAGCTCCGCAAGCCTGCAAACCGATCTGGCCGCAGTCAGCACAACGCTTGCGTCGACTCCATTCACAGAGCAATCGCTGCGCCTGGCGCCGAACCGCGCTGCGCTTGAAGGAACGATCCGCGTGCATTTTGACCGCACTTCGACGCTGGACTGGACACTCGCCCCCATGGAGATCGCGAGCGGTGCCGTGCGTCTCACGCTTGGCGGCGGCAAGTTCAAAGCGCAGCTCGGTCCGCAGATCTCGTTCACGCGAGCCGACATCGCGCTCACGAACCTCGGCGCGACCAACGACAAGACCAGTGTCCAGCTCAAGGGCCTGCACGGATTTACCGACACCGCGCGCGGCGCATTCACCGTGGCGGTCGGCAAGAGCGGCGTCACTGTCGAAAGCGCCACGATCACTTCGCCTGACATCCCCAAGATCGTGCTTCGCCAACTGGATTCGCGCGTCGCGATCAACGAGACGGGTTCGCTCGTGTCCGGCGAATTCCGGCACGACGCGGGATCCATCGCGGTCAACGACAACAACTGGGGATCCCTGCGCTCGGTGGTTGGATTCGAACGATTTGGCGGACAAGCGGCGATCGCGCTTGTCGGTCTCTACCATGGGTTGGTCGTACGCCTGATTTCAGGCGAACCCGACGCGACGCTGGTTTCACAATCGGACATCAAGCAATTCTGGCAGGCAATGGCGGCGCTGTTGCCGAACAACCCGGGAATCCGCGTCGGGCCAATCGTGTGGCGGGCCCCGAGCGGCGAAAGCAAACTGGAAGTCAATGCAGGGCTGACTCGCACTGCACTTCATTCCAGTGGCATCGGGCTGGCTGGCAATCCCATCCAGACGCTCGAGGCGACCTTGACGATCTCGCGCCCGATGGTGGCCACGCTATGGACTGATCTGCTGCAGCAGGGAACGCCGAGCCGAACGCTGGCGCGGCAACGCGCGGAGCGTGAAGTGCGGGGGTTGATCCAGATGGTCGATAAGTTGAAGCTCGGAAAACTTGACGGCAACACGATGATCACCCGTCTGCGCTTCGATGGTCAGAATTTCAAACTCAACGGCCAGACCCTGACGAACGAAGCACTACTCGCCGGAATTGGCAACGTCGTCCCAACGGGTTGGTACACGGACGAACCTGCGACCGTGCAGGACAGCCCGGACGAGACTGCCGCGATGCGGCACCTCGCGCCATCGGCGCTGGCTGCAATCCTGAGCGAAGCCGGCTACGCGTTCAAGGAAAAACGCGATGACCAGGGTGATCCGTTGCTCGTAGTCGCTCCCGGCAACTCCGGCGCGTCAATGATCGAAATCAGTTTCGTCGGCTGCGGCAATGATGCCACCTGCGAAGATGTCGTGCTGCGCGCGCAATTCGCGTCGAACAAGCCATCCGCTGCAAAGGTCATCACCGACTGGAATGCACGCACGCGCTTCGCACGCGCTTCCACAAACCGCGAAGGCGCTCCGGCCCTTGAGTCGGACATCAACACCTATGGCGGGATGGGCAAGGACGCCGCGGCGGAGCTGGTCGCGTCCTTCCTCAAGGCAGTTAGCGAGTTCGCCAGGGAACTCGACGCTCCCCCGCAGTAAGCGGCCCCGCAGGCGCTACCCGCCCCTGGTCACGTGTACGCTTCGATCGGCAGGCACGCGCAAACCAGATTGCGATCGCCCCAGGCGTTGTCCACGCGCCCGACCGGCGGCCAGTACTTGTTGTCGCGCAGGAGCGCGACCGGGTAAGCCGCCTGCTGGCGTGGATAATCGTGGTGCCACTCTTCGGCCAGCAGCACTTGCGCCGTATGGGGCGCGTTTTTCAGCACGTTGTCCTCCCGGTCGCGCTCACCGCGTTCGATCTGCGCGACCTCTTCGCGTATGGCGATCATCGCGTCAATGAAGCGATCAAGTTCAGCAAGGCTTTCGGATTCGGTCGGCTCGACCATGAGCGTGCCTGCCACAGGGAAGCTCATCGTCGGCGCGTGAAAACCGTAGTCCATCAGGCGCTTTGCGATGTCCTCGGCGGAAATCCCGGAGACGTCCTTGATCGGGCGCAGGTCGAGGATGCACTCGTGGGCAACGCGGCCGCTGCGACCCGTATACAGCACAGGGTAGTAGGCCTCCAGCCTGCGGGCGACATAGTTGGCGTTGAGAATCGCAACCTCCGTTGCGCGACGCAACCCTTGCGCCCCCATCAGCGCGATATAGACAAACGGAATCGGCAGAATGCTTGCCGAGCCGAATGGCGCCGCCGAGACGGGGCCAACCGGCACGGATGCATCGAGTGTGCCGTGCTCCGACACGACTCCCGGCAGGAACGGCGCGAGATGCGCACGCACCGCGACCGGGCCAACCCCCGGGCCGCCGCCGCCATGCGGGATGCAGAAGGTCTTGTGAAGATTCAGGTGCGAAACATCTGAACCGAACTTGCCAGGCTGGGCAATGCCCACCATGGCGTTCATATTGGCACCGTCCATGTAAACCTGGCCACCAGCGGCATGGATCATGTCGCAGATGCCGGTGATCGATTCCTCGAAGACTCCATGGGTCGAGGGATAAGTGACCATCAGCGCGGCAAGGCGATCGCCCGCCTGCGCGATTTTCGCGCGAAGATCGGAAAGATCAACGTTCCCCTGTGCATCCGACGCCACGACCACGACCTGCATGCCGACCATATTGGCCGAGGCCGGATTGGTTCCATGTGCGGACGACGGGATCAGACAAATATTGCGCTGGTGTTGGCTGTTTGCGCGATGGTAGGCGCGGATCGCCAGCAAACCGGCGTACTCCCCCTGCGCACCCGAATTGGGCTGCAGGCTGATCGCATCGTAGCCCGTGATTTCGCATAGATCGCGCGAAAGGCGCTCGATCAGGTCGTGATAGCCACGTACCTGCTCCCTGGGGGCGAACGGGTGAATGCACGCGAACTCGGGCCAGGTCACCGGAATCATCTCCGCCGTGGCGTTCAACTTCATCGTGCACGATCCCAGCGGAATCATCGTCCGGTCAAGCGCGAGATCCTTGTCCGCCAGCTTGCGCAGGTAGCGCAGCATGTCGGTTTCGGATTGAATGGTGGAAAAGATCGGGTGCGCAAGGATTGGACTCGTTCGATGCACGCCCTGGGGGATCCCCGGCAAACCGGAGGCGTTGGCGTCGCCCCACGCGAGCGCCGGCACGGGATGCGCGAGCGCGTTGGCGAACACCGCCAGCAGCGCCTGCACGTCTTCAGGTGTCACCGTTTCATCGAGCGAAACTGCCACATGCGCGCCATCGACCTGACGCAAATTGATCGCCGCGTGGCGTGCGCCCTGGATCACCTGCGACGTCAGCGCGCCGGTGTTCATCAGCAACGTGTCGAAGTACGTTGTATTGACAACGCTGACGCCGGCGGCAACCAGCGCGTCGCGCAGCGCCGCGGTCGATTGGTGGACGCGCCGCGCAATCGCGGCAATGCCTGCGGGACCATGCCACAACGCATACATGCTGGCCATCACGGCCAGGAGGACTTGTGCCGTGCAGATGTTGGACGTCGCCTTTTCCCGGCGAATGTGCTGCTCGCGTGTCTGCAACGCCAACCGAAGAGCGGGGTTGCCCTGCGCATCCCTGGATATGCCGACGAGCCGGCCTGGCATGCTGCGCTTGAATGCATCCTTGCAGGACATGAAACCCGCGTGAGGGCCCCCGAACCCGAACGGAACGCCAAAGCGCTGCGCCGAGCCGATCGCGATGTCGGCACCCCACTGCCCGGGCGGCGACAAAAGCGCCAGCGCCAGCAGATCGGTAGCACACGCCACGATGCCGCCCCGGGCATGGACCTGCTCGGCAAGCGAACGGTAATCCGACACACCGCCCAGTGAATGGGGATACTGCAGCAATACACCGAAACAATCCGGCACGCCCTGCGCCTCGTCCCCGACGACGACTTCGATATCCAGGCCGTCTGCCCGAGTGCGAACAACCTCGATCGTCTGCGGATGGCAATGCGACGACACGAAAAACACTTTGCTCGACGCCGTCGACGCCCGACGCGCGAGCGTCATGGATTCGCCCGCCGCCGTGCCCTCGTCGAGCAATGACGCATTCGCGATATCAAGCCCGGTCAGGTCGGCGATCATCGTCTGGAAGTTCAGGATCGCCTCGAGACGTCCCTGCGAGATCTCAGGCTGGTAGGGCGTGTAGGCCGTGTACCAGGCGGGATTTTCCAGGATGTTGCGCAGGATGACGTTGGGCGTGTGCGTGCCGTAGTAGCCCTGCCCGATGTAGTTGCGAAAGACTTTGTTGGCCGAGGCAATGGCCTTCATTTCGCTGAGCACGTCGGCCTCGGCGCGCGGGCCCGGGAGGTTGAGCGGCCGGGTCATGCGGATGCTGGCCGGGACAACCTCGTCCATGAGCGCGTCGAGCGATGCGGCGCCGATCGTTGCCAGCATCGTCGCCTGGTCAGCGGCACCAGGCCCGATGTGGCGAGGGATGAATTCGTGCGATGTGTCGGGAGCGAGAGACATGAGGAGATCCTAGCTGGCGTCGGCAACGACCTGGTAACCGGCGGCATCCAGAAGCCCGTCGACATCGGCGGCGTTGTTGGGTTTGAGTTTGAAAATCCACGTTCCGTATGGATCGCCGTTGATCAGATCGGGGGAGTCGTTGAGCGATTCGTTGAACGCGACGACTTCGCCGGCAATGGGCGCGTAAATATCGGAGGCGGCCTTGACCGACTCAACCACGCCTGCGGTGGCACCCGCAGCAAGACGCGCACCCAGGCGCACGTCTCCGACGAACACCAGGTCGCCCAGTTGCTCCTGAGCCGGTCCGGTGATGCCAACCAGCATGACGTCCCCCTCCGCCTTGATCCATTCGTGTGAACTGGCGTATCTGCGATCGCTGGGAATGCTCATGGACTGCTCCTGTTGAAAATTGAATACTAATTACTGTGCTGCACGGCCTTGCCATTGCGCACGAACGGCAGCGCGCAGACCTGTGCATCGACCCACCGCCCGCGAATCTCGACCTGCGCCGCGTCGCCTGGCCTTGCACCGGGCGGCAACCGGGCGAACCCAATCGAATATCCCAGCGTCGGCGACATCGTACCGCTTGTCACCTCGCCCTCGCCCGCGGGTATGCGCACGATCATGTGGCTGCGCATCACGCCACGATCGAGCAGCCGAAGGCCCAGGAAGGCCCGGGGATCCGCAAACTGCTCGATGGCCTTGCGCCCGATGAAGTCGCGACCCGCATCGTCCAGGGAAACGGTCCAGGTCAGGCCGGCCTGGTCGGGAGCGACCAGTTCGTCCATATCCTGACCGTACAGATTCATGCCCGCCTCAAGGCGAAGGGTGTCGCGCGCGCCGAGACCGCACGGCTTGACGCCCTGGGCGACCAGGTCATGGAAAAGGGCGGCGACGTCACCCGCCGGCAAGGCGATCTCGAAGCCATCCTCGCCGGTGTACCCGGTGCGCGCCACCATAACGTCACCGACACGCGCCGCGCAAAACGGCTTGAGCGGCTCGGAGGCGGCACGCCATGCCGGGCGGGCAGCCCAGACCTTCGCGCGGGCATTTGGCCCCTGAACAGCCACCATCGCCAAATCGCGGCGCGGAAGTATTTCGACGCGCAGCCCCCGGGAGGCGGCGACGCGGCGCATCCAGGCGATGTCCTTGTCGGCGCAGCCTGCATTGACCACAAGGCGAAAATCCGTGGCGGTAAAAAAGTAGACGATCAGGTCATCGATGACCCCGCCCTGGGGATTGAGCATGGCGGAATACAGCGCCTTGCCCGGCGTCGACAGGCGCGCGACGTCGTTTGCAAGCAGCAGGCGAAGGTACGCAGTGGCATCCGCGCCTGTCAGGTCGACGTTCAGCATGTGCGACACGTCGAACAGGCCTGCATCGGCGCGCACTGCGTGGTGCTCTTCGATCTGTGATCCGTAATTGACCGGCATCGACCAGCCGCCAAAGTCGACCATGCGCGCGCCAGCGGCGACATGGACTTGCGCCAGAGGGGTTTCTTTCAGTGCAGCAGATGACATCAGACGCTCCGCGAGGGGTGATCGGCAAACCGCATCACGCGGGGCCCAAGGCGGCGCCAGCGATCGCGGTCCATCCGCCCCTCTGTCCTTTTGCCTGAGAGTTGCCCCGGCAACGACCGGGTGTGCACCTTCGGCGCCCGTTTTGGCCTTCAGGCCGCGGGTCTCTCCAGAGCGTTGTGCTGGCGGCGCGCACGAATGCGAGCCGCCAATGCACATGCGGTATGGGGGGCCTGAGCGATTCTGGGCGAATTGCGCCTTCGGCGGCAATCCTGACAACGGATTGCGCTCTCCCGCAGTGTGCGTTCACAGCGCTGCCAGCATACCGCGAAACCGCGTCGCGCTTCAACTTTGGTGACGACGGTCAGTCAATAACGGGAGTTAATGTTGCCCAGCGATCCGGGTTGCGTCAGAAGCTGCTGGCGCAAGCGAAGGCCGAGGACCAGGCCCACTGAAAGTTGTACCCGCCGAGCCACCCCGTCACATCGACCACTTCGCCGATGAAATGAAGCCCCGGGACCTTGCGGGATTCCAGACTGCGCTGTTCGAGTTCGCGTGTATCCACGCCGCCGCGCATCACCTCTGCCTTGCGAAACCCAGCCGTGCCAGCCGGAACAAGGCGCCACGCATGGATTCGCGATCCCAGCTCCCGCAGGACGCGGTCCGGGGCATCGGCCAGTCGCAGGGATGCGTCGGGCCCGAGCCACTGATCGCCCAGGCGACGAGGCCATAAGGCAGCAAGTACGGTGGCAAGTTGCTGGCGATTGCCTGGCTTGGACCGGACAAGCGCCTCACCAATTTCTGCCCCGGGCGCCAGATCCAGCTCGATCGCTTCCCCCGGATTCCAGTAACTCGAGATTTGCAGAATCCCGGGCCCTGAAAGCCCGCGGTGCGTAAAAAGGACATCCTCGACAAAGCGCTGGCGCCCTCGCCCCTCTCCGGCGCTGACACCGGCCTCAAGCGCGACGCCCGCCAGGGCGGCATAGGGTGCCCAGGACTGCGCATCAAATGTCAGCGGAACCAGTGCCGGACGCGGGTCAATGACCTTGAGCCCGAATTGCCGCGCGATTTTGAGGCCGAAATCCGTCGCACCGAGCTGCGGAATCGCCAGCCCCCCGGTTGCGATCACCAGACGGGCGGCGTAGAGCGGACCCGCGGCCGTGTCGAGCCGGAATCCGTCCGCTTCGCGGGCGACCGACAGCACGGTACAAGGCATGCGCCAATGAACTGCGCCGCGATCGCACTCGTCCCGGAGCATCCGGATAATTTGTTCGCTGCTGTCGTCGCAAAACAGCTGGCCGCGATGCTTTTCGTGCCAGGCGATGCGATGGCTATTGACCAGCGCAATGAAATCGCCCGGGGTGTAGGACGACAGGGCCGAGCGCGCAAAATGCGAATTGGCCGAGATGAAGTTCTCCGGCCCGACGCTGCGGTTGGTGAAGTTGCAGCGGCCTCCGCCCGATATCCGTATCTTTTCAGCGAGTTGCGCCGCGTGGTCGATGAGCACGACGCTTCGGCCGCGCTGGGCGGCCACGCCGGCGCACATCAGCCCGGCTGCCCCCGCACCGATTACCGCAACGTCATACGTGGAGGCGGTCATGGTGCGATTCGCATCGTGCGGCTGCGCTTTACTACTCGATCAGGCAGTCGACGTAGTAGCGCTTCTCCCCATCGGCGTCGAGCTCGTCGGCCAGACCATGGATGTAGGTTTCAAACCCCGGGAACTTTTCGTTGAACTCGCGCGCGAACTGCAGGTACTGCACGATCGTCTTGTTAAAGCGTTCGCCGGGAACGAGCAGCGGAATGCCGGGAGGATACGGGGTGAGCAGCACGCCCGTGACGCGCCCCTCAAGCTGATCGATCGCCACGCGCTCGACTTCGCGGTGGGCCATCTTTGCAAAAGCGTCGGAAGGCTTGAGCGCCGGGATCATATCGCTGAGGTACATCTCGGTGGTCAGCCTTGCGACGTCATGTTTGCGATACGCCTCGTGAATCTGCTGGCAAAGATCCTTCAGGCCCAGACGCTCATACTTACGGTGGATCTTGCAAAAATCCGGCAAGATGCGCCACATGGGCTGGTTGCGATCGTAGTCGTCCTTGAACTGCTGGAGCGCCGTGAGCAGCGTGTTCCAGCGGCCCTTGGTGATGCCGATCGTGAACATGATGAAAAAGGAATAGAGACCGGTTTTTTCCACCACCACGCCGTGCTCGGTCAGGAACTTCGACACCAGCGCGGCAGGAACGCCGGTCTCGCCGAAACTGCCCGACATGTCCAGGCCCGGCGTAACGATCGTCGCCTTGATCGGGTCGAGCATGTTGAAATTTGGAGCCAGATCGCCGAACCCGTGCCAGTGGTCGTTGGATTCCAGCATCCAGTCATCCTGGGTGCCGATCCCCGAGCCCACGATCCGCTCGGGGCCCCAGACCTGGAACCACCAGTCGCTGTCGCCGTATTCAAGGTCGACCTTGCGCATCGCGCGGCGAAAGTCGAGCGCCTCGCGGATGCTTTCCTCGACCAGCGCCGTGCCACCCGGAGCCTCCATCATCGCTGCGGCCACGTCGCATGACGCGATGATCGCGTATTGCGGCGAGGTCGACGTGTGCATCAGGTAGGCCTCGTTGAAAATGTTGCGGTCAAGCTTGCGCGACTCGGACTCCTGCACGATGATCTGCGATGCCTGCGAAATGCCGGCAAGCAGCTTGTGGGTGGAGTGCGTCGCGAACACCATCGCCTTCGGGCTGCGGGGGCGATCCGGCCCGATCGCGTGCATGTCGCGGTAAAACTCGTGGAACGCCGCGTGCGGCAACCAGGCTTCGTCGAAATGCAGCGTGTCGATCGTGTCGCCGAGCTTTTCCTTGATCGTCTCGACGTTATAAATCACCCCGTCGTACGTGCTTTGCGTGAGCGTCAGGATCCGCGGCCGCTTGTCCTTGACCGCCCGCGCGAACGGGTTGGCCTCGATCTTGCGCATGATATTTTCGGGTTCGAATTCGGAGAGCGGAATCGGGCCGATGATGCCCAGGTGATTCCGGGTAGGCCGCAAGAACACCGGAATCGCTCCGGTCATGGTGATCGCGTGCAGGATCGACTTGTGACAATTGCGATCGACCACCACGATGTCGTCGGCGGCCACGTTGGCGTGCCAGACGATCTTGTTAGAGGTCGACGTGCCATTCGTGACGAAATAACAGTGGTCGGCGTGGAAGATGCGCGCCGCGTTGAGTTCGGATTCTGCGATCGGACCGGTATGGTCAAGCAACTGCCCGAGCTCGTCTACCGCGTTGCAGACGTCCGCGCGCAGCATGTTTTCGCCGAAGAACTGGTGAAACATCTGCCCGACCGGGCTCTTGAGAAACGCCACGCCCCCGGAGTGCCCCGGGCAATGCCACGAGTAGGAGCCATCCTGTGCGTACTTGACCAGCTCGCGGAAAAACGGCGGGGGCAAGCTGTCGACGTAGCTGCGTGCCTCGCGGATGATGTGGCGCGCCACGAATTCCGGCGTGTCCTCGAACATGTGGATGAAACCGTGCAGTTCGCGCAAGATGTCGTTCGGAATGTGCTCCGAGGTGCGGGTCTCGCCGTACAGGTAGATCGGGATATCGGCGTTCCGAAAGCGCAGCTCCCCGATGAAGGTCCGCAGGTTCTTGATCGCGCCGGCGACATCCTCGGGCGAATCGACATCGAACTCCTCATCGTCGATCGACAGGATGAAGGCACTGGCACGGCTTTGCTGCTGGGCAAATGAGCTGAGATCGCCGTAGCTGGTCACGCCAATCACTTCCATACCTTCGGCTTCGATGGCGGAGGCAAGCGCACGCACGCCCAGGCCGGAGGCATTTTCCGACCGGTAGTCTTCGTCGATGATGAAGATGGGAAAGCGAAATTTCATGCGGTGCGCTCCGTTGAGCTGGCGTTCGTGGAATCAGGCGAGCTGCAAGGTCTCACGCGAGGATAAGCTGAATAAATGACCGTGTCGCGGCAATTGCGGTCAGGTTCGCGGCAGGGTCACGCCGCGCTGCCCCTGGTACTTGCCGCCGCGATCCTTGTAGGACGTGGCACAGACCTCGTCGCTTTCGAAGAACAGCATCTGCGCGCATCCCTCGCCTGCGTAGATTTTGGCCGGCAGCGGCGTGGTGTTCGAAAACTCGAGGGTGACATGCCCCTCCCACTCCGGCTCGAGCGGCGTGACGTTGACGATGATGCCGCAACGCGCATAGGTGCTCTTGCCCAGGCAAATCGTCAGGACGCTGCGGGGAATCCGGAAGTATTCGACCGTGCGGGCCAGCGCAAACGAGTTCGGGGGAATGATGCAGATATCGCCCACGAACTCAACAAACGACTTTTCATCGAAGGCCTTGGGGTCGACGATGGTCGAGTTGATGTTCGTGAAGATCTTGAATTCGTTCGCGCAGCGCACGTCGTAGCCGTAACTGCTGGTGCCATAACTGACGATGCGCGCACCATTCGATTCGCGAACCTGACCGGCCTCAAACGGCTCGATCATGCCGGTAGGCGCCTGACGGCGAATCCAGTTGTCGCTTTTGATTGTCATGGCCCACCGCCCCCAAAAGATAAGTCGAGAGCGCGGATTTTACGCCTCCCCGGGGCGGGATGCGTCGCGGCCTTGCGCGCGGTGCCGGCGGGCAGCGCGATTGCCGCCCTCCGGGCCTGGCCGCCTCAGGTGCGCTTGACCGAAATCACGCCGAATTTATCGCTGAGATCCCGCGGCAGGGTGGACACGCGGGCGGCGAGCTTGCGCGCAATCTCGCGGTAGATTCCGGCAGCTGCGCTCTGGGGATCGGCGGCGACGATCGGGGAGCCTGCGTCTGACTGCGCCCGGATCGCCATGGCCAGCGGCAGGCTGCCAAGCCACGGCGCCTTGTAGTCTTCGGACATGCGCTGGCCGCCGCCCTCGCCGAAGATGTGTTCGACATGGCCGCACTGGGTGCAGACGTGTACGGCCATGTTTTCCACGATCCCGAGGATCGGCACGTTGACCTTTTCGAACATGCGCAGCGCCTTGCGGGCGTCAAGCAACGCGATATCCTGCGGGGTCGTCACGATCACCGCGCCAACCACGGGCACCCGCTGGGACAGCGTCAGCGCGATATCGCCGGTGCCCGGGGGCATGTCGACGATCAGATAATCCAGATTATCCCAATTGGTCTGGCGCAGCAGTTGCTCAAGCGCCTGGGTCACCATGGGGCCGCGCCAGATGGCGGGCGTGTCCTCGCTGATGAGAAAGCCGATCGAGTTGGCCTGCAGTCCATGCCCGACCAGCGGCGCCATGGTCTTGCCGTCGGCGCTTTCGGGACGGCCCGACACTCCAAGCAGCATCGGCACGCTCGGCCCGTAGATATCGGCATCCAGCACGCCGACCCGCGCGCCCTCCGCTTGCAGCGCCAGCGCAAGGTTGACCGCTGTCGTGCTCTTGCCCACGCCGCCCTTGCCCGAACCCACCGCAATAATGTTGCGCACGCCCGGAACCAGCTGCACGCCCGGCTGCACGGCATGGGCAATGATGCGACTCGACACTTCAACGGCCGCGTCGGGTGCGCCGATCGCGGCCAGGCGCGCCCGAACGAGATCCCCGATCGACTGGAACTGGCTGGCCGCGGGGTACCCCAGCAGGACCTGAACAGCGACGCGCCCCCCGTCAACCTGTATCTGCGCATCCTTTATCCCGGCGCCCAGCGAGGCGCCCGTGTTGGGATCGACGATCTGGTTCAGTTCCGAACGTACATCCGCCAGCGTTACACTCATTTCAATTCCTGTTGTGACTTAAACTTCTGCTTTCCAACTCAACACGGTTGCCCGACACCATGGCCGAGCTGATTCGACGTCTTACGCGATTGCTGCTGTTGACAGTGCTAGCCCTGGCAGGGCTGGCCATGGCCGCTATTTTCACCCTTTCAACACTCATTGCACTTGCCATTGCCTTACTGGTCGCGACCCTGCGCGGCCAACGAATCTCGGCAAGAGAATACTGGAAACAGCGGCAGTCGCGCCGCAAACCCATGTTCCGACCGGGTGCTTTACGCGCTGGCGACATCATAGATGTCAAGTCCCGCGATGTCCCCTGAGCCCGCGAACCCGCCCGACACGTCGTCGCGCGTCATTGGCCTGGCCGAGCTGTTCCGTGGCTTCGCCACGATCGGGATGCTCGGTTTCGGCGGTGTAGCAGCGATTTCCCGTCACGTCATCGTCGAGCAGTACCGGTGGCTCTCCGAAAAGGAGTATGCGACGGTGCTTGGCGTGGGCCAGGTGCTGCCCGGCGCGAACACGGTCAACGCCGCGGTCATCATCGGCGACCGCTTCCAGGGACCGAAGGGCTCACTGGTCGGCGTGCTCGGCCTGATGGTGCTGCCCATCCTGATCGTGATGGCGCTCGCGGCGCTCTACAACCGGTTTGCAGACGTCCCGGCCGTGAACATCGCGCTCACGGCGGCCGGCGCTTCGGCAGCAGGAATGGTCATTGGCACCGGTTTGAAGATGCTTTCCAAGATTCGGCCCGGGCTTGCCGGATGGATCATCGTGCTTCTGGCCGTGGCGATCATTATCGGGTTGCACTGGCCCCTGGTGCGCGTCGTTCTGCTGATGGTGCCCGTCGCGCTCGTGCTGACCGCCTGGCTGGGCAGGAAATGACCTCCCTGGTCATCCTCGGCGCGCTCGCGCGCACCTTCGCGATGATCTCGCTCATCGCAATCGGCGGGGTCAACGCCGTCGTCCCGGCGATGCGCCATGAAGTGGTCGACGTCCTGCACTGGATGAGCGATGCCACGTTCATGCAACTGTATGCCGTCACGCAGATCACGCCAGGCCCGAACGTCGTCATCGTCAGCCTCATCGGCTGGCAAATGGGCGGCATGGCCGGGCTTCTGGTCGCAACGCTCTCGATGCTCCTGCCCGCGTGCCTGCTGGCCTTCGTCGTGGGGCGCCTGATGAGCCGGGTAGCCGGCTCGAAGGGCTTCAGGCTAGCTCAGGACGCCTTGGTGCCGGTCGCGATCGGGCTCATCATCGCCGGCGGCCTGGATCTGGCGCAGGCCGCGCATCGGGGCTGGCTGACGATCGCCATCTCCGCTGCCAGCATGGTGTCGATCCTCAAGCTTGGCGCCAATCCGATCTGGACCCTGCTGACCAGCGCGGCGGTCGCGCTGGCAGCACACTACTCGGGCCTGGTTTCGCTGGCCTGAGCTCGCCCGACAGGCGGGCAGGTTCGCGCAATGCGTGTCCGGGGCGGGGAAAGCCGCGCGCTGATCTAAAATGGCGGGCTTGATCCTTCGCCCGGCGCCTCACATGTCCCGCACCATTTTCGTCACCACTGCGCTTCCCTACGCAAACGGCTCCTTCCATATCGGCCACATCATGGAGTACATCCAGGCCGACATCTGGGTGCGGTCCCTGCGCATGGCGGGGCATACGGTCCATTTCGTGTGCGCCGACGACACGCACGGCGCGCCCATCATGCTCAAGGCTGAGTCCGAAGGAATCACGCCACAGCAGCTCGTCGCCCGGGTCGCCGCCGAGCGCCCCCAATACCTCAGGGGCTTTGGCATTGCGTTCGACCACTGGCATTCGACCGATTCGCCAGAGAACATCGAGCTTTCCCAGGACATCTATCGCAAGCTGCGGGCGGCGGGGCTGATTGAAACACGCTGCATCGAGCAGTTCTTCGACCCGGTCAAGGGCATGTTCCTGCCCGATCGCTACATCAAGGGCGAGTGCCCCAAGTGCCATGCCAAGGACCAGTACGGCGATGCCTGCGAAGTCTGCAGCTCGGTGTATGCGCCCACCGACCTGATCGACCCGTATTCGACGATCACGGGCGCGCGACCCGTACTCAAGTCATCGGACCACTTTTTCTTCAAGCTGTCCGATCCGCGCTGCGTCGCATTTCTGCAGGACTGGACGACCGGCGAAAATGCACGCGGCACGCGCCGCCTGCAGCAGGAAGTGCTTGCCAAGACACGCGAATGGCTCGGCAAGGACGACGGCGAGGCCAAGCTTGGCGATTGGGATATCTCGCGCGACGCACCCTACTTCGGCATCGAAATCCCCGATGCGCCGGGCAAGTATTTCTACGTGTGGCTCGATGCGCCGGTGGGCTACCTCGCCGCGCTCAAGGCCTATTGCTCGATCGCGGGTCTCGATTACGACGCCCTGGTGGATCCGGCAGGCACGACCGAGCAGGTGCACTTCATCGGCAAGGACATCGTCTACTTCCACGCACTGTTCTGGCCCGCCACGCTGAAGTTCTCGGGCCGCAAGACACCCGACCAGATCAATGTGCACGGCTTTATTACCGTGAGCGGCGAAAAAATGTCCAAGAGCCGGGGCACTGGCATCTCCCCGCTACGCTATCTGGAAATCGGTATGAACGCCGAATGGCTGCGGTACTACATCGCCGCCAAGCTCAACTCGCATGTTGAAGACATCGACTTCAACCCAGACGATTTCATGGCGCGCGTCAACAGCGATCTCGTGGGCAAGTACGTAAACATCGCCAGCCGTGCCGCCAACTTCATCAGCAAGTACTTCGAGGGTGAGCTGCGCTACACCGCAGACACGACCGCGCTCGCAGCCGTTTGGACGCAAGCTGCCGATCGCGTGCGCGCGGACATCGAGGCACGCGAATACGCGCGCGCGATCCGGGACATCATGGCCATGGCCGACCGGATCAACCAGGCCTTTGACGCCGCGCAACCGTGGCTGATCGCCAAGGGGCTCGCCAACGCCGATGCAGCGCAGCGCGGCGCCCTTCAGGACATCTGTTCGACCGCGCTCGCCGGGTTCAAGGCCATGTCGGTCATGCTCGCGCCGATCCTTCCCCAACTGTCGGCGCGGGTCGCCGGCGAGCTGTTCGGCCTGGATCGTCCGTTCGTCTGGAGCGATGCCGGGGTGCTGCCGACCCGGATCAACCCGTTTAAACATCTCATGCAGCGCGTGGATCCCGACATGCTCGACGCCCTCTTCGAGCCTCCCGCGGCCCCGCCCGAACCTGCGCTTGTGCCCGGCGGCGAACCGATCGCCGACACCATCGGCATCGAAGACTTCTCCCGCATCGATCTGCGCATCGCCCGCATCGTCAATTGCGAGCATGTCGAAGGCGCGGCCAAGCTGCTGCGCCTGACGCTTGACGTCGGCGAAGGCCGTCACCGCAACGTGTTTTCCGGAATCAAGTCCGCCTTTCAGCCCGAGCAACTCATCGGGCGGCTGACCGTCATGGTCGCGAATCTCGCCCCACGCAAGATGAAGTTCGGAGTGTCGGAGGGCATGGTGCTCGCTGCCAGCCATGCTGACGATGCGGTGGATACCGGCATCTACCTGCTGTCGCCCGATTCGGGCGCCCAGCCCGGGATGCGGGTGCGCTGAGTTCGACGGCCGCGCTATTGACCCCGCCATGAACGGCAGGGTTTGCCGCGCATCGGATCAGAGGGCGTGCGGATGAAGCCTCGGATCGAGCGTCTCGCGCTCGTCGAAGACGAAACAGTTTCCTTCAAACCCGGTACCTCCGGTCTGCTCGAAATACTTGAGGATGCCGCCTTCGAGCTGGAAAACACGCTCGACGCCGGCTTCGGCCATGTAGATGGCCGCCTTTTCGCAGCGGATACCGCCCGTGCAGAAGCTGACGATCGTCTTTCCGGCCAGTTCTTCCCTGTGTTGAAGAACAGCTTCCGGAAACTGGGTAAATCGGTCGATATGCCAGTGGACAGCATTGGCAAACGTGCCTGCCTGCACCTCAAAATCGTTGCGGGTGTCGAGCATGACAACCGGGCGGCCTTCGTCATCGCTGCCCTGCGTGATCCAGCGCTGCACCGTCATGGAATCGACCGCAGGCGCGCGGGCGGCCACCGGACGGATCGCGGGGTGATTCATCCGGATGATTTCGCGCTTGATCCTGACCCGCAGGCGACCAAACGGCACACTGGAAGACGCGCTGAACTTCACTTCCAGCACGGCGAACGCGGGATCATCCCGCAACCAGGCCAGGAACGCGTCGATGTCAGGCGCAGGCCCTGCCATAAACAGATTGACGCCTTCCTCGGCGAGCAGGATCGTTCCTTTGAGCCCCAGGGAAGAAGCTTTGTCTTGCATGGCTTCGCGGCGCTCTGCCAGGCGGTCGAGCGCAACGAACTTGTAGGCGGCGATATTGGTGATTTGGGTCATGCGGGAATGCGCCCGGGCGGCACCCGTGATGAACAGCATGCGAAAGAAAGTGGAGCGGGTGATGGGAATCGAACCCACGCTTGAGGCTTGGGAAGCCGCCGTTCTACCATTGAACCACACCCGCGTGTCGCGAATCGCTGGGCCACATGGCCCTCGGACAGAGCCGCATTATACGGGATCGGCGATGCCAGACAATCGAGTCGATTCCGAGCCACTACAATACCGGCCATGGAAATCGTACTCAACGGCCAGTCCAAATCGCTGGACGGCCCCCTCAGTGTCGCCGGTCTGGTCGAATCCCTCGGGTTCGCCGGCAAGAGAATCGCCGTCGAGCGCAATGGCGAAATCGTGCCCAGGAGCGCGTATGCCCAGACGATGATCGTGCCCGGAGACCGGCTCGAGATTGTTGTCGCCGTCGGGGGCGGTTGAATGCATCAAGCCCATATTCGCAGCTTCGTGCATCGGCGCGGTCACATCACGCAAGGCCAGAAGGAGGCGCTTTCAACGGTTCGGGATAAGTGGTCGATCCCTTTCGCGCAAGCCCCGCTTGATCCGCAGGCCGCCTTTGGGCGCGTGGCACCGCTGATCCTGGAAATCGGGTTCGGCATGGGGGAGACCACCGAGCAGATCGCCCTGGCACGATCCGGGGACAACTTCCTTGGCGTCGAAGTGTTTGAAGCAGGCGTCGGTGCGCTTCTCAAGCGCATCGAGGCGTCGGGCCTTGCCAACGTGCGCATCATCCAGCACGATGCCGTCGAAGTGCTGCAGCACATGATCGCCCCGGATAGCCTGGCCGGTGTGCACCTCTATTTCCCGGATCCCTGGCCAAAGACGCGCCATCACAAGCGTCGCCTGATTCAGCCCCCGCTTATCCATCTGCTGGCCTCGCGCATGGCGCCGGGCGCCTATCTGCATTGCGCCACGGATTGGGAGCACTATGCATTGCAGATGCTGGAAGTTCTATCGGCCGAGCCCGCGCTGATCAATACCAGCGAAGGGTTTGCGCCCCGTCCGGACTACCGGCCGCTCACGAAGTTCGAGCAGCGCGGCCTGCGGCTTGGCCATGGGGTCTGGGATCTGATTTTTCGCAAGCGCTGAAACCAGGGATTCGGGCGGATCGGCTGCGGCTCAACGCCCAAACGGGCCCGCCTTGCCCATGCCCTTGAGGCCGCCCATGGCGCGCATCATCTTGGCCATGCCGCCCTTCTTCATTTGCTTCATCATCCCGCGCATCTGTTCGAACTGACTCAGCAGTCGATTGACTTCCTGGACAGGCACGCCTGCACCAGCGGCGATCCGTCGCTTGCGCGTGGCTTTGAGCAGCTCGGGCTTGGAGCGCTCGTGCGGCGTCATGGAATTGAGGATGCCTTCGGTGCGCCGCAGCTGCTTTTCGGCCTGCCCGCCCTGGAGCTGCCCGGCAGCCTGGGCGAACTGTGCGGGAAGCTTATTCAGCAGCGAACTCATATCGCCCATCTTCTTGACCTGGGCGAGTTGGTCGCGAAAATCATTGAGGTCGAACTTATCGCCAGACTTGATCTTGGCGGCAAGCTTTTCGGCCTCGGCCATGTCGATGTTCTTGTGCGCCTGCTCGACGAGCGAGACGATGTCGCCCATGCCCAGTACGCGCTGCGCCATGCGCTCGGGGTAAAACGGCTCAAGGCCGTCGAGCTTTTCCGAAATCCCGACGAACTTGAGCGGCTTGCCGGTGATGTGACGCACCGACAGCGCCGCACCGCCGCGCGCATCGCCGTCGACCTTGGTCAGCACCACACCGGTCAGCGGCAGGGCATCGCCGAACGCCTTGGCCGTGTTCACGGCATCCTGACCCTGCATGGCGTCGACCACAAACAGCGTCTCGATGGGCTTGAGTAAATCGTGCAGCGCACGAATTTCGCGCATCATCGCTTCGTCAATGCCCAGACGACCGGCCGTATCGACAATCAGCACGTCGTAATGATGGCGGCGGGCGAAATCGACAGCTCCGCGCGCAATATCTTCGGGCTTCTGCGATGAATCCGACGGAATCCAGTCCACCCCGACCTGCTCAGCCACCATCTTGAGCTGCTCGATGGCCGCCGGGCGGTAGACGTCCGCGCTGACCACCGCGACTTTCTTCTTGCCTGTCTTGCGCCCATGCTGGACATGGCCGCCCTCGCTGAGCCAGCGCGCAAGTTTGCCGGTGGTCGTGGTCTTGCCCGCGCCCTGCAGGCCCGCCATCAGGATGATCGCCGGGGGTTGCATCGCCAGCGACAGCTCGCTTGCATCCGGCCCGAGATCCCCGCCCATCAGGGCCGTGAGTTCACGATGCACGACTCCGACCAGCGCCTGCCCCGGAGAAAGGCTGCCTGCGACCTCTTCGCCGAGGGCCTTTTCCTTGACCTTGGCCAGGAAGTCGCGCACGACCGGCAACGCGACGTCGGCCTCGAGCAGGGCCAATCGCACCTCGCGCAGCATTTCCTGCGTATTGGATTCTGTCAGGCGCGCTTCACCCCGTATTGTCTTGACGACACGGGAAAGGCGTTGGGTCAGATTTTCAAGCATGGGGGCTGTTTCGCTTTACACTACAAGGATGTCTTCTGGCATTGTATTTCACTCCCTGGCCGCGCTGGCGTATGCCGTTCTGGCGCTCATTCTCTGGCATGCGCTGTCGGCCGGACGCCCCGTCCTGCACGTCGGCCGCGCGGTGCGTCTGGGCGTGCTCGTGGCCATTGCCCTGCACGGCGTGGCGCTGCAGCAGTCGATCCTGCGCGATAGCCACCTCCAGCTTGGATGGTCGCTCGCGTTTTCCGCCGCGATATGGCTGGGCATGATCGTTTTCTGGCTCGAAAGCCTGGTGCTTCGCGTCGACGGGCTCATGCTGCTTTTATTACCGGCGGGCGCACTTTCGTGCCTGCTGGCCGCACTCTTTCCTGAAACACAGCTCATCGCGCATGCCTCCAGCGGTGCGCTTCGCGCCCACCTGCTGATCGCCCTGTCGGCCTATGGCCTGATCACGATCGCGGCGCTGCAAGCCATGCTGATGGCGGCGCTGGATCGCCATCTGCGCTACCCCCATGAACGGGCGGGCAATACAAACAGCCTGAAGGCAATGATCGGTCGCATGCTGGATGCGCAACCACCCCTGCTGGCCCAGGAGCACCTGCTTTTTCTCGTCATCTGGGTTGCGTTCGGGGCATTGTCGCTGGCGGTCGTCACTGGCTCGCTGATTTCCATGGCAGCCACCGGCAAACTGCTGCCGTTTGATCACAAGACCGTATTCACGCTGCTGTCCTGGGCGACGTTTGGCGTGCTCCTGCTTGGTCGCCACTTGCGCGGATGGCGTGGGCGGATCGCCCTGCGTTACACGCTCGCGGGCTTTGTCTTTGTCGTGCTTGCCTACACCGGCAGTCGCTTCGTCCTCGAAGTGATACTGCAAAGGGGCTGACATGGGCAAGACGATTCTCTGGGTGTTGGTGATCCTCGGCGGGCTGATGCTTGCACGGGTCATTGCTCACAAAAAGGCCTCAAACGCTGCGAAAGCAGCCGCACCTGCGCCTGATCCGGCGCCGCCGCGCGCCTCGCCAGGCGGCAATCCTGAAGCAATGGTGCGCTGCTCTCACTGCGGCGTACACTTGCCGCGCTCTGAAGCTACCATGATCGGGGGCAATAACTGGTGCAACAATGAGCACGCCAGACTCGGTGTGCGCAAACTGGACTGACGCCGGGATCATGAAGCTCGATGCGCATGGCTGGCTTCTGCCGGGCGCCGGAATCGCGCTTGTGCCGTCACCGAACTTCGACGCACGCCCGCAGGACGCAGACATCAGCCTGCTGGTCGTACACAACATCAGCCTGCCGCCGGGTGAATTCCTCAACGGCTACGCGCGCGATCTCTTTCTGAATCGGCTCGACACCGCGGCGCATCCCTGGTTTGTCAACATTATCGGTTTGCGCGTTTCGGCACATTTCCTGATCGATCGACACGGCGATATCGATCAGTTCGTCGCCTGTGGCCAGCGTGCCTGGCATGCAGGCGTATCGAGTTTCGCGGGGCGCGAGCGCTGCAACGATTTCTCGATCGGCGTCGAGCTTGAGGGAACGGACGACGTGCCTTTTACAGACGCCCAGTACGACCGGCTGGCCGAACTGACAGGCTGTTTGCGCGCGCGCTACCCGCTGCGCGCGGTTCGGGGGCACAACCACGTCGCGCCGACGCGCAAGACCGACCCGGGGCCTTGTTTTGACTGGAATCGCTATGCGCGCATGGCAGCATGGCCGTCCGATGCACTGCCCGACGACGTCGCCTGACACAATGTGCGCACAATGAGAATGGGGCACACAAGGCGCCCCATCCGTCGTTCATTTGCCTGACTCGGTCAGGGCTCGCCGCGTTTGGATGCGCGTTAGCCCAAGAGCAGCTTGTTCACCCGGCGAACGAACGCCGCGGGATCAGGCACCTGCGAGCCATCGGCCAGAATGGCTTGCTCAAGCAGCAAGGCGGCCCAGTCGTCGAACGCCTCGCCTTCGGCCGTCTTGAGCCTGGCAATGTACGCGTGCTCGGGGTTGATTTCGAGCACAGGCAGGATGTTCGGCGCTTCCTGCCCGGCAGACTTGAGCAGGCGCTGCAGGTGCGGGCTGAGCTCGTTCTGCCCGACCACGACGCAGGACGGCGAATCGACCAGACGCGCAGTGACCCGCACTTCCTTGACGCGATCCTTCAAGGACTCCTGAAGGCGCTCGACCAGCGGCTTGAACTGCTCGGCCACCTCGGTCTGATGCTTTTTTTCCGCCTCGTCGGCGAGCGACTCCAGATCCAGCCCGCCCTTGGCGACAGAAACCAGTTGCTTGCCATCGAACTCGCGCAGATGCGAAAGCATCCACTCGTCGACCCGATCCCACAAGACCAGCACCTCGATGCCCTTCTTGCGGAAGATTTCCAGGTGCGGACTGTTGTGGCCGGCCAGATAGCTGTCCGCAGTGATGTAGTAAATCTTGTCCTGACCTTCCTTCATCCGTGACACGTAATCCGCCAGCGAGACGACCTGGGCGTCGCTTTCGTCCTTGGTGGAAGCAAAGCGCAGCAGCTTGGCGATACGCTCCAGGTTGGCAGGATCCTCGCCCGTGCCTTCCTTCAGCACCTGACCGAATTCTGTCCAGAAGGACGCGTAATCCTCTTTGCGATTTTCGGCCAGATCCTCCAGCAGCCCGAGGATGCGCTTGGCACTGCCTTCGCGGATGGCGCGCACGTCGCGACTTTCCTGCAGCAGCTCGCGCGAGACGTTCAGCGGCAGGTCGGAGGAGTCGATCACGCCCCGCACAAAGCGCAGATAGGCCGGCAGGAGCTGGTCGGCATCGTCCATGATGAAAACGCGCTTGACGTAGAGCTTGACGCCGCGCCGGGCATCGCGATCCCACATGTCAAACGGCGCATGGCGCGGGATGAACAGCAGTTGCGTGTATTCGCTGCGGCCCTCGACGCGATTGTGCGTCCAGGCGAGCGGATCTTCGAAATCGTGCGAAACGTGTTTGTAGAACTCGCGGTACTGCTCGTCGGTGATGTCCGATTTATTGCGCGTCCAGAGGGCGTTCGCCTGGTTGACCGCTTCCCACTCAGTGGTCTTGACCTGCTCGGACTTGTCTTTATCCCACTCCTCTTTGAGCATTTCAACCGGGATCGAAATGTGATCGGAGTAGTGGCGCAGGACGGAGCGCAGCTTGGAGCCCGACAGGAATTCGTCCTCGTCAGCACGCAGATGCAGCACGACGTCCGTGCCCCGGCCATCCTTTTCGATTGGGGTCACGGTAAATTCGCCCTGACCGTCCGACGCCCATTCGATGGCCTGGTCAGCCGGCAGCCCTGCACGGCGGCTTCGTACGGTGACCCGATCGGCGACGATAAACGACGAATAAAAGCCCACGCCAAACTGGCCGATTAACTGGGCATCCTTCTGGTTGTCGCCCGTCAGTTTGCTGAAGAACTCGCGTGTGCCCGAGCGCGCGATCGTTCCGAGGTGCGAAATCGCCTCGTCACGCGAAAGCCCGACGCCGTTATCCGAGATGGTGATCGTGCGCGCGGCCTTGTCAAAATCGACCCGAACACGCAGTTCGCTGTCGCCCGCCATCAGTTCCGGCTGATCGATCGCCTCGAAACGCAGTTTGTCGCAGGCGTCCGAAGCATTGGAAACCAGCTCACGCAGGAAGATTTCCTTGTTGCTGTAGAGGGAATGGATCATCAGGTGAAGCAGTTGCTTGACCTCGGCCTGAAAACCCAGGGTCTGCGAAGCATCTGCGCTGGAAGTCGTTTGATTCATGGTGCTCACTCAAAAGTTGTCCACTGAACGATCGGCCACCCGACCAGTCTGACGATGAGACTGCGGGGCCATACGGGCCTAGTTCTGGGGGTCAAAACACGAATTTCAAGGCGCGGGCGCGCTTGGGCGTCAGGCGTGCAAAAAAATCAATTATTTCAATCGATTAGATCGACTGGCGGCTACGCGGATCGAGCGCGTCGCGTAAGCCGTCGCCCAGCAGATTGAAAGCAAGCACCAGGACAAAAATGGCGAGCCCTGGCCAAATTGCCATCCAGGGAGCGTCTTCCATGAAATTCTTGGCCGTATTCAGCATGCTTCCCCAACTCGGGTCCGGCGGCTGCTGACCGAGCCCGAGAAAGGAAAGACTCGCCTCGGCAATCACGGCGGCGGCGATCGCCAGGGTGGTTTGCACAATCAACGGAGCGGTGACGTTCGGCAGAATATGTGACATCACGATCCTCGAGGGCGGGCAGCCGATGGCGCGCGCCGCCTCGATGTAGTCCTCCACTTTGACGTTCAGGACCTGGGCCCGGGTCAGCCGAACGAAAATCGGTGCCGCCGATACGCCGATCGCGATCATCGCATTGGTCAGGTTCGGGCCGAGAAACGCGGCAAGCGCAATGGCGAGGATCAGGAAAGGACACGCAAGAAAAGCGTCTGTGATGCGCGAGATCACGCCGTCAAACACGCCGCCCACGAACCCGGCAAGCAAGCCGATCGTCACGCCTGCCACGAGCGAAATGAAAACCGACACTACCCCCGCAAGCATCGATGCACGCGTACCCCAGATCACGCGCGACAGCACGTCGCGTCCAAGCTCATCGGTTCCGAACCAGTGCTCCATGCTCGGCGCCTTGCGAATCGCGCCCCAGTTCGTTGCGAGCGGGTCATAGGGCGACACCCAGGGAGCCAGAAGCGCAAGCAGCATGAAGAACAGGATCGTCGCCAGCCCCAGCGTCGCCAGGCGATTGCGCATGAGTTTGCGAAAAGCGCGCTTCCAGGGGCCCGCCTCTCGCCGCGCTTGGTCTGTCGGCGACATCGGGTGAGCCGTGATCACCGCGGGGGACGGAATGTGCGTCATGCGTGTCGAAGGCGCGGGTTAGCGAAAAAATAGGCCATGTCCGCCATCAGATTCAGCAGGATATAGGCAGTCGCGGTCACCAGGACCACGCCCTGAACCACCGCATAATCCCGGTTGAACACGGCGTCGACGATTAGTTTGCCAAACCCGGGGATCGTGAACACCTGCTCGGTCAGAACCGCGCCTGACAACAGGGTTCCAAACTCGAGCGCACCAAGCGTAATGACTGGCGTCAAAGCATTGCGCAACGCGTGCTTGAGCACGACGACGCGCTCGCTCAGGCCCTTGGCACGCGCGGTGCGCACGTAATCCGCGCCCAGCACCTGGAGCATGGCGCTTCGCGTATGGCGCATCAGTACTGCCGAGATTCCTGTCCCCAGCACAAAGGCCGGCATGGCCATGGCTGCCAGGTTTTCCCTCAGATTCTCGAACGGGCTGACGTAGCCAGAGGCGGGCAACCAGCCCAGGTCGACGGAAAACAGGAGGATCATCAGGATCCCCAGCCAGAAGTGCGGAATGGACAACCCTGAGAAGGCAAACGCCGTGGCGCAATAGTCCCAGAACGAACGCGGCCGTATCGCCGAGATGACGCCAGCCGGAATGCTGATCAGCAAGCCGATCAGCATGGAAAGAATGGCAAGCTCCGCCGTCACGGGGAGCTTCTGGATGATAAGTTCAAGGACAGGTTGCTGCGTTCGAACCGACTCGCCCAGATCGCCGCGCACCACCCCGCTCACCCAGTAAAAGTAGCGTACGGGCAAAGGCTCATCGAGATGGAGCTTTTCCCGCAGATGCGCGATCAATTCAGGGCTCTGGTCCTCGCCCGCGAGAATTTGCGCCGGGTCGCCCGGAAGCAGTTGCTGCAGGCCGAAAATAAGCATCGACACGAAGACCAGCGTGGGCAGCAACGAAACGAGTCGACGAACGAAAAATGCAAACATTTCTTCGGCTTGGGCGACAGGCGGTTTGTTCTAGTTGAATTTCAGGCCCGTCATACGCAGCAATCCATCCGGGATTTCCTTCACGCCGCCGAGTTTGGGCGTATATGCCCAGAGCCAGTCACGATGAAAGAGATAGACAATCGGGCGCTCGCCATCGAGCGCAACGGCAACCTTTTCATAGCTCTTGAGTCGATCAGCGGGATTCAGGCTGGAGCGGGATGCATCGAGCAGCGCATCCGTCTCGGGCTTGCAATACCCGCCGTAATTCAGGGGCTGCTTGCAAGCGGCGAAACTGTAGATATTGCCATCCGGATCGGCGCGGCCGCTCCAGGCGAGCACATAGGCTTCAAAGTCGCCCTTATCGGCGAGATTCAGCGAAGTCGCGAACTCCGTCGATTGAATCTTCACATCAAAGCCGGCCTCCTTGGCCATGGCTTGCACAACCTGCGCGATTTTTTGCGAATCAGACGTGGTCGGTGTCATCAGCGTGAACGTGGGGTTGGTCACCCCGGCCTCCTTGAGCAGGGCTTTGGCGCGCGCAACATCGCGCTTCGGGATCGGGACGTTCTTGGCATAATAGGAATTGCCGGGCGGCACCCACTGGTTTCCGGCGGTGGCCTGGCCATCCATCGCCACCTGCACGATCCCCTGGCGATCCAGCGAAAGTTCAAACGCCTCGCGCACGCGCGCGTCGCGGCCCAGCGGATTCTGTTTGGCCCGATCGCTCTTGTCGATATTGATCGTAATGCCCTGATAGCCGATTTCGGTAATCTTGGAGGACTTCAACTTGCTGTCCTTCTTGATCGACGCAAAATCGTTCGAGGCGGCGCGCTCGATGAAATCCAGTTGCCCGGCGCGCAAATTGGCCAGGCGGACAGTCGCGTCCGGAATCGGGACGTAAATGACTTTGTCGAAATGGATGGCGTCCTTGTTCCAGTAATTGCCGAAGCGCTCAAGTACGATCTTGTCCTGCGCAATCCGCTCGACAAATTTGAACGGGCCGGAACAGACCGGGCTTGTCGCAAACTTGTCGCCCAGGGCCTCGGCTGCCTTCGGTGAAACCATCATGCCCGCGCGGTCTGCGAGCGCGGCCAGCAGCGGGGCAAAGGGCGCCGCGAGGTTAAGGCGCACCGTCAGCGGATCGATCACGTCGACCGACGAAATGGGGCGCAATTCGCCCGACCTGTTCGAGCCCTTGAGATTCTTGTGCCGCTCGATGTTGTATTTCACTGCCGCCGCGTCGAACTTCTCGCCATCATGAAATGTCACCCCATCGCGCAATTTGAAGGTAATCGACTTGCTGTCGTCGGCCCACTGGTAGCTCGACGCCAGTTGCGGGACGATGTTGAGCTTCTCGTCGATGTCGACCAGTTTGTCGCACAGCGCTGAAAAGACAATCCGGCCAACGAAGGTGCGCGCCTGCGTTGGATCCAGGACGTCGGGATCCTCGGCCAGACCGATGCGCAAGACCTGGGCCACGCTGAGCACTGGAACAAGCGTCATCAATGCAACGCCAAACGCCTTACGGATACCTTGCTTCATGATGCGATCCCCTGTCGGATTTCTGGAATGGTGTGGCGAACGGCTGCCTGCCTGCCGGGACTTCAATGGACGACTCAGCAGATTTTCACCTGCCTTTGGAAGACATGGCGTGAAATTGCTCGATGACAGCCTCAATTTGTGCGCGATCCGTGATGCCGGCCGGGCGCCCCCGACCTGGCAAGCAGGAAAGAAACGGCTGGAATCGCTCAAGGCTCACTGTGTACAGCCTGCGCAGTTCTGTCAAAGGCTCTGGATGGTCGTCAACCCGCAGATCAAGTTGCAGATAGTCTTCGTCAGCAAGGATCTTAAGGGCAGCGGCCTGCTTGCCGCGCTTGTCGCCCCCTGCGGCCTGCCCGGCGTCCATCGCCGCAAGCAGCCTCTGCGCCATCGGCGTGCCTTCGCCAGCCAGATAGGCCTGCGCCGTCGCCTCGAGCACCTCGGGGCCTGCCAGCATGTTTCCGGCCACGCTGATGTCCTTGCCCTCGATGTGGCCACACCACGCGATGCATTGTGCACCGGTATGGGCAGCAGCAGATCCATTGACGGGCAACACATGAATCTGGCGATGTTCGCGACCGGGGTCGCCGGCGATGACGGAGGCAATCGCCTGCGCAGCCGTGTCCCCCTGCGCAAGGCGATTTAGCCCGGCGGGTCCGTACAGCGGGTTGAGCAACGCCTGCGTCGACAGCGCGCCAACACCGTGGCGAGCGTGCACACATAAAGAGCCAACGGCAAAAAAACGGCTCGCAATCGCCATTCCGAAGTGCCCCCGCGCATCACGCGCGAGTATCGACCAGGTCATGACATCTCCTTACACTGCTGCCCGCCCCGGCGGACCTACGCCGGGTGCCAGCAAGTTTCGTGTCGTCTACGGATCGGGACGGACCGCCCCGCATCAAGCGGGACAAGCAATACTCGTGCCAAACCCTTAATTCTTAAGCAATGCTCATGTGAAAAACGTGATTGCGCGTCAGATTGTCGTACACAGGGCGGGATTGGGCACATGTCGCCCTTGGGCACGCGAGCCCTAAAGGGTACTCGTGATGGCGATGTGCACCTGTCGAAGCAAAAATTCCTGAACGCTTTACAATAACAATCATTCTGCCGAGGCGCGCTCGCGCCCTGCTCTGGCCCGGGTGGTGAAATTGGTAGACGCAGGGGACTCAAAATCCCCCGCCGCAAGGCGTGTCGGTTCGATTCCGACCCCGGGCACCACTAAAATCAAGGCTCTCCGAGCATCCTGCTCAAAAGGTGCTCAGCGACACAGTCATGACACACTTTTTGAATTCGGGAGTGTGGCTCAGCCTTGTTTAGCCTCGACTTTTTGCCTCAAGGTTCTGCTGCGTTCACCGTCTGTTGAATTCCGTTGCACGCTGCTGCAAGACGCCACACTCTTACAAAGCAGCCCAATTTATAATTAACCACCACCCAGTTTGATGATTCATCATGAAACCATCAGCCGCACTTGAATTGAAGCGCATAGCCGTGCGTGAAGTCACGGGACGTTATCGTGCTGCAAACCCACGCGTTTTTGGATCCGTGCTTCATGGCTTGGATCAGGATGGCAGCGATATCGACATCCTCGTTGACGCACTTCCGGGCGCCACGCTTTTTGACCTTGGTGGCCTTCAAGTTGAACTGGAAGAATTGCTGGGTGTTCCAGTTGACCTGCTCACACCTCAAGATCTGCCGGTCAAGTTTAGACAACAAGTCCTGGACGAAGCCATCCCAGTATGAAAGAGCGTTGGCTTACCGATTACCTTGGGCATATACAAACAGCGGCATTTGATGCGTGCAGCTTTGCAGAAGGGATCAATCAGGAAGATTTTCTCGGCGATAAGCGCACACAAGCGGCGGTCGTGATGAATTTGATTGTGATCGGAGAGGCTGCAACCAAGGTCATGGATAAATTCCCTGAATTCGCATCTGCCCACGGCGACATTTCATGGCGCAGTCTGCGTGGAATGCGTAACCGACTTGCTCATGGCTACTTTGACATCAACTTGGAGGTGGTTTGGGATACCGTACAAACCGCAGTTCCTGCCCTTCTTCTTCAAATGCCTGGACTCATCCATGCCGCTGAAAAAATATCGAAGCCAAATAATTTGTAATGCCATCTTGGGATAGCGACAGGCGCAGGGGACTCACCCCCCCGCAAGACGTGCCGGTTCGAATCCTGCCCCGGGCACCACTAGAATCTTGGCTCTCCGAGCACCCTGCTCAAAAAGTGGTCATTGACACAGTCGCGACACACTTTTTGGATTCCGGGGTGCGGCTCAGCGTTGTTTAGCTACAACTTTTTGCCTCAAGGTTCTGCTGCGTTCTGGTGCCTGTGATCATGCGCAGTGCGATACCGCCCTGCTCTTGCCCAAGCGAGCATTCGAGAGGCGCCTTGCGCCGACATGAGGCACTACTGGATTTTTGCCCCGGAGTCCCTGACGGCCTTTCCCCAGAGCGCAAGTTCGGAGTCGATGTGCTTTGCGAATGCGTCTGGTGTCGAGCCTACGATTTCATAACCGTTGTCGTTGAGCTGAGCGCGCACTTTAGGCACGTTCGCAGCCTCGGCAAAAGCTTTGCTGAGTTTCTGCACAATTGCATCGGGCGTTCCGGCTGGTGCCAGAATTCCATACCACCCATCCACGACAAAACCCGGCACGGATTCGGCAATGGTCGGCACATTCGGAAGAATCGCTGAACGCGTAGCCCCGGACACCGCGATTGCCTTGAGTTTCCCGGTCTTGATCTGCTGGTAAGAAGTTGAAATGCTGTCAAACATCAGTGAAACCTCTCCT
>CAITPF010000342.1 GCA_903894155.1 uncultured beta proteobacterium | reverse complement strand
GTGCGCGCGAGCGATCGAAAGCGGCGCGCAGGCACGGCACGCGCGCACTCCATCGCGAACGCCGTCGCGCCACCCATCACCAGAAGCCAGACGGTCGCGGGCGATTTGCCCTCGCAGAGCATCGCCAGCGTAAGCGCGCCGAACGTCACGAACTCACCCTGCGGTATGAAGATGACGCGCGTGACCGCGAACACCAGCACGAGCGCCAGGCCCAGCAGGGCATAGACGGCACCGTTGACGACACCGTCCTGCACCAGGATGAGGGCGATTGAAAGATCCACGGAAGTCCGCCTAGGCCGTCGCGATCACCAGGCGAACCCGCTGTGCGATGACCGCGGCGAGCAGCGCCTTGACCAGATCGCCGGGAACAAACACCAGCATGGCCCACGAGGCCTTGGCCAGATCCATACCGGCGACCGTCGCCATCCAGGGGATTCCGACAAGGTAGACGACCCCCATGGATCCGACAACCGCCGCAAGCCAGCAGCGTGCGATCTGCATGCCGACGGAGCGCCCGGTCGCTGTGACCGGCGGGCCCGAGAGCCAGCCAGTCACGGCTGCCCCCGGGATCATCCCGAGCAGGAAGCCCGCCGTTGGGCCTGCCAGGACGGCCAGACCCGCCCGCCCGCCTGGCAACACCGGAATGCCCAGGAGCGCCAGCCCGACATAGACCAGGACGGCCAGCGCGCCCAACCGGGCACCGAGCATCAAGCCGGCGAGCATGACGCCGAGCGTTTGAAGCGTGAGCGGAACCGGCACGACCGGCACGGGAAGGGGGGGGATCAGGCTTAACACCACGATCAGCGCGGCAAAAAGCGCCACCAGCACAATATCTTTTGTTTTCAATACAACCTCGGAATTCGTCAATCAGGCGCCACGCGCGTCAATGGCATCGGCGATCTCTGCCGCGCGCCGCATGGTGCGCACCAGCATCGGAACGACCAGCAGCGCCGGGTTGGCGGGAATGCCACGGGCGGCTTGTGCCTCGCGGATTTCCTGCCACTGCGTGGTGAGCTCAGGAATCATGCGCAGTGTCAGCCCGAATACCAGCGCGACGCGTGACGGATCCGCCCAACCCAGTGCTCCAAGCGGCGCAACCAGCCACTCGACCACGGCCATCATACCGGCCAGCGGCGTGGAAAACGTAACGGCCAGCGCTGCCAGGACCAGCGCCGAAAGCCTCAGCAGCATTTCCAGAGCGGCCTGCGGGCTTTGAATCCACCCGGTATAAAGCCCGAGCACAAGCATAAACCACACGAGGCCGCGCAACTGCGTCCAGAGCGCGCGCGCGCCCACGCCGGTCGATCCCACCAGCAGGCATGCGCCGACCAGGGCAAGACCCAGCCAGATCGGGCTATGAACCAGCAGCAATCCCGCCCCCGCAATGGCCAGGGCCAGCAGCTTGGGCCCTGCCGGTAAGCGGTGCAGCCAGGTCTGGCCCGGGACGTAGAGCGATCCGCTCATCCGCAATGACCCCGGTACCACGCAAGCGCCTCGTCGGGATTCCCGTCCATGGCGACCCGCCCCCCCTCGATGACGATGACCCGGTCCATCAGGCGCATGAGCTCCAGATCATGGCTTGCGACCAGCGCTGGCGGCTCGAGCGCCTGCAGGATGCTGGCAAACCGGTTGCGATAGCGCAGGTCGAGCTGCGTGGTCGGCTCGTCCATGACAAGGTAGCCCGGCCGGGTGGCCAGGACGCCAGCCAGGGCGACCAGCTGCCGTTCGCCACCTGAAAGGGTATGAACCAGGCGCGAGGCCAGCGCGCCGATCCCCAGCGACTCAAGCGACTGCGCCACGCGGCGATCGCGGGCAGCGGAATCGGGCTCGCGGCGCTTGAGCCCAAAGGCAATATCCTCGGCCACCTCGGGGAAAACGATCTGGTTGTCGGGATTCTGGAAGACGAAACCGACATTGCGCCGGATGGCAGCGAGATCGCCGCGGGTATCGATGCCATCGACCAGAACCTGGCCTTCCGTGGGTAGCACCAGGCCGTTGACCAGACGCGCCAGCGTGCTTTTGCCTGCCCCGTTGGGGCCGATCACGCCGATACGGCGCTCCGACAGCGTCAGGGTTATCCCGGACAGCGCCGTCAGCCCGCTGCGACGGACAAGCACGTTTTTAAACTGGATTAACATGGCGATCGATTATGCCCGAGAACCTTTTTCAATTACGGCACTCCAACAGCGACCATGCAAAAAATCGTGAAATCCGACGCTCAGTGGCGTGAGCAGCTTTCGCCGCAAGAGTACAGCGTCGCCAGGCAAAAAGGCACCGAGCGGGCATTCACCGGTCGCTACTGGGACCATACCGAATTCGGCATCTACCGCTGCGTCGGCTGCGGGACCGCGTTGTTCGCCTCTGACACCAAGTTCGACGCAGGTTGTGGCTGGCCGAGCTACTTCGAGCCGATCGATCCGAAAAACGTGCGCGAGGAAACCGACACCGCCCACGGCATGAAGCGCACCGAAGTATTGTGCAATGTCTGCGATAGCCACCTCGGACACGTCTTCCCCGATGGCCCGCCGCCGACAGGGTTGCGTTACTGCATCAATTCGCTTTCCCTGACGTTTGAGCCGGTCAAGCCATGAAAAAATTTCTGTTCGACCTGTTCCCCCTGATCCTGTTCTTCGTGGCCTACAAGTTCGCCGGCATCTATGTCGCCACGGGGGTTGCGATTGTCGCGGCCGTGCTGCAGATCGGCTGGATTTACTTTCGTGGTAACCCCATCGAGGGCATGCACTGGATCAACCTGACCATCATCGTGGTTTTCGGGGGCGCGACGCTCTGGCTCCAGGACGACACCTTCATCAAATGGAAGCCCACGGTGCTGTATTGGCTGTTTGGCTGCGTCCTGCTGGTCAGCCAGTTCTTCCTCAAGCGCAACCTGCTGCGCAAGCTGCTGGGCGAGAAGATCGCGATGGCCGACCGTGCCTGGGCGAGGCTCAGCGTCAGCTGGGCGGTATTTTTTCTTGCAGCCGGGGGGCTCAACCTGTTTGTCGCGTTCTCCGGCATGTTCACCGAGGCGCAGTGGGTCAATTTCAAGGTCTTCGGGCTCATGGGGCTCCTGATCGTGTTCGTGATCGTGCAGTCGGTCTGGCTCGGCCGCCACATCGAGCACACGGACGCCACCCGGGACACTGAAAAAGGCAAGGCATGAGCAACCCGCACCAGCAACTGCTCGAGCAGCGACTTCAGGCGCTCGAGCCGGTATCCCTCAAGGTCGAGGACGAGTCCCACCTGCATGCGGGGCACGCCGGCAGCCAGGGCGGCGCCAGCCATTTCCGGGTCACGATCGTGGCCGATTGTTTCAATAACCGGTCGATGATTGCGCAACATCGGCTGGTGTATGATCTTTTGCGCGATTTAATCCCATTCCCGATTCACGCGCTCGCGTTGACGACTCGGGCGCACTCCAAAGGAAATCAATGAAACGTCTCCTCATGCTGGCAGCCGCGATGGCAATTGCCGCGCCGATCCACGCCCAAAATATCGCGACCGTCAATGGCAAGGCGATTACGCAAAAAAGCATGGACCAGTTCGTCCAACTGCTCGTCACACAAGGTGCGAGCGATTCGCCGCAACTGCGCGAGCAGGTCAAGCAAGAACTGATCAATCGCCAGGTCATGGTGCAGGCCGCCGAAAAAGCGAACATCGTGGGCAAGGATCCAGCCATCGCAACCGAGCTTGAGCTCGCACGCCAGGGCATCCTGGTTCGCGCCCTGATGGCCGACTACCTCAAGAGCCACCCCATCACCGACGCCGCGATCACGGCCGAGTACAACAAGCTGAAGAAGCAGCAGGACGGCGTGATGGAGTACCAGGTTCGCCATATTCTGGTTGAGGACGAAAAGACCGCCAACGACCTGCAGGCGCAATTGACGAGCAAATCCGCCAAATTCGAAGACCTGGCCAAAAAGAACTCCAAGGATCCGGGCAGTGCCGAAAAGGGCGGCGATCTTGGCTTTGCGCCGGCGTCGAACTATGTCGAGCCGTTCGCCAATGCCGTCAAAGCAACCGGCAAAGGCAAGCTCGCCGACAAACCTGTCCAGACCCAGTTCGGCTGGCACGTGATCGAGGTCGTGGATGCGCGTCCCGTCGAGTTCCCGCCGCTCGCGCAGGTTCGTCCGCAACTGGAAGAAATGATGCGCCAGCAAGCACTGGCTGGCTACCAGACCGAGCTTCGCGAAAAGGCGAAAATTCAGTAACGGGTGCCGCACTTGAAAATGGCCGCTTGCGCGGCCATTTTCGTTTCAGGCGCTTGCCTGCGCGAGCAGCGCGCGCAACGCGTCCTCGTCGATGACTGTGACACCAAGCTCCAGGGCCTTGGTCAGCTTGCTGCCGGCCTCAACGCCTGCCACGACGAAGTTCGTCTTGCGCGAAACCGATCCGCTGACCTTGCCGCCCGCAGCGACGATCTGCGCGGCAGCTTCCTCGCGCGACCATACCGGAAGCGTTCCCGTCAGAACGAAAGTCTTTGCAGCCAGCCCCTGCGTTCGAGGCAGCTCTTCGGGCTGAGGCGCCACGCCACTTGCCTGCAACGCGCGCACGATCTCGATATTGTGCGGCTCGGCGAAAAATCGCAAAATCGACCCCGCCACCACTGGCCCGACATCATTGACCGCCAGCAGCGCGTCAAGATCGGCGCCCATCAGCGACTCGACAGAGCCAAAATGTAAGGCAAGGTCACGCGCTGTCGTTTCGCCCACGTGCCGGATTCCCAGCGCGAAAATCAGTCGGCCGAGCACGGGCCTGCGCGCGCGGTCAATGGCAGCGACCAGGTTCTCGGCCGACTTTTGACCCATGCGGTCGTACTGCGCAAGCTCATCGGCGGTCAGCCCGAAGACCTCGGCAAGCGAATGGATGCGACCGCGATCGACAAGCTGTTCGACCAGCTTGTCACCAAGCCCTTCCACATCGAGCGCCTTGCGGCCTGCGGCATGCAACAGGCTTTGCTTGCGCTGCGCGGGGCAGAACAGCCCGCCGGTGCACCGCGCGATCGCCTCGTCTTCCAGGCGCTCGATCGCTGACCCGCAAACAGGGCACACGCTGGCCATCACGAAGCGCCGTGCGTCGGCCGGACGCCGCTCGAGCACTGGCGCGACGACCTCGGGGATCACGTCTCCTGCGCGCCGCACGATCACCGTGTCACCGATCCGGACATCCTTGCGATTGATCTCGTCCTCGTTATGCAAGGTTGCGTTGGTGACGGTCACGCCACCGACAAATACGGGCGCGAGTCGGGCGACAGGCGTGATGGCCCCGGTGCGTCCAACCTGCACTTCGATATCGAGCAGCGTGGTCGTGGCTTCCTGGGCCGGAAATTTGTGCGCGATGGCGAAACGCGGCGCGCGCGCCACGAAACCGAGCGTGCGCTGTGCCGCAAGATCGTTGACCTTGTAGACGACGCCGTCGATATCGTAGGGCAATCGTTCGCGCCGGGCCGCAACATCGCGGTAATACGCAAGTAGCCCATCGGCTCCCAGCGCCTTCATGTGCTCGCCCGTATTGACCGGCAGCCCCATGGATTCGAGCCAGTCGAGCACATCGCCGTGGCGCACCGCCGCAATCTCGCCGATTTCGCCCCATCCATAGGCAAAAAACCGCAGGGGGCGCTGGGCTGTCACGCGCGGATCGAGCTGGCGCAGGCTACCCGCCGCCGCGTTGCGCGGGTTGACGAATACCTTTTCATTGCGCGCGCGCTGCGCATCGTTCAGAAGGTCAAATTCAGCGAGATTCATGAACACCTCGCCACGAACCTCCAGCACGGGCGGCACGCCATCGCCTTGCAGCGCCAGCGGAATCGACCGGACCGTCCGGATATTGGCGGTCACGTCCTCGCCAGTCTGTCCGTCACCGCGGGTCGCTGCCTGGACCAGTTGACCGTCCTCGTAGCGGAGGCTCATCGCAAGGCCGTCAAGCTTGAGTTCGCAGAAATACTCGACCTGGTCACCAGGCCGGAGGCGTCCAGCGGCCCGCAGCGTATCTGCGACGCGCTTGTCAAAGGCGCGCACCTCGTCATCATCGAAGGCGTTGCCAAGCGACAGCATGGGCACCGAGTGCGTCACGCTGCCAAATGCCGCGAGGGGTGCCGCGCCGACACGCTGCGTGGGGGAAGCTGCGATCACGAGATCGGGGTGGGCGAGTTCAAGATCCTGCAACTCGCGCATCAGCCGATCGTAGTCCGCGTCAGACACGACCGGATTATCCCGGACGTAGTACGCGTGATTGTGCCGGTCGATCTCTGCACGCAGCCAGGCCGCGCGCTCAGCCGACACCTGATCTGCCGCCATCGGTGCTGCCGTCAGGAAAACACGCGACGCGCGCGCTGGCTGCCGGCCTTCAGCCCGGCGGCCTCAAGCTGGGTGTACAGAACCTGCAGGCGCTCGTCGATCGCGGCATCGGTTCCTGACTGGACCGGACGGTTCTGGTCATCGACCAGATCAGCGCCGAGTCGCTGCGCCAACTCGATCCCCACGTCCATCATGCGGCCGAACGCACGAGGATCGGCCGGACTGAAGGGAACGTCCAGAAGAAGGCTGAGGCGATCGACCGTGGCCATGCCCGCGTCAAACGGCTCGCCGTCCGCGCGCGATAGCGTAAAGCACTCCATGCCGTGGTCACCCATCCAGGCAAGGCGTCCTTCGGCAGGAACGAAACCCATCGCACGCGCCGAGCCAGTCACCTCGGCCACCGCGCGCGAACTACCAAGCAACAGCGTGAGACCAACCTGGGTGTCAAGCGCGGCGCAGGTGTCGTCCAGCCGCGCCGCGGCTTCGAGAACAGTCTGCTGATCCGGCCCCTCGACCGTCGCCTCGATCTGGTCGGCGAGGCTCTGCACGCGGTTCCAGATCTGCGACCATTCGATCGCCGATAACGCACCACTGCGATTCGCGAGCAGTACCGCAAGGTGCATCGACTGGTAGGCGACGTCTTCCTGCAGGCGTCGCGAAAGCTGGCCTTCGGTATCCTGGACGAAAATGCGCACCGGCTTGCGCCCGGCGCTGCGCAGCGATTGCACGAGCGGCAACAGATCCTGTGCGCTGATCGGCCCGGCAAACGTGACCTCGATCACCACCTCGCAGGAGGGATCGGGCTCATCGTGCTCGGCGACGACGCCATCAGCATGACCCGCCGGCGCGAGTCCTGGCGCTGCGTCGGATCCGACCAATCCTGGCTCACGCCTTCCTTCGGTCAGGTCGCCCATACCGGCATCAAGCAACGGATCCTGCTCGACGACCGGCATATGCGCCTGCATGCGCCGTCGCACGCGCCGATCCTGCCACCAGTTAAAAATGAGCACCACGAGAATCGCGGCAATGCCGAGGGCAACCAGATAGATCTGAAGTTCGCTCATGTTCCGTCTCTTATCATGCCGCCTCGGCGGCAAGCTGCAGCGCCGAGTCTATGTCGACCGCCACGATGCGGGATACACCCTGCTCCTGCATCGTGACCCCAATCAACTGCCTCGCCATCTGCATCGCAATTTTGTTGTGCGAAATGAAGAGGAACTGTGTGTGGTCCGACATGCTGCTGACCAGGCTCGCGTACCGCTCGGTATTGGCGTCATCCAATGGCGCGTCGACCTCGTCAAGCAGGCAGAACGGCGCGGGATTGAGTTTGAACAGCGCGAACACCAGGGCCGTCGCCGTCAGGGCCTTCTCGCCGCCCGACAACAGGTGAATCGAGGTGTTGCGCTTGCCCGGCGGCTGCGCCATGACCTGCACGCCCGCATCGAGGATTTCTTCGCCGGTCATGGACAGCCGCGCCTCACCTCCGCCGAACAGAAGGGGGAATAGCTCACCGAAATGCCGGTTGACATCATTGAAGGTGGACTGCAGGAGATCGCGGGTTTCGCGGTCGATCTTGCGGATCGCATCCTCCAGCGTCTGGATCGCACTCTGCAAATCGGCGTACTGGGCGTCAAGAAAGCCCTTGCGTTCACGCGATGTATTGAGTTCGTCGAGCGCCGCGAGGTTGACCGATCCCAGAGACTCGATCTGGCGCGAAATGCGCTGCACCTCGGACTGAAGCCATGCCGGGCGCATCCACTGCTCGGGCAGCTCCGCAAGCGTCGCGCCGATCACGGCGCGATCCACACCCTTTTCGTCAAGTTGCGTGGCAAACTGCTCTGCGGCCAGGCGTGCCGCCTGCTCCTGCAACTGCAGCGTCATGATGCGCTCGCGCCGCGGCTCGATCGTGCGCTCGAGCGCGAGGCGATCTTCATCGGCCTGACGCAATTGCGCGGCAAGTGCGTCCATTTCGATGCGTGCGCGGCCCAGGGCATCCTCGCATCCGGCCCGGATCTCGAGGGCATCCTGCAAACCGGCTTCAGCGGCGGCTGCGTCCAGCGTCGCAAGCTCGGATTCCAGGCCAACGAGCTCCTGATTGGCTCGCAACGTCTGTTCCGTGGCCAACTGCATGTTGCGCGCAAGCTCCGCGAGCCTGGCGCGAATACCGCGCTCGGCGAATTCGGCCTCGTGCGCGCCGCGCTCCTGATCGCGCAGTCGGTTGCGCGCAGCCTCAGCCTCGGCGGCCAGCGCCTCGCCGGTCAATTCGGCGTCGGCATAGGTCTGTTGTTGCGCGGCGAGTTCGGTATCGAGCTCATCAAAGCGATTCTCAGCATCCACAAGCGATGCACGCAGTTCCTCCTGCTGGCTTGCGACTTCCTCGATATCCTGCGCGAGGCGTCCTGAACGGTCGCGGGTCTGCTCGACCTGCTGCTGCACACGCGTGAACTCCAGCTGCAAATCGTGCAATCGCCGGGTGAGTTCCGCGACCCGCTGACGCGCGGGCGGCAAGGATTGTGACAATTGCTGCCAGGCGGCCTCGGCCTGCGCGACGACAGACCGCGACTGATCGGCGATCATTTGATGCGCCTTGATTTCGCGCTGGAGGTTTTCGATTTCCTGCTGGCGGCCCAATAGCCCGGCCTGCTCGGAATCCGGCGCGTAAAAACGCACGCTCTGCGCATCGACGACATGGCCTTCGCGCACGACCAGCGCGCATCCGGGCGGCAATGTAGCCCTTCCGGCCAGTGCCTGTGCCAGGTTGTCGGCGATGAACACGTTGCCCAGCCATCCCTGCAGCAGTGTGCGCAGCTCCGGATCGGTAATGCGCAGCAACGAGACCAGTGGCGTCAATCCGGCGGGTGCCGCGGGCGCAGCCGCGGGAACCGGCAACTGATAGAACGCGAGCCTGGCCGGTGGCGGATCGGAAGCGAAAGCGCGCGCCCAGTCAAGATTGCGCACCTCAAGACCTGTCATCCTCTCAACGAGGATGGATTCAAACGCGGTTTCCCATCCAGGCTCGACGTGCAGCCGCTGCCAAAGACGGGCGAGGCTCGCCAATTCGTGACGCCCGAGCCAGGGCTCAAGCGCGCCTTTCTTCTGCACATCCTCCTGCAATCGCACCAACGCGCCAAGTCGCGCATCAAGGCGCGCCAGCGCATAGGCATGCACGCGGGCCGCCTCAAGCTCCTGCGAGCGACGCTCGTCGGCGTCAGGCAGCTTC
>CAITPF010000341.1 GCA_903894155.1 uncultured beta proteobacterium | reverse complement strand
ACCCGTATCTGTCTCAGAGCGAGCCCGATAAACTGCGCCAGGAGGTTGAGGTTTCAGGGGACAGGTTCGCCGCATGGGATCCGGCATCCATCGTGAGACGCTATGAGGCGTCAAGCACGCACGACCTGGCCAAGCCCTTCGCGGGCGATCTCCAGGAGGCGCTGCGGCGCGTAACGGCACGCACCCTGGTCGTTGCCTGTGCACAGGATCGGCTGTTGGGCGTCGAGGGGGCAAAGGAAATCGCGCGTGGCATCGCACAGGCGGACTATCGGGAGGTTGATTCGACACTGGGGCATTCAACCTGGCGACCTCAGCCTGGTTCTCCCCATACGCAGACGGTCACGCGCTATGTGCGGGATTTTCTCGGGCTTGACGTTGCACCGGGGAGGGTGACTCAGAGGGCCTGAAAACGCGCTTCGACAGACTTCCGCAAATACCGCAGAGTCGATTTCGGTCAATGGGTCGAGTTCGACAGAACTGGCGCTTGACCTCGCACAAACAATCAAGGCGTCCTTCGTCGGGCGCTTACAGGCCACAGGCTTGTGGGCAGGCGTTTCAGCACATACACTGAGTCGAAGAGCCTGAGTTCACCAAGTGCTCGTGGAGAAGA
This sequence comes from uncultured beta proteobacterium, assembly GCA_903894155.1. GTDB lineage: Bacteria > Pseudomonadota > Gammaproteobacteria > Burkholderiales > Burkholderiaceae_B > Zwartia. The sequence goes on along the minus strand of CAITPF010000341.1, from coordinate 9,271 downwards.
CTGCTATGCCTCGAATTGCAACGTTGATTTGCGCTGTCTCACTGCTTTTCAGCCAGGGGTTCGCCATGGCGCAAGGCGTTTGGCAGCCAACGAAACCCATTCGGCTCATCGTTCCGTATACAGCGGGCGGAGCAGCGGATGTGCTCGTTCGCATCCTTGTCGAGCCACTGCGCCAAGTGCTTGGCCAGCCGATCATGATCGACAACAAGGGTGGCGCCGGCGGAATCATCGGCACCGACGCCGGCGCAAAAGCCCCTCCTGACGGTTACACCTGGATCATTGGTGCAGATCCGGCGTTCACGATCAACCCCCATCTTTCGTCCGTTCCCTACGATCCAGTCAAGTCGTTTGTGCCGGTCAGCCTGGTGGCGCTTCAGCCCCTGGTGCTGATCGCCAACAACGCGCTTCCGATTGCCTCAATCGCTGACCTCGTCAAACTTGCGAAAGCCAGCCCGGGGAAGTACACGATTGCATCCTCGGGCAGTGGGTCTTCCGGACATCTGGCTGCGGAGCTGCTCAAATCAGCGGCGGCCATCGACCTGGTGCACGTCCCTTATAAGGGGCAGGCTCCTGCGCTTGTCGATGTCGTAGGGGGGCAGGTGGATATGACGTTTTCTTCAGTCGGCTCGGCCAATGCCTACATCGCGGATGGCAGATTACGTGCGCTCGGCACCACGGGCCCACAACGGTTTGAGGGGCTTGCCAATGTGCCAACCTTCGCCGAGGCGGGCTACCCACTCGTGGAAATGCGCGCCTGGCTCGGCATACTCGTTCCCGCCGGGACGCCAGCACAAGTTGTGGATAGGGTGAGCGCTGCAGTCACCGAAGTTCTTGCGCGACCTGACGTCCGACAACGACTGGTGCAGTTTGGCTACGAACCGGTGGGCGGAGCACCGTCGCTTCTCGCTCAGAAGATCGAAAATGACAACCGGATTTTCGGCAAGCTCGTTCGCGAGCGCAATATTCGAGCGGAATAGTTGCGGCTGCACGCAGCGTCGAATGTTTCTGACAAGGGTACAAAAGATCCTATGAAAATTACAAAAATTTCCGCCTACCCTATCGAAGTGGAAATGAAGCTTCCGTACACGACGGCGCTTGTGCATCGGACAAAGTCCAGCTCCGTCGTGACCGTGGTTGAAACCGATGCGGGTCTCACCGGCGTTGGGCAGGCGACCACGAGCGCGCCGCTCTATGCGCCCTTCGAGCAGTATCAAGCGGCCATCGCCGCCGTGATCGAACAGAAGATCGCGCCGGCAATTGTCGGTATGGATCCTTTCGATCTTGAGGCAATCCACGATCGAATGCAGCGCATCGCGCGTGGTCACCTGTATGCGCAGGCAACCATCGACATGGCGTGTCATGATCTCATGGGCCTGTCCACGGGACTGCCGGTCTACAAACTGATCGGAGGGGCCGTACGCGAGCGCCTGCCGCTGTATGCGCCCCACCTTGGAATCATGGCGCCGGAGCTGCTCGCCGAACATGCGCGCAAGTATGTGGAGGAAGGCTTTGCCTACCTGAATTTGCGCCTCGGCTCGAGCCAGCGTGACGACATTGCCACGCTGAAGGCTGTGCGTGAAGCGGTGGGTGATGAGATTCCCATCGGGGTCGATTTCAGCCAGTCCCTGCACTTCTCAGGGTATAGGGCGGATACAGCGTTGAAGCATCTGCGCAGCCTCGAGCCGTTCGACCTCCTTGCCATCGAGCAGCCGCTTGCGGACTGGGACATCGAAGGTTCGGCGAGGATTGCGGATGCAATCGATACGCCCATCATTGCCGATGAGTCGGTCAAGACACTTGAGGACGCGCTGCGCGTAATTGAACGACGAGCAGCAGACATCATCAAGATCAAGATCATGAAGGTCGGCGGCATTTACCCTGCCCGCAAGATCGCGGCCCTCTGCCAGGCGGCAGCCATGCCCATGACGGTCGGAAACGGCATCGCGGGCATGATCGCCAACTCGGCGGAGGCGCATTTTGCCTTCACGCTGCCGAACCTGAAACTGCCAGGTGAGATGAATGGGTTCCGCCGTGCCCACAATGATGTGGTCGACGGTGGGCTGAGCGTTGATCGTGGAGACCTGCTTCTGCCGACGGCGCCCGGTCTGGGGGTTCGCCTTGATCGGGATCGGCTACAGAAGTTTCGCAGCGCGGCGTAAAACGCCTGCCGATTTACCGCGAATCCGATGTGGTCGTCTCGTCGACGTTGCGCCCAACCGTGCATACCGCAGGCAGGGCGCCTGGCATCTGAATAACGCCGAGTATTCAGGGCGCTCAGTCAGCAGTCGCTCCAGACTCACGGACCACGACAGCCCATTTTTTGATGTCCGCGTTTAGAATCTCGCTGAATTGTTGAGGCGTCACCTGCATCGGCGTCGCACCTTGCGCGGCAAGGCTTTTCACGGTTGCGCTTTCTTTTAATATTGCCGCGACGTCATTGTTTATTTTCATGATGATATCTGCGGGTACGCCGCTCGGGGCGAATATGCCAAACCAGGGGTTGACGTCGAAGTCTGGATATCCGGATTCCGCAATCGTCGGCAAATCTGGAAATCGTGTTGACCTGACCTTGCTTGTTACCGCCAGCGCCCGCACGTTGCCAGACTCAATCTGCGGAGCAACAGACGGCACGCTGGTGAAGACCGCGTCGATGCGGCCACCAAGCAGGTCTGTCATGGCCGGGCTCGCGCCTTTGTACGGCACGTGCGTTAACTTTGTCTTGGCCACAAGGTTAACCATCTCGCCAAGAAGATGGTTCACGGTGCCGCTGCCCGCCGATCCAAACGTCATGCCCGGCGTAGCTTGAGCGAGTTTGACAAACTCCTGAAAGGTTTTTGCCTTTACGCCATTGTTGACGATGCAAATAAAGGGAACTGTTGCAACGATCGCAACGGGGGTAAAGTCCTTGACAGGGTCGAAGCTGAGTTTTTTATAAAGACTGACGTTGATCGCCTGTGTGCCCTCATAAGACATGAGCAAGGTGTAGCCATCCTTGGGTGCCTTGGCCACGTAATCCAGCCCAATATTGCCACCGGCTCCGGCCTTGTTCTCCACGACAACCGGCTGGCCCCAGCGCTCGGATAGTTTCTGGGCCATGATTCTGGCCAGGGCATCAGAGGCCCCCCCCGGCGCCTGCGGGACAATAAGCTTCACACCACGGTCAGGGTAGCTTTGTGCCTGCGCTGCAGAACTAACGCTCAATGAAAATAGAGCGCATACCAAGAACTGGAAAGTTTTCATGCTGGATGATCCCGTAGATAGCCAACCGCGCCAACCCATGCCGCGCGACGCAGCGTAGTCACACATGGAGACACATGGAGACGTCGTTTTTCGTTTGCCGGCAAGGGATCCCTTGCCTGATTCCAGGGCATCACCATCTTGTCTCCCGCCTTTATTATTCTCACGGCTGACGCCGCATAGTGGGGCAACTGTATACCCAATGCTGGTGATTGCTCAAGAACCTTTGGAAAATGGAGTCTGGGATTTATTGCAGACGGGTCTTGGACAGAACTTAATCCACGGATTCATTCGTGAGTCGGGGTACCGCTAAATCGCCGGGCATCGTCAAGCCGAGCCTCTGCGACATCTTCGCGACCCAGAATTTCATCGGAATCTTCCATATCGTACCAACCGGTCTGGGACCATTCGTGCAGGCGTATGACATCGGCCAGTGCGCGCTCAACACGATAGGGGTTCGGTTCCAAACCGCCAAAATGTCGAACAGCGCGCAACAAATGCTGCGACATCGTATTGTCCTCAAACGCGGCAGACTGTTCATCAAGCGCCCAGTTCTTGAAGATGAGCAACTGGCCCTGAGAGCGATCAAAGCCAGCAATCGGCTCGTAAAAGCCAACGATTTGATGGGGCACCCCTGCGGCATCAAGGCCGTCAACGCGCAGAATCCTGAAACGCGTATTCACATCAGACTGCGGAATCTTCTGGCCGGGATATGCGTAGGGCGGGCATGGGAAGCCAATCAGTCCCGACATGCTGGTGTACAAGTCGACTGTGCATCCGTTCTTGGCGCGGTACTGCATGAAAGCACCGCCCTGATGTGAAAGGTGCTTCTTGGGTTGATGGTCGGCAGATCGAACAGGGTTGGTTTCCCCGGAGGCCGGCTCCTCGATCGAAAGCTCGATACTGTCGATATCCAAGTCGAGCAACTCATCAATCTCGTAGCCTGAACCAAATTCACCGATGATTGCAAGCAGGTGCGAGCCTTCATATCCCAGCGCTCCGAGCTTGCTGTCAACAAATCTTCCCTTGAGGTAGTCGGCGCCCCGGTGCTTGGTTGATTCAACGATCAGCCGGGTCGGCGTGATATCGCGCGAGACGAGTGCGTCACGAACCGCCGCAGTCACGTGGGACGACGCATAGTTTTCGTTAACAACGATCAGTCCGGCGTGATTTTGAAGGATGGCCTGGATGGGCTGAATATCCTGAAAATCGCAGATTGGCTTTTCAATCAGGATATTGGCCTGCGAATCCAGCGCGCATAAGGCGCGCAGAACTTCCACGCGCGCGTGGCCTGGCGTGCAAATATCGTAAAAATCGGGTTTGCAAGCCACCGCATCCTGCAACGAGCTAAAAGGGCGCAGCCCGGACTCTTCAATTTCCTTGAGTCGATCCTGGCTAACCTCGACGACACCTATCGTCTGCACCCCATGCTTTCTCAATTGATCTTCATGGATGCGCGCAATCTTGCCGTATCCAATCCGGATGCATGTCATCATCGCCGTAGTATAGTCCGACGACTTTTTGCTGATGGCGGAGCAATCTCTTTGAGGTCCCTCTCACAACTTTTGCGAGCCTTCCCAGGCAAATCACTGGGTTGGTTGCGTATTCCAATTGACCTGGCGCTGATCAAAGCGGGGTTCGAATCTGCAGATCAGGCTGCCAACCCCTGGGTGTTGATGGTCGGCGTGGCGGGACTTATTTCGAGCATCGTGCTCGTTGTTTTTGCCGACCGTACCAACCACTCGCACCGGATTGACCCCCAGGATGCAAGGCACACGTTTAAGTGGCTCCTGTTTTGGAAGTACCCATGGGAGTTTGCCTCTGCCATGGCCTTTGTAAAAGTCATCAACTTTCTGATTTCCGGCATCTCGCGTTCACGTCCTGATGACCTGTTCCTCGGGTTATGTATTTTGATCGGACAGGCGATCGTACAAATCCCCGAACGCAAGGCGACTGAGAAGGTGCAGGATTGCGCGACACGGATGAGTAGGATCAGGGACCGAATCAGTCAAAGCCCCAATCGCGTAGGCGCATACATCATGAGCTTAGGGAATGTGGTCTTTGCTGCATATGCACTTTCACCATTTGAACTTTTCAGGTTCTTCGCGGGCGTCTGGAATATTTTGCTCAATAGCTACCTCATGGCACGATCCAGCAAAAGGCTTAAGACGGACTGATCACCGGGGTTCTCGGATGGCCACTGACCCCTAGTGGCGGTTGGAAGGCTGAGCTGTTTTCAAAGCTTCGCGAAGCTGTTGAGGTGACAGCCATTCAACGCGGGGTTGTCAGAGCCGCGCGCGCAACCGTAAGGCGGTGGTCGACGGGCAGCGCGACAAGGAAATCTCAGGGCAGGTCAATCGGATTTCAAAAAGTATAAAATTTCAACAAACGCTGAAAATTGATATTCTGGTGAAATGAATTGACAATTTCACTAAAAATAGTATATTCAGCAAATGCTGAAATATAACTATTTGATGAAAAACATCGAAATTCAAGCGACCGAGGCGCTTTGTCTGCTGTTGGGGAAAGTGTCTACGATCAATCTTTTGAGCGTCGAGCAAAAAGGGCCTGAGCCTGACCAGAGCGTGGATATCGTGGCGCAGATCGACGTGTCAGGCAAGCGACATGAACTGGTCTGCATAGTGAAGTCCAGTGGACAGCCTCGCCACGTCCGTATGGCCTTGCTTGAACTGTTCAATTACAAGGTTCACCACGCTCACGATGCCACGCCTGTTTTGATTGCGCCCTATCTGTCCCCTGAAGCACAAGCGCTGTGCCGTGAGCAAGATGTGGGCTTTCTCGACCTCGAAGGCAATGCGCGTCTGATCTTTGGCAGTGTCTTTATCGAACGCCAAGTCGCGAGCAAACCTGCCGCAGATCGACGTGAACTTAGGTCGCTGTTCAAGCCCAAATCCGCGCAGGTGTTGCGGGTTCTGCTTCGCAATCCTCGTCAAGCTTGGCGCGTCACGGAGCTTGCACTGGCCGCCGATGTCAGCCTTGGTCATGTAAGCAACGTTCGGGTCTGCCTGCTTGATCGGGAGTGGGCGCGAGTGTCTGATGACGGTCTTTATTTGTCCGAACCTGACGCACTGCTGGATGAGTGGCGTGACAAGTACGAGCCACCAATTGGAAAGCGCCTGGCTTTCTATACAACTTTGCATGGAAGCGCATTTGAGGAAGCCTCACGGCGCGCCCTGCCGTCGGACGGCGAGGGCAGTCTAACGGCATTTGCATCCTTCTCGGCGGCGCAGTGGCTCGCACCGTACGGCCGGACAGGAACACAGTATTTCTATGCGGACGAAGCAAGCCTTGAGCGATTGAAGTCAGCCCTGAAACTGACCTCGATTTCCAAAGGTGAAAACGTGGTGATAACCCTGCTCAAGGATTCTGGCCTATTGCGTGAAACGGAGGAGCCGGCGCCCGGTGCGATCTGTACTTGCCCTGTCCAAACCTATCTTGATCTCGCCAACGCCGGCGAGCGCGGGAGAGAGGCTGCAGATCACTTGCGACAAGAAAGGCTGACATGGCCGAAATGACAGCCGGCGAGCCACAGTCTGCCGCCGACTATGACGATCGCACGACGACAGCTGTTAAAACGGTGCTGATCGAAATCGGTCAGATTCTCGGTAGTTTCAAGGGCAAATTCGCAATCGTTGGAGGTGTTGTTCCGTGGCTGCTGCTTGGCAACGAGGATATGCCTCACGTTGGTACTCTCGACGTGGACCTGGGCCTGGACGCGGAAGCTCTTGGCGACGGCGAATACGCTACGTTGATTGAGTCGCTCCTGGGGCATGGCTATCAGCAGCGTCGAGAACTTCGCCGCTTTCAACTCGTTCGCCAGGTTCGCACTGAAGATGGCGGCGTACCAATTGACATCATTGTCGATTTCTTGATGCCCCGCCCCGCCGAGATCGTCAGGAATATGCCCCCATTGATCAGCGACTTTGCGGTGCAAAGAGCGGACGGTGCGGATTTGGCACTTCGCTTCTACCAATTGGTGGCGATCAGCGGTCCGATGCCCGATGGGGGTGTGAATCGCGTTGAGATTGCGGTTTGTTCGATTCCGGCCCTATTGGCGATGAAAGGTCACGCAATTGAGGGACGCTACAAACAAAAGGACGCCTACGACATCTACTACTGCATCCGGAACTATCCCGGAGGACCAGAGGTGCTCGCTACGGAGTGTCGACCGCTGCTCGATCATGAAAGCGGCGCGGCGGGATATGGTTTCATTGCTGACAAGTTCGATACCGTTGACGGTTTCGGGCCGACATGTGTGCGCCGCTTCGTCGAAGAGACGAACGTGCTTGGAGCCCGCAGTCCGGAGCAATGGCAGCAAGACGCCTTCGGGCAGGTCGATGCTTGGCTGCGGTCACTTGGCTTGAGAGGCGAACGCAGGCAAGGCGTCACGCCGCCAGGCCCTGCGCCAAAGGTCTGACGCCGACCGGAGGTGGGAATGGGGGCGTGAGTCCCGACTCAGTGATGCCAGGAATCATCAAGATAGAAGTAAATGGTCTTTTCTTGGATCTGGACAGCGTTTGTTTCAAACCAGAACGCCACTCGCGTCCAGATGAGACAATCTGCAGCATGCCATCCACACCCTACGATCCGCCTGCCGACAACGGCCTTGCCATTCTCTATCTCTCGGCGCAATTAATCGTTGTCAACAAGCCCAGCGGGTTGTTGAGCGTTCCCGGTCGCGGTGCCGGCAAGGAGGATTGCTTGTCGCGCCGGGTGCAGGCTGAGGTTCCCGACGCCATGATCGTTCATCGACTGGACATGGGCACGTCGGGCATCGTCGTCATGGGGCGCGGTACCAAGGCGCAGCGCGACCTGAGCGTCATGTTCCAGGAGCGCCTGGTGCGCAAGCGCTACCTTGCCCTGGTCGATGGGCAGTGGACCGCAGCATTCACGGGGGAGATCGAGCTCCCCATCAACGTTGACTGGCCCAACCGCCCGAAGCGAATAGTCGATCACGCCATGGGCCGGCCGAGCCTCACCCGATATCGCGTACTCGACACCAGCGCAACGCACGCGCTGTCGCGCATCGAACTTGAGCCAATGACCGGGCGCACGCACCAGCTACGGGTTCACATGCAAGCCATGGGGCATCCGATCCTTGGCGACGATTTCTACGGAACGCCAGCATCCTGCGCGAAGGCGCAGCGCCTGATGCTGCACGCCTGTGGGATTGAGTTCAGCCATCCCGAGACGGGGTTGCCGCTGTGCATTGACTGCCCGCCACCCTTTTAATCGGCACAAGAAGACCCCAAGGGGTCAATAGCGAACTTCCCTCAGAACTCTGCCGCTGCCGCTGCCGCTGCCGCGGTCCGGTAGGCCTATGATGCCGCCGTCCGGCAGGCCTACGACCTTCGCTATTGTTTCGGTGGACTAGCGTCATTCGGACTAAAACTTTGTACGACCTTCCCGGCCATTAAAATTCCAAGAATGGTAAGCACAGTGTCTGGCAATGCGAGAAGAGATTTTTGGTGAATGCTCAGACTAATCCAGGTAATTAGGCTGCCAAGGCCCCAAAGTACAAAAACCAATCTGGTTGCCGAAAAGGCTCCTGTCCCATCCTGAAAAAATTGCGCAATATTCATTTCAAGTCTCCAAAGAAGGGAGTAACCAGCGACGCTGGACAACACAGGCACGACGTTAGCGAAACTACTTGATTGCGTTCCAGGCTCTTTTTGCCGCTCCATAGGTTTCGTATCCGAGTTCGCAGGCGAGCGTTTTCGAGTCCATTCTGATGGGCTGGTTTGTCACGTTGCCTGCGATCCAAAGATCGGCAAATTGTTTAATTGCATCGACCTGGTGGTCCTCGATGGCATCCATGTCGAGCACCACCAAATAGTTGAATTGGGCCGCTGTCAATCCATTGGGAGAGATCCATTGATCCGATGCGCGGCAAACCCTGCCGTTCAGGGCGGGTTCAAGAGCGCGGACGGCGAAGCCGTTCTTGTTTTGTTTGGAGTCAGTTGGTCGATTGTCAAGATGGTCAACCGAAAAAGCAGCGCAACGACATCGTGGT
>CAITPF010000340.1 GCA_903894155.1 uncultured beta proteobacterium | reverse complement strand
GACAACAGATGAGGGACAATCCGTTCTTTTTCAACGGATGGTGATGACGGCCCCGTCCACTTTGTCCAGCTTATTGAACCGCGTGGCAGGCACTGTGGTGAAGACGCCGCTGTTTTCATCCCGCCAAATCGTCTCGGTGGCCAACCCCCAATGCCACATGAAGAAGATCGCGGAAACAAGCGAATCCCGTGAGAGTATGACAGGTCCCCGCCAGTGCTTCCAATTCAGAAAACTGCCGCCGAGAACTTCGATGCGCGAGCGATTTTCCGCCAGAAACAGGGTCTCGGCGTTCTCGGCCTTGAAGCCAAATACCCACACATCCGACCGACGAAAGGCGAATTGCGCGCCCGGCAAGTGTTCGTTGTTCCCCATTCGCACCCAGGCATTCACGTTTTCAAGCGCGTATTTCCCACCCTCATCGCCACCGAAGAAGAGACTATCGTTGATAAAAATCTCCTTGGCGACGCCACTGGGGAGCGTATTGCGGTAAAGTCGCCACATCGTCGTGTTCTGTGCAGCAGGACTGGGAAATAGCATATCCGCACGGCTCGCGGAGCTCCTAATGTGGTTGAAGATGACATAGATGTCCTCCAGCACGACCGGACGATCCGCTTCATGATCGAGAAACACCCCGCCAGCGGTGACGGCCTGGTGCAAAAGCAGCGGTTCCGGCGATGGTTCGGCAACACGAAAGAGGGCAGAGCCATCGGGTTGCGTTGCCACCGACCGATGCACGGCACCGAAAAGCCAGGTCATCTCACGCACGCTCGCAGGAATATCCACGGTCCCGTTGACCACATAGTTCGCCCGGGGGAAATAGACCACCGGGTTGCCGGAGTTCATCGCGCGCTGAATGGCGGCGGTGTCGTCCGCACAGCCGTCGCCAAGCGCGCCAAAGTCGTCCACGTTGGCCCACTTGGAGAAATCCTGTTCGGGTGAAATGATCGGCGAATCCTTAATCTGCAGCCTCAAAGACCGGGTTGCCGCATTCCCTGTCAATCGGGCCGATTTGGTCGAGGCATACTCCTCGATAAAGTCTCCGCGCACAACCGCCTCCCCGTGCAGGGCGACTGCGCCACGGTAGCCTGAAACGCGGATATCCCTGGCGAGAAGAAAACCGTCGGGGTCGATGACAATGGCGGATGCCTCCTCGCCGGACGATTCCAGTTTACTCTCAAGCAGGATCGCCTGGCCGGCCCGGCCAGCCCTCAAAGCTACGGGGGCACCATTAACCAGCACTTTGCGCGCGCTCAGTGAATCGCCGCCGCCGCCAGCCCCGGCGTCGCCGAGGCAGATCGCCGTTCCGCGGCACTCACGCAATCCCGACCGTATTTCCAGATCCACCTGAATCATGGCAACAACCCTACGCGCAACTTGCCGTGGAATGCGGCATGGAATGGACAATCAATGACAGTGTCCAAGCTGTCGCATCCCGATTGACCGGAATGTGAGAAGCTCGAGCCAGCAAAGCAAACGTTGCTCCTGCCCAAGTTCGTCCATTCTCTTTTTGAAAGTTCGCCCTGCATTACCCTCCCTCTCACAAAGTTGAGAGCCATCAACGAATTCGACGGCTATCAGATTCAGCTCTGCCTACCGGATCTGGCTGACCATGGAGGAGATAAAGTCTTCGGCGGATCGCAGATGCTCTATCAAGGCGCGTTCAGCGGACGCCAGGTCTCCGTGCAAAATCGCGCGGATGATCCGGAGATGCTGGCCGAGCCCAAGCCGGCCTTGGGCGAGCGTGTAGAACGGGCTGATGAGCTGGAACTCGATGATGAGGTAGATAAAGCCGGCGCGCTCCTTGAGGAACGAGTTGCCGGCCGACTCGATCAGGAGTCGGTGGAAGCCAAGATCGACGTCCAGGATTTTTGAGATTGCGGGACGCTGCTGCGCGACGAGCTGCCTTGTCTGGGTCTCGCTGGACACGAAGGCCCCTCGATGTTCATCGGACAGTCCGCCGACAAGAAGTTTTCTCAGGGAAAAAACCTCGATCATTTCGCGGAACTCCCGCAACTCCCTGGTGCGTTCGGAGCTGAATGTCGCCACCACCCACTTCTGCCGCTCCCTTTTTGTGAGTAAGCCAAGCGGCATCATTTCCAGAAGGGCTTCCCGCATCGAGACCGTGG
>CAITPF010000339.1 GCA_903894155.1 uncultured beta proteobacterium | reverse complement strand
CCCGAATGGCCCGAATGGCCCGAATGGCCCGAATGGCCCGAATGATAAGGGGGGCTGGCCAGCAGGCGGCGCAGGGACGGGCGTCGCCCTAGGCCGTGGCCTTCAGCGTGATCCTGCGGTATTTGGCCATCAGCGCCTCCTGGCCCTCGACCCACTGCGGGTTGACCTCAATGCATTCAACCGGGCAAACGACCTTGCACTGCGGCTCGTCGTGGTGCCCCACGCACTCGGTGCAGGATTCGGGGTCGATCACATAAACCGATTCACCCATCGAAATGGCGTCGTTCGGGCACTGCGGCTCGCAAACGTCGCAATTGATGCATTCATCGGTGATAAGCAGCGCCATGACGGGTGTGTGTCCTGCGGGGCTATCTCAGGACTTTTCCCAGGTCTGCTCGCGGCGCTCTTTGGCCTTGGCTTGCAGCCAGCGATCGACCGACGGGAACACAAACTTGCTGACGTCGCCGCCAAGCTGCGCGATTTCGCGCACGATGGTTCCCGAGATGAACTGGTATTGCTCAGACGGCGTCATGAAGAGCGTTTCGACATCGGGCAACAGGTGGCGGTTCATGCCGGCCATCTGGAACTCGTACTCGAAGTCGGATACGGCCCGCAATCCCCGCACGATGACGCGCCCGTCCTGTTCACGCACGAAATCCTTCAGCAGCCCGGCGAAACTGCAGACGCTGACATTCGGGTAATGGCCCAGGACTTCGCGCGCAATTTCGACGCGCTCGTCGACCGAGAAGAAGGGTTTCTTGGCGCGGCTGTACGCAACGCCGACGACCACACGGTCAAACAGGCTGGCGGCACGCCGCACCAGATCCTCGTGGCCACGGGTGAGGGGATCGAACGTTCCGGGATAGACGGCAGTGATCATTTTTGCATCGCAGCAATTTGAATGAGTTGATAGTGTACGTTGCCTGCGCGATCTTGTCGCAGCACGTTGAAACCAGCCGGAACCGTGATATCCGTTCCGGCCTCAATATAAACAAGCCCCCCCGGTTGTAACAAGTCTGGCAGAAGCGGCCATAGTCGGTCCAGCCAGTCGCTGCCAAAAGGCGGATCGAGAAATATAAGGTTAAAACGCGCCGCTTCGAGGCGACCGAGCGTCACGCTGGCGTCGCCCGCCTGGATGCGGACGGCACTGGCATCGAGTTTGTCGCGCAACGCCCGCAAAGCGGCCGCCGCCTGGGGATCGCGCTCCACCATCTGTACGTGGCCGACCCCCCGGGAGGCCGCCTCAAAACCCAGTGCACCGCTTCCTGCGAACAGATCGAGCACTTTCTTGTCGGCAAACTCACCGGACCAAAAATAAGTTAGCCAGTTAAAGAGCGTTTCCCGCACGCGGTCGGGCGTCGGACGCAGCCCTGCCACCTCCGGCACCGGGATGGGCGTTCGGCGATATGTGCCGCCGATGATGCGAATATACTTCTTCACCATGTTCAGCTTCTTCAAGAAAAAAACACCTCCCGCGGCGCCAGCGGCGCAGCCGCCCGACATGGCGGACCTGGCCGGCACCGAGCCCCCCGTCGCCCCATTGCAAGCGCTCTCGCCGCAGCCTGCGGCACCGTCCACACCGATCGGCACGGAATCCGCCAGTGCGGCAATCGGCGACGAACCGGAAGGCCCTGCGGTTCGTCCCAGCGATTTGTATGACGACCAACCCGCCCCGGCAGCGAAGGGTTCATGGGTCGCGCGCCTTCGGAAGGGGCTTTCCCGCACTGGTCAAAGCATTGGCAGCCTCTTTGTCGGCGTCAAGGTCGATGCAGCGCTCTTTGACGAACTCGAGACCGCGCTCATTATGGCCGATGCGGGGGTCGAAGCAACGGATAAACTTCTCGTGGCGCTGCGTGCGCGCGTGCGCCGCGATCGTATCGAGGACGCCGAAGCCGTCAGGCAGGCGCTGCGCGAGATCCTGACGGAGCACCTCAAGGTGCTCGAAAAACCGTTCGAAGTGGGGCGTGTCAAGCCGTTGGTCGTCATGATCGCGGGCGTGAACGGCGCCGGCAAGACCACGTCGATCGGCAAACTGGCGTACTCGCTGCAACGACAAGGTGCCAAGGTGCTGCTCGCTGCGGGCGATACCTTCCGTGCGGCAGCGCGTCAGCAACTGATGGAATGGGGGGCACGCAATAACGTCACGGTGATTTCGCAGGAGGGGGCCGATCCTGCGGCGGTTGCGTTTGACGCCGTGCATGCCGGCCGGGCGCGCGGAATCGATGTCGTGATGGTCGACACCGCGGGGCGCCTGCCCACGCAACTGAACCTGATGGACGAGCTCAAGAAAATCCGCCGCGTGATCGCCAAGGCGGATGCCAGCGCACCCCACGAGGTGCTGTTGGTGGTGGATGGCAACACCGGGCAGAATGTGCTGTCGCAGATCAAGGCGTTCGATGCGGCGATCGGCTTGACCGGCCTGATCGTGACCAAGCTTGATGGCACGGCCAAGGGAGGCACGCTGGCCGCGGTCGCCGCGGGCAGCCAGGGCGTACGACCGGTTCCCGTCTACTGGATCGGGGTCGGCGAGCGGCTGGAGGATTTGCAGCCCTTCGTGGCGCAGGAGTTCGCGTCGGCGCTCGTCGGGCCGCCCTGAGGCGCTGGCACGCGGGCGCGAGATCCCTCCCGGCAATGGCTGAGGCGGATCGTGACGGGCGAACGCCCGGCTAGTGCCAGAAATGTTTTGCTTTCGACAGATCCTGGAAAGCCTCGGCGGCTTTGTGCGTGAGCGTTTCAAGCCGCGACCGGATCCAGCCGCAGGCGAACCACGCTGAGGGCTGCGCTTCGCGCATTTGTTCAAAACGGGCAAAGCCGACGGCCAGATCGTTCATTTCGCCCAGAATATCCTGCACCACGGCAAGCTTTTTGCGATAGAGCTTCAGGCGTGCCGAGGGAAGCAGCGCTTCAGCGAACTGCAAGCCATAACGCAGTCGCTTGACCCTTTTGCGCAGATCGTGGCGAGCCTCCTCGCTGAGTTCGGAAAATCGCAGGCCTTCACGCAGGATGCGACGATGCCAGCGATGCAGGCGATCGCGCAGGGTCTGGCGCAGCGCGGGGGGCGGTGGCGATGATGGCGCTAGCAGGGCAGGGCTTTCCTGTACGCTGGCTGCGGAATCTGATGCGCTGGCGGCGGGCGCAGCCGGCACGGGCGCTGCGATGATCATCGGGCGGTGCGAGACCACGGGCTGGGCGTCAAGCGACCAGGCCATGACGTCGAGAATCCAGCCCTGAAACTCGCGGCTCGCGGCCACCTGGGCGCCATCGTCGCCCTCGTGTGCATTGGAGCCGAACTCCAATGGCGGAAGCCCTGCCTTGGTCAGCACGGGCAGGAGCGTCTCGCGCAGTACGTCGTCATCGCGGGTTCCGCCAAGCATCGCGAAATGCCGGCGAATTTCCTGGCGCAGTTCGTCGGGCGGCAAATCCGTGATGCCGTCAAATAGCGACCAGGCCGACCGGAGTCTGCGCACGCCAACCCGCAACTGGTGAACGTGCTCAGAGGTGGCGGCGCGGCAGACCCCGGCGGTATCGATCTCGGTGAGCACGGCGCTGTTGCGCACGATCTGCTCGAGGCATTCGAAAGTCACCGTACGCAGCGCCTGCGCCGGCGTCAGGCCAGACGCCAGGGCGACCGGCGCGGAACCACTGTGTGCCCAGAAGCCCGCCACGAGCGCCGCGCGCGCCATAGCGGCGGCTTCGTTGTCGCCCGCAGCGGCCGTCAACTTTTGATCGAGCAAGGCCAACTGATCCCCGCGCTCGGATTTGCTGCGCGCATCGACGACGAGGCCATGCACTTTTTGCCAGCGGCGCCCAAGCGAAAATACCGCCGCCAGGCGACCGCTGAGCAATTCGAATTCAATTTCCGAGATGGGCAGCTCCAGGGCTCCCGCGCGCAGACATCCGGTGTCATAAGCGATCTCGACGGCGCCGTGCCGCGTGCGTACGACCCGCAGCACGCGCCGCACGTCGCTTTCATAGCAGACGCCGAGTGGCTCCTTGAGCGAGGCAAGGATCGCCTCGGCCGGTGTCCCCGCGTAGGCGCCGAGATCGAGCGATGCGTTCGGGCGGGCGTGGTTGAGCTCAATGCGCGCAAGTGCGTGCTCGCCGCGCATTTTCAGCGTCTGGATCCACTTGCGACCTTCAAGGCGCAGGCGCAATGCGACGCCTGCCAGCGCAAGCGCCCGCGACGGGGTATCGAAATAACTGGCGCGCAGTCGTACACGCGTCACGGGCAGGCGCAGCAACTCGCGCTCAATGCCGGGCCGGGCGCCTCGAGGGACGTGCAACTTGAGTTCCTGCTCGGCCATGTGACGAATTCCGCTTTGTCTGGAGGGGTATTTTACCAGACTCGACTTTGTCAATTGTGACAAGTCACATAATCGTCTTTGCAAATTGCGATGAGTCGCATTATTCGCTTGTGTCGCGACTCGAATACGGGGCTTTGCGTGCAGCAAGCAGGTGGTCGGCCATTTCGACAAACCCGGCCCCGCCCGCCGATGGCGTGACGAAGGTTGGGGTGGCAGCCATCCGGTGCAATTGCGCGTGGACGTTCGCCACGCCCACCGAAAGCGGGAAGAATCCGAACATCGGGGCATCGTTGGGCGAGTCGCCGATGAACAGGATTTCGTCGAGGTGATCCTCGAGTCGCACGTCGAATTCGCGCGCGAACAAGGTGCGCGTCATGGAGAGCTTGTCGTAGTCGCCGAACCAGCCGTTGACATGGATCGAACTCACCTTGGCATGGGCGCCCGCGGCCTCGAAGAGCCCGACAATGCGCCTCACGTCAGACTCCGGCAGTGACGCGACGTCTTCGCAGAAGTCGATGGCGAGGTCCGCCAGGCGGTACGCCTGGTCGCTCGCGAGCGCGCAACCCGGGATCGCCTGCAGGATGTCGCCCGCCAGCGCATCGAGCCGCCGGCGGCTTTCGGCGAGGTGCAAGGCGTTAGCCCAGGTGTGGCAATGCATCTTGCGCGCCTGGCGGTCGTAGCGGTAGTAGAAGGCCCCGTTTTCGCCGACAACGCCAAATACGGGCCACATCCGCGCGATATGGTCACACCACCCGGCAGGCCGGCCGGTGATCGGGATGACCGTGATCCCCGCGAGCGTCAGACGCTCAAGCGCGAGATAAGCCTGCGCCGTCAGGCGCCCCTCGGTCGTGATGGTGTCGTCAATGTCCGACAGCACAAAGCGGATCTTTGCAGCATCAGGTTTGGAGAGGTTGTCGAGTGGGCGCATGGGTCAGCCGGGGCTATTCTGACAACGATTCTATAATACGCGTTTGCCCGCGCCTTACTGTGACCCCAATGTCTGCACAACCGTCCCGCCCGCCGATCCCAGATTCCGCCATTTCACCCGTGGCCGAAATCGTCACCGAACTGCGCGCCGGCCGCATGGTCATCCTGGTCGACGAGGAGGATCGCGAAAACGAGGGCGACCTCGTCATGGCGGCCGAATTCGTCACACCCGAGGCGATCAATTTCATGGTTACCCATGCGCGCGGCCTCGTTTGCCTCACGCTCACGGAAGAGCGCTGCCGCCAGCTTGAACTGCCCATGATGTCCAACCGTAACGGCACTACGTACGGCACCAATTTCACGGTTTCCATCGAGGCAGCTGAGGGCGTCGAGACCGGGATTTCGGTCGCTGACCGCGCCCGCACGATCCGGGTCGCCGTCGCGCGCGATGCCAAGGCGTCAGATCTCGTGCAACCCGGGCATGTCTTTCCGTTGCGTGCGGTTCCCGGCGGCGTACTGGTGCGCGCAGGCCACACGGAGGCGGGCTGCGACCTGACCGCCATGGCCGGGCTCACCCCGGCGGCGGTGATCTGCGAGATCCTCAAGCCCGACGGCACGATGGCCCGGCTGCCAGACCTGATTGCCTACAGTCGCGAGCACGGGCTTAAGATCGGCACGATCGCCGATCTGATCCAGTACCGCAGCGAGCATGAGTCGGTCGTCGAGCGTATCGGCACGCGCGAGCTCGAAACCCCCTGGGGCGTTTTCAAGGCGGTCGCGTATCGCGACACGGTGGCGGGGTTTCCGCACCTGGCTCTGGTTTCAGGCGAGGTCGATCCCCATCGCGAAACACTCGTTCGGGTGCACGAGCCGGCAACCCTGCTCGATATTCTTGATGTCAGTGGCGCCGGGCACAGCTGGAGCGTGGGTCGTTCGCTTCAGGCGATCAAGGCTGCGCCAGCGGGCGTGATGGTCATGCTCAACTGCCAGGCATCGACCGACCCGTTGTTCGCCCGGATCGCCAGCTGGTCCGCGAGCCCAGACGAAAAATCCCATCGGCCGGGTTCGCGCGTCGACTTGCGCACCTATGGCATCGGCGCGCAGATCCTGCGCGACCTGAACGTAGGCCAGATGCGCCTGCTGTCGCGCCCGCTCAAGATGCCGAGCATCATGCCGGGCTTCGGCCTCGACATTACCGGTTACGATTACGAACCTTCCACCCGCAACACCTAGGATGACCACCATGAGCCCGTACACGCTTACACCGGACTTGAACGGCGAAGGGCTGCATATCGGCATCGTCCGCGCACGCTTCAATGAGGACATCGGCATGATCGAGCTCGATGCCTGCTTGCAGGAGCTTGCCGAACTCGGTGTCGACGAGCGCGACATCATGGTCGTGACGGTTCCGGGCGCCCTCGAATTGGGCGTGACCCTGGCCAAGATGGCCGAAACCTTCGAGTTCGATGCCCTGATTGCCCTGGGCGCCGTGATCCGCGGCGAAACCTATCATTTCGAGGTGGTCAGCAACGAAAGCGCGGCGGCGATGTCGCGCGTAGCGATCGAGACGGGCATTCCCGTCGCCAATGGCGTCCTCACCACCGAAACCGACGAGCAGGCTGAGGCGCGTGCCGCCGACAAGGGGCGCGATTGCGCACAGTGCGCCGTCGAAATGGCGAATCTGGTTGCCGCGCTCGAGCCCGAGCCCGATGACGAAGACGAAGACGACGAAGCGGATGAGGCTGATGAGCGCAAGTAACGCATCGGGCGCGCCATCGCCGCGCAGCGCACGCCGTCGCGCGCGCGAGCTTGCCTTGCAGGGCATTTACGCCTGGCTGCTGCGCGGCAGCGACGCCACCGATGACGCAGGCGAGATCGAGGCCCACTTGCGCGACGAGGAGGAGGAGTTCGGCCAGGCCGATGCTGCCTGGTTCCAGACGCTTCTTCACGGCGTCATGCGGGAAGCCCCCGCGTTGCGCGAGAAGTTCGTGCCCTATATCGATCGCCCGCTCGCCGAGCTTTCACCGATCGAGCACGGCATCCTGCTCATCGGCACTTTCGAGCTTGTGCACCACGTCGAAGTTCCGTATCGGGTCGCCATCAACGAGGCTGTGGAGCTTGCCAAGTCCTTCGGCGGCACAGACGGGTTCAAGTTCGTCAACGGCGTGCTGGATAAGCTCGCCGCCGAGACCCGCTCGACCGAAGTCCGGGCGGGCGCGGCACGCCGCTAGCGGCCTGCGGTCCATCCGGCCGTTCACAGGCACCGACACATGGCCGACCTGTCTGAATTCCAACTGATCGCGCGGGCGTTCATGCGTCCTGTCCCCGCCGGCATGATCGGCGGCGGCGATGACTGCGCACTCTTCGATATCCCGCCGGGCAAGCGGCTTGCGACCAGCACCGATCTGTTGCTGGAGGGACGCCATTTTTTCTCCGATGTCGATCCGCGGGCGCTCGGCCACAAGGCGCTTGCGGTCAACCTGTCGGATCTGGCTGCCATGGGCGCCACGCCGCTCGCCTGTGTGCTCGGGCTCGGCCTTGCGCGCATCGATGCGCAATGGGTGGATCGCTTTGCGGCGGGCTTCTACGCGCTGGCCGATCTCCATGCGTGCCCGCTGGTCGGCGGCGACACCACGCGCAGCCTGCACGACATCACGCTGAGCGTCACCGTGTTCGGTGTCGTTGATC
This sequence comes from uncultured beta proteobacterium, assembly GCA_903894155.1. Lineage (GTDB taxonomy): Bacteria > Pseudomonadota > Gammaproteobacteria > Burkholderiales > Burkholderiaceae_B > Zwartia. The sequence goes on along the minus strand of CAITPF010000339.1, from coordinate 27,875 downwards.
CGGCGCGTGTACTGCGGCGCAATGCGGCGCAATTGGACGACGACATCTGGATCTCCGGCCAGCTCGGCGCCCCCGACGTTGCCTGCCGCATGCTGGCGGGCACGCTTGCGCTGGATGCGCACGTGCTCGCATATACCCGGTCCGCGCTCGAATGGCCGCAGCCTCGCCTGGCGCTCGGCCTTGCGATTGCCGGGATCGCGCACGCGGCGATCGACGTCTCTGACGGGCTGCTTCAGGATCTGGGCCATATCCTGAAGGCCAGCGACGTTGCCGCGCAGCTTGACGAGGCCGCACTACCCTTGCATCCTGCGCTCGCACCGTTGCCCGAAGCCATCGTGCGACAGGCCGCGCTGGCCGGCGGCGATCTCTACGAGCTGTGCTTTACTGCCGCGCCTGCTGCGCGCGATGCCATCGAACAGGCTGCGCGCGAGGTGGCGGTGCCTGTGACGCGCATCGGGCGCATCGTTGCCGGTCGAGGCCTGCGGGTGTGCGACCGCACGGGCGCTCCATTGCAGAATCTCCCGCTCGGTTTTGATCATTTCAGGTGACCCCATGACCCAACAGACGCCGGCAGGATCAAGTGTGCCCGTTTCCAGCCGCCACCGCACGACCTGGCCGAAGGCGTCCTGGGTGTTCGCCGATGGTGGCCGCCTGCTGATGTTCGGCCTGGGCAGCGGGTTGCTGCGACCCGGATCCGGCACCTGGGGCACGCTGATGGGCTGGATGCTCTGGGAGGCCGCCGCGTCATCCGTAAGTGATCGGGATATCGCGCTCTTTCTCGCGTTCGCCTTCGTCTATGGTTGCTGGGCCGCGGGGCGCGTCGGCAGGCAGTTGGGCGTCGAGGATCATGTCGGTATCGTGTGGGACGAGATGGTCGCCTTCTGGCTGATCCTGTGGCTCGTGCCCGATACCCTCGCTGCCCAGGCCGTTGCGTTTGTCCTGTTCCGGCTTTTCGACGTGACCAAGCCGCCGCCGATCCGTCAGGTCGATGCGCGGCTCAAGAGTGGCACGGGCGTCATGGTCGATGATATTCTGGCTGCAGGCTACACCTTGCTCGTCATGGCCGTGCTGATCCGGCTTGGCGCTCCACTCTGACACTCACGGCCTTAAGGCATGCAATCCACGATCGAAATCCTTTCAAGGCGCCTGGGCGAGTTGCTGCTGGCGCAGCATGGCTGGCTGGCAACGGCCGAGTCCTGCACGGGCGGCTTGCTGGCAGGCGCGGTGACCTCAGTCGCGGGCTCCAGCGGCTGGTTCGACCAGGGGTGGGTCACCTATAGCAACGACGCCAAGGAGCGCCAGCTGGGCGTGGTCAGCCAGACCATTGCGCATTTCGGCGCGGTGAGCGAAGAGGTCGCGCGCCAGATGGCGGCGGGCATACTGGCCGAGGCGCCGCGCGCGACGCTGGCCTTGAGCACGACGGGCATTGCTGGCCCCGGCGGGGGCACCGCCACCAAGCCGGTCGGCCTGGTGTGGTTCGGCTTTGCGCGCCGTGTGGAAGATGACCTGGTGGTTTGTGCCGCGTCCCGGGTGTTTCCCGGGGACCGGCAGGCGGTGCGCGCCGCCGCAGTTGCGTTCGCCCTGGAGTCGGCGATCGCACTGCTCAACGATGGGCGTTGATCGCGTCGCGTGTCTGTCGCGCTGCAACGGCAGCTGATTCTGTCCAGTGCCCGGACCCCGACGCGTACAGGATCGCCCGCGACGAATTGATCATCATGCCAGTGCCGCGTGCATTGCAACCTGCCGCGCAGGTCGCTGCGATGTCGCCGCCCTGGGCGCCGATTCCGGGCACCAGCAGGGGGACGGAGTCCCCCACCGCCTTGCGCACCGCCGCAAGCTCATTGGGAAAGGTCGCGCCGACGACCAGGCCGCACTGCCCGTTCGTGTTCCATTTGTTCGCGACAAGATCGGCCACGCGCAAATACAGCGGAACGCCATCGGTGACCAGGAACTGCAGGTCTGAGCCACCGGGATTGGATGTCCTGCACAGCACGATCACGCCGCGATCGCCCCACTGCAAATAGGGCTCGACCGAATCGGCGCCAAGGTAAGGGCTCACGGTAACCGCATCGGCGCCGTAACGGCCAAAGACCTCCTGGGCGTATTGCGTCGCCGTGGCGCCGATATCGCCGCGCTTGGCGTCCAGCACGATCGGCAGATTCGGATATTTTTCGCGCATATAAGCGCACAGGTCTTCAAGCTGGTGCTCGGCCGCGGCCGCCGCGAAATAGGCGATCTGGGGCTTGAATCCACAGACGTAGGGCGCGGTGGCGTCCACGATGCGGCGGCAGAACTCGAAAATCGCGTCCGGTCGCTCCTTGAGCTCGTCGGGCAATCGGGTCACATCCGGATCCAGGCCCACCATGAGCAATGAGCGGGATTGGTCCCAGGCGGCGGAGAGTTTCTCGGTAAAGGACATGGTGCGCTAAAAACCAGGATTAAAGGAACGGATGCAACCGGTTGACCAGCAGGGCGAGCCACATGAGAAGCGAAGTGAGCAGGCTCAGCATCACTGCGGCGCTGCCAAGATCCTTGGCCCTGCCGATCAGCGGGTTCGCCTCGAGCGAGACGGCGTCCGCGACGGCCTCAATGGCAGAGTTCAGCAATTCGACGATAAGCACCAGCAGCAGCGACGCGAGCAGCAGCGTGATTTGCATCCCGCTCTGGCCGACCCAGAAGGCGCAGGGCGTCAAGACGACCGCGAGCATCAGCTCCTGGCGGAACGCGGCTTCATATTTGACTGCCGCCAAGAAGCCTTGCATCGAATACCGCAGCGCATTGAGCACGCGCGTGAGGCCGCCTTTGCTCTTGAACGGGGATGGATGGGAGGACACAGTGGGTAAGTTGGGCTATAAACGTTGTTGAGACAGCGCCGGCCAGGCGCCCATTCAACCGTGGAAGATAGCACAACATGCCGATACTTAACGTTCAGATTTCGCAGGGCCTCAGTGCAGCGCAAAAGACCGCATTGCTGCAGAAGATGACCCAGGCGATCGTCGACAGCGTGGGTGCGCCGCTCGCGTCGATCCGCATCATCCTGCAGGAAATCCCGCCCGAGCACGTCATTGTCGCGGGCGAGCCTGGCAAGGAAATGGCACTGGTGACGGCCAACCTGATCCAGGGGCGCAGCGACGAACTCAAAGCGGCGCTGATCGCCGGGGTTGCCAATGCCATCGAGCAGTCGACCGGCATATCGACGCAGAACGTGCGCGTCGTGCTCTATGACATTCCCAAGACAGACCTGGGCGTCGCCGGGGGCAAGACGGCGCTTGCCGCCGGCCGCTGAGCTTGTCGGGGCAAATCCGTGGATCTTGGACTAAAGGGGAAGTGGGCGCTGGTGTGCGGGGCCAGCGCCGGGTTGGGTTACGCCTGCGCGCTGTCGCTGGCGCGCGAAGGCGTCAATCTGGTCGTTGCCTCGCGCACCCCGGATCGTATCGAGCCTAGCGCGCGGCGCATTGCCGAGCAGACCGGCGCGACGGTCATCCCGGTCGTCGCCGACGTTTCGCGGCCCGAGGACCGCGAGCGCCTGGTGGCTGCGGTGCCGCAGGTCGATATTCTTATCACCAATGCCGGTGGCCCCAGCCCGGGGGATTTTCGTGATTTCCGGCATGAAGAATGGCTTGCGGCCATTGAGACCAACATGCTTGCGCCGCTTGAAATGATCCGCCTGACGATCGACCCGATGATCGCCCGCCGGTTCGGTCGCATCGTCAACATCACCTCCGGGGCGGTCAAGTCGCCGGTCGATATGCTGGTGCTGTCCAACGGCCCGAGGGCCGGGCTCACGGGCGCTGTCAGCGGAATCGCGCGCCAGGTGGCACAGCACAACGTGACCATCAACAACGTGCTACCGGGCAAGTTCGACACCGATCGCCTGCGCAGCAACAACACCAATCGCGCCCGCAAGAGCGGTCGCACGTTTGAGGAGGAAGTCGCGCTTCAGGTGGCGACCATCCCGGCGCGACGCCTGGGGACGGCTGCCGAGTTTGGCGATGCCTGCGCGTTTCTCTGCAGCGAACAGGCGGGCTACATCACGGCCCAGAACCTCCTGCTCGACGGCGGGCTGTTTCCCGGCCTTCTCTAGAAACGGCGAATTGCGGCCGCTAGCGGCTCATTCCGGCTGGATGCCCGCCTGCTGGGCCACCTGTTTCCAGCGCGCCTGTTCCTGGCGAATGTAATCGCCGAAGGCCTGGGGCGTCGTGGGAGAAGGCTCCACGCCCTGCTTGGCGAATTGTTCCCGCACCTCTTCGGTGGAAAGGATCTTCACGATTGCGCGATTGAGCTTTTCGATGATCGGTGCGGGTGTGCCGGCAGGTGCGACGACCCCTTGCCAGGAACTTGCCTCAAACCCCGGGAGCACCGTCTCGGCCACCGTGGGGAGCGCGGGGACCATGGCCGAACGCTTGAGCGTTGTCATTGCCAGGCCCTTGACACGCCCCGCCTGCACCTGCGAGTAGATCGTCGAGAATGGGTCGAAGATGACGTTGATCTGATTGCTCAGCATCGCCTCGATGGCGGGCGAGCTCCCCTTGAACGGGACATGCGTCATTTTGATGCCGAGCGCGGCGCTGAACGCTTCGGTCACCAACTGGTACGAGCTTCCCGAGGTTCCGTAAAAAAGGCCGCCCGGCTTGCTGCGCGCGAGCGCAACCAGCTCGGCCATATTGTTGGCTGGCGTCTGCACGCTCACCGCGACGATGAGCGGCTGGACCGCGACCAGCGACACAGGCGTGAAGCTATTGACGGGGTCGTACGCAAGATCCTTCATCACGGCGGGATTGATGCCGAGTGTCGAGATATTGCCCATGAGCAGCGTGTATCCGTCGGGCTCCGCGCGGGCCGCCGCAAGTGAGCCGATGGCACCGCTCGCCCCGGCGCGATTTTCCACGATGACCGGTTGGCCGATTTCGCTCGAGAGCCGGATGGCCACGGCGCGGGCCATGACATCGGTGATGCCGCCCGGCGCGAAGGGGGCGATCAGGCGAATGGGCTTGCTGGGGTAGGCGTCGGCCTGGGGCTGCGCCTGGACGCTGCCGATCAGCAGGCTGAGGCTGGCGAGCAATAGGGTCTTGAGTTTCATGCAAAGGTCTCCTCGGTTCTGTTCCTGGCCATCGTCTGCAGCCTTCAGCGGAGTATGCCATTTCGGCAGCTGGTTTTTTGTGCCGACGAATATTGGGTAGTATCCACATTGTCCGCAATAAGAAATCAGGGGAACCCTATGACATCGATTCTGCATTACGAACAGGATGAACTCGGCGTCGTGACGCTGACGCTGAACCACCCCGGGACGCGCAATGCGCTGACAGGCACCGGGCTGGTTGAGGCGCTGCTCGATGCCTGCCAGCGCATCGAGACCGACCAGGTCGTGCGCGCGGTGATCATTACGTCGAGCGGCAGCATTTTTTCCTCGGGCGGCAAGATCGACGAAATGGAGCGCCAGATCGGACCTGACTATTCCAGCGCGGATCTGCGCCAGGAGTACCGTCACGGGATCCAGCGTCTTCCGCTCGCCATCCACGGGCTTGAAGTCCCGACGATCGCCGCCGTCACGGGCCCTGCGATTGGCGCCGGTTGCGACCTCGCGTGCATGTGCGACATGCGGGTGGCGTCGGAGCAGGCCTCGTTTGCTGAAAGCTTCGTGCGGATCGGCATTGTGCCGGGCGATGGCGGCGCGTGGTTCCTGCCACGGCTGATCGGCATGGCGCGCGCGGCCGAAATGTCGTTTACCGGCGAGCCCGTGGATGCGCGGACTGCGCTTGAGTGGGGGCTCGTCTCGCGCGTGGTGCCAGCCGAGGATCTGTTGCCCACCGCGCGTGCGCTTGCGCGCAAGATCGCCGCCAATTCAGGGCCGGCCGTTCGCATGACCAAACGACTGCTGCGCGAAGGCCAGCAATCGTCGCTTGCCAACCTGCTCGAGTTGTCTGCCGCCTATCAGGCCATCGCGCACAAAACCGGGGAGCATGCCGCCGCCGTCAAGGACTTCATGGATAAGAAGGCAGCGCGCAAGGCCGCGAAATAGAGACCGCCCCGGCAGGAGGCGCATCCCGGCCTCGCCTTGGAAGCCTCCCGTCCTGAACGACGGGTCTTGCCGCGCACCTGGTCAGCCGTTTGCGTTGCGCAGCTCCCGCGAGATCAGCATTTTCTGGATTTCGTTGGTGCCGTCGTAGAGCTGAAACACCATCGCGTCGCGCAGGTATTTTTCGACGGGGTAGGCGTTCAGGAATCCGTACCCGCCATGGACTTTGATGGCCGCCGAGCAGACGCGCTCGCACATCTGCGACGCAAACAGCTTGGCGATCGAGGCTTCGCGCGCGCAACGAACGCCGTCCTGCTTCATGCGCGCGGCGTGCAAGCACATCTGGCGCGCGACTTCGACGTCCGTGGCCATGTCAGCCAGCGAGAACGCCACTGCCTGGTGATCGAAGATTTTCTTGCCGAATGCCTCACGCTCGAGCGCGTAGCCTGTGGCTGCCTCAAGGGCGGCCTGCGCCACGCCGACCGATTGCGCCGCGACCACGATCCGTTTGGCTTCCAGCCCGGACAGCGCGATCTTGAGCCCCTCGCCGGGCTGGCCAAGCATCTGGTCGACCGGGACCTCAAGGTCTTCGAGCGCGATCTGGCAGGTGTCGTTGCTGCGATGGCCTAGCTTTTCTTCCTTGCGCAACACCACATAGCCGGCCGTGTCTGTCGGCACGATGAAGGCCGAAATGCCGCGCTTGCCAGCCGCAGGATCCGTGACCGCGATTACGAGCGACACGCCGGCCGTCGCGCCCGAGGTAATGAAGCACTTGCTGCCATTGATCACATAACGGTCGCCGCGCAGCTCGGCGCGCGTGCGCAGGTTCGCCGCATCCGAGCCCGCCTGCGGTTCGGACAGGAGCAAGCAGGCCACGTGCCGCCCTTGCACGACGGGGCGCATGAACCGCTCTTTCTGGGATTGCGTGCCGAACGCCAGCACGTTGTTGGCAAATGAGTTTGTCGCGTTGATCGTGTTGCACAGGCCCGCGTCACCGTAGGCGAGCTCCTCGCTCAGCAGCACGTAGCTCAGGAAATCCATCCCGCTGCCGCTCCAGTCGGGCGGGATGCATGCGCCGAAATAGCCGAGTTCCCCGAGGGCTGCGAGCGCCTGCGTTGGTATCGCGCAATCTCGGTCCCATTGCGCGGCGTTCGGGGCGATCTCGCGGCGAACAAAATCGCGCACGCTGTCGCGGATCGCCTGCTGGTCTTCACTCATGCTGGTCATAGCGGGTTCCTGTCGATGTTTCTGGTATCGGGTCAGATGATGCCCGCGACGCGCAAGTCCTGCAGTTCAGTCGCGGACATACCGAGCAGGTCGCGGTAGACCTCCTCATTGTGCTGGCCCAGGGTGGGTCCGAGCGTGTCGATGCGCCCCGGGGTGCTCCGCAGATGGGGGACGACGCCGGGGACCGTGACAGGCCCTTCGCCGGGTACGTTCAGGGTTTCCAGGGTCTTGCGCGCACGGATATGCTCGTCCTCAAAGATATCCGCGATGCTGTTGATCGGCCCGAGCGGCACGTCACCGGCGTCGCAGCGCCGCATCAATTCAGCCCGGGTATGCTGCGCCGCCCAGTCGCCGACAATGCCGTTGACCTCCTGCCGGTGCTTCAGGCGCTCGCTGACCAGCGCAAAGCGTTCGAGCAGATCCAGGCGATGCATCACTGCGCAAAGCCTTGCGAACATTTTGTCGTTCGAACACGCGAGCGCCACCCATTTGCCGTCGCCGGTTTCGTAGTTGCTGTGCGGGACGGCACTGTCCGAGTCTGGCCCCAGCCTGGGGCGCACATAGCCGGTCTTGGCGTACACGGGCGCCAGATCGTCGATCATCCGGAAAATGCCTTCGTAGAGCGCCACGTCGACCTGCTGGCCTGCGCCTGTCCGATCGCGCCCGATGATCGCCAGCAGCGCGCCCAGCGCCGCGTAGACCCCCGAGATGTAATCGGCCAGTGCCGAGGCGCCCGGGACGGCAGGTTTGCGATCGGCGTCGCCGGTCAGCCAGGAAAGGCCACCGAACCCGTGCGCGATCCGGGCGTATCCGGTGCGGTCCTTATAGGGGCCTTCCTGGCCATAGGCCGAGACGCTGACCATGACAAGGTCAGGCTTAAGCGCGCGCAGCGCTTCAAAACCCAGGCCCCAGCGATCGAGTGTGCCGGGGCGAAAATTTTCGGTGACGATGTCGGACTGCGCCACCAGTTTACGGGCGATGTCCGCGCCTTTTGGCGTGCGCAAATCCAGCGTGATCGATCGCTTGTTGCGCGCTTCGCTCAGCCAGTTGAAGCTCGATCCGGTGCCCGAGCGCAGGCCGAACGCGCGCAGCGGATCCCCGCGCCCCGGCATCTCGACCTTGATCACCTCGGCGCCGAACTCCCCGAGGATCGAAGCGCAATAGGGCGCGGCGACCATCGTCGCCAGGTCAAGCACCCGAAACCCTTCGAGCGGTCGTTTGCGTTCGTCCACGGCATAGCCTCCTGTCGGTTCGCGCTGTCGCTGCCTGCAAGGTGAGCGGCAATAGGGCATCGCCGCACATGACCCGCAATGCTAGCAGCCTGTCCACGTGGTGCAAACCGGGGCCGCGAATCAGCGGTCTGGTCGATCAGGATGTTGCCACGCCCTGTTGACCTGAACGTTGCCATCTTGTAGAAATCGTGCAATATTGCCCCGGCGCCGGAAGCGCCTCCGGGTCGCATCGGCCAGGCGTGGCCCTTGAGCAATCCGCGGTTAGACTTGCCCCACGAACATCCAACATCAGGCTGCTTTCATGTCTTCCAAGCAAACACTGCCCCTGCAGGGCATCCGTATCATCGACTTCAGCCGGTTGCTGCCGGGGCCGTGGGCCACGCAGATGCTTGCGGAACTCGGCGCCGACGTCATCAAGGTCGAGCCCCCGGTCGTCGGTGACCCCAGCCGGCATAACGTGCCGTCCTACCGCGAGAACAGCGTCTACTTCAATCAGGTCAATGCCAACAAGCGCAGCATTGCCCTTGATCTGGCCACGCCCGAGGGCCGCGCGATTTCCCGCAAGCTCCTCGAGACCGCCGACGTCGTCTTCGAAACCTACCGGCCCGCCGTCGCCAAGCGCCTGGGCATCGACTATCCGACCATCAACGCCTACAACCCCCGCGTCATTTACTGCTCCATTACCGGCTTCGGCCAGCACGGGCCGCTTTCGCATATCGCCGGGCACGACCTTGTGATCCAGGGCATGACGGGCTCGCTTGGCTGCGCGCTCGACGTCCAGAATCCACCCGAAGTGCCGGGCTTCCAGGCGGCCGACTATGCGGGCGCGCTGTTCTCGGTCATCGGCGTGCAGGCGGCGATTGCGCAGCGCGCCAAGACCGGCGTGGGCTGCGAAATCGATCTTTCCATGTTCGAGGCACTTTATCCAATGACGCTGATTCCGCTCAGCTCGGAGATGGCGCGTGCCGCCGGGTTCAGCGGCGAACCGCGCATGGAGACCTTCGGCGGCAATCCGCGCTACTCGACCCACCTGAGCAAGGATGGCAAGCCGGTTGCGGTTTCACTGCTCGAGCATAAGGCGTGGGGTGAATTCTGCAAGCTCGTGGATCGCATGGATCTTTACGATCCCAACGAGTCGCCGACTGCCAGGCTCAGCGACCACGGTGAAAATGGCCCGATTTACCGCAAGGCGATCTCCGACTATTGCGCCGCGCATACATGGCAGGAGCTCATGGATCGCATGAACGAAACCGGCATTGCGATTTGCCCGATCGTCACGCCGCTCGAATCGCTCTCGCTTGACCACGTCAAGGAGCGCCGGATGGTGGATTACATCGATCATCCGACCGAAGGCCGCATCCCTTACCTCGTCAATCCGCTGTTCCGGGCCGGTTTGGTGGAGGATGAGCGTCGGCCGGCGCCACAGCTCGGTCAGGATGCCGATGAGATCCTGAAGGAGCTGGGCTATGGCGAAGGCGATATTTCGCGGTTTCGCGAGACAAAAGTCATTTAAGGCCTCGCGCCGGAGACGCTACCGTGACTGACCAACAAATTTCGAACTCCGATTCGATCGCGCGGTTTGTCTGTGAGGGCGCAACGAGGGCGATGCCGGCGCAAGTCGTCGAGATGGCGCAACTTTGCCTCGCGGACTGGGTCGGTGTTTGCACGGGCGCCCGTCATGAGAACGCGGCGCAGATCGTGCGTTCGGTGACGCGATCCTGGGGCGGCGACGGACGCTCGACGTTATTGCTGGGCGGGCAGGCGAGTGCGCCGGTGGCTGCGCTTTGCAACGGGACGCTGGCGCATTGCCTGGATTTCGACGATACCTATGTCTCGGGCAACACGCACACCAGTGGCCCGCTCTGGGCGGCGACCCTGGCGCTCGGGGAAGAACTGGGCGCCGGGGAGTCTGCCATGCTTGCCGCGTTCGTGACCGGATTCGAGGCGGCGGCGCGCGTGGGGTATGGCTTGGGCGAGGCGGTGACTGCGCGCGGGTTCCATGCGACTGGCGTCTTTGGCCGGATTGCAGCAGCGGGGGCCGCTGCTGTGCTGTTAAAGCTCGATTTTGCGGCGACGCGCAATGCGCTGGGCGTGGCAGCCACCCAGGTCAGTGGGCTGGTGGGATCGTTTGGCACGATGTCCAAGCCGTTTCACGCAGGCAAGGCCGCGATGGATGGCATCCTGGCCGCGCAACTCGCGGCCGGCGGATTCGTCGGCGCGACCGATCTCTTTGAGCCGGGTGGAAAATTGAACCGGCCCATCATTCAGGACGGCAGTGCCTTGATTCAGCCTGCGGACTTCTCTGACTGGGAAATCCTCAACAACAGTTTCAAGCCGTACGCGGCCTGCCACCTGACCCATCCTTGCATCGACGCGGCAATGGGCCTCAGGCTATCACCGCAGGATCTTCCCCGTGTTCGCACGATCCTGGCGAAAGTCGGGGCGCTGGCCGAGCAGGTGACTGGCCGTTGCAACGGCCCGCCCGCAACGCCGCTCGTGGGCAAATTCGATCTCAAATACTGCGTCGCGCTCGCCTTGCATGACTACGCAATCTCCGCGTCCGATTTCGACCGGGTCGTCGACGACCCCGCCGTGCACCGGACTGCAGCCAAAGTGCGGGTTGAGGTGGGCGACGCCTACTCGTTCTCGTCGGCCGCCATGTCGGTGGAGTTCGACGACGGTCGAATACTCGAAATCGATGTGCCCGTGGCCAAGGGGCATCCCGGCAATCCCATGACCTGGGACGACATGCGCACCAAGTTCACGGCCCTGGTCGAGAGCACCGCTGGCTCAAGCACGGGGGATGTCTTTGCCTGCCTGCGGCATTTCGGCGACGGCAGCGGGAAGGGCATCGCCGTCATTCGGCACTTGTCGGAGGCGATCGAGGCATGATCGCGGTGGTTGTATTGGTTGCGGCGGTCGTGTGGAACTTTTCGTTACAACAATTTGCAGGTGAGGGTTGCCTTACGGCGGCATGCCGCTATTCTGTATCTACAACATGACAAGAGTCTTGACTCGTGCGATATGCCGCACGCAAAGACCATGACCGGAGACAAAATGACTGATCTGACCCGCCGAAGGATTGTGGCTTTTCCGTTTGCCGCCCTGGGCGCAAGCGCAGTTCACGCACCCGTTTGGGCCAACGACTACCCGAACCGTGTCGTTCGGCTCGTCGTTCCGTTCGGCCCGGGCGGCGCGACCGATCTCGTCGCCCGCGTCCTGGCCAGCAGGCTCAGCACGACGCTCGGACAACAGATGATCGTGGAAAACCGCGCTGGCGCCGGCGGAATTGTCGGCCAGATGAACGTGCGCGAGTCAGCACCGGATGGGTACTCGTTGTTGATGGCCACCATCGGCTTCGGTGCAAACCCGGCGCTCTTCCGGTTTCGGACGTTGCCATTTGATCCGACCAAGGATTTCACCCCGATCGTCAAACTCGTGGACGTACCAACCGCGCTGGTGGTGAATCCCAAGGTTGGCGTGAGGACGGCCGCTGAGTTGATCGCCCTGGCCCGGGCGAAACCCGACGCGCTGAACTACGGCTCTGCAGGCTATGGAACGATCAACCACCTGGCGGGGGAGCTGTTCAAGGCCGAGACTGGCATCAAGATGGTCCATGTGCCGTACAAGTCGGGCGGCGCATCGGTGCAGGCTGCCGTGACCGGCGAGATTACCGCGCTGTTTGCGACGGTGCCGTCGTCCATCGGTTTCATCAAGGGCGGCCAGTTGATCCCGATCGCCGTCAGCAGCAAGGACAGGATCCCATTGCTGCCGGAGGTCCCTCCGCTGGCAGACACGGTTCCCGGCTTTAACGTGGCAGAGTGGCAGGGCATCGTCGGGCCGCTGGGCATGCCCCGCGATATCGTCGACAAGATCAACCGCGAGGTGGTGGCCGCGCTGAAGGATCCCGGCGTCGCCAAGCGACTCGCGGACATGGGCGCGCAGCCCGTGGGCTCCACACCGGCGCAGTTTGACGCGTTCATCAAGGCCGAGGTACAGCGCTGGTTCAAGGTGGCCGAGGCGACGGGGATGAAGGCCGAAGAATAGAGGGTGAGGTCGATTTCGAGGCGCGCCTGCCTTCGCCCGTTGTGCCGACGATAAAGGGCGATCGCTCTAAAAATAGCGGAACGACTCAAACGTCCCCCAAATCCAGAGCAATGGATCGGATTCGTATGGCCCAGACCGGGATGACCATATCCCGGACATCGCAATGCCTGTTGTCCTGCATTGACTTTCCCATTTCCCTGGTTGAGCAAACGAACACCTTGCGCCATGGGGATTGTCCCCTGCGCAGGATAAAATCGACGCAACGGCTCCAGCAATGCCAACGCACTCTTAATCTTGAACTGTATAAGTTGATCAAATGCGTCTAATCATGAAAATTCTCCTTGCGTTGTCGTGGGCTTGGATCTGCCTGATCTTTCCTCAGGCTTCGCTCGCCGATGAGCCGAAAGTCATCGTCGGAAAAGACAACTGGCTTTTTTTCAGCCAGGAAGTCGTAGGCCCGGATGTGGAGCGGGATATCGATACATCGATTGATTTGGTCGGGCGGCTCAACGGCCTGTTGCAGGCCAACGGAGTTCAGATGGTCTACGCCGTGGTCCCGGCGAAGATGCGGGTCTATCCCCAATTCTTGCCAGCGAAGTCGAAGATGTCGGGGACTATGCAAGGAAACTATGACCGCATCCTTGCGAAATTGAAATCCAGGAAGGTGCGTGTCATTGACCTCAATGCGGCGTTATCGCAAAGCCCGCTGCGCAAGACCACGTCACCGCTTTTCATGAAAGGGGACACACACTGGTCCCCGATGGGGGCGTTGGTCGCCGCTGAGGCAATCAAGAAGGGGGTACTGGAATCCCCGGTGCTGGACGCAGCGTACCAATCAACGCCTGCGGAAAAGTACGAGATGGAATTTCGCCAGCAGTTGACCACGCTCGCGCCAGGCGACCTCGCGAGCAAACTCCCGAATGCCGCCAGGCTGCCGCCAGAGCAGTCGTTGCTGTTTGACGTCACGCGAGTCGCGTCCGCCGGCAACGGTGTGACGGCTAACTCCGGTCCGAAGGTCGTCCTTGGCGGGTCAAGCTATTCCGCCGACTGGACCATGTTCCCGGACGCGCTGCGCTTTGTCCTGCAGCGAGACATCCTCGCGATGTCGGTGCCCGAGGACAAGGGGCCGTGGGTTGGCCTGATCGAATCCTACGTGAGTGGCGACAAATTCCAGCTCGACCCGCCTCGCCTGTTCATCTGGGAAGCGGTCGAGCAGGAACTGACCGCGCCACCGGCCTTCGAATACCGTGACAAGCAGTTTGTCAGTGGCAACGTCGACTGGCTGCTGCGTGTTTCGGCCTGGATACAGCGAACCTGCAAGCCGTCGGCCGTCAAGCCGTCGATCGCGAAAGCCGGGCTCGCTTCCGTTGCGCAGGACATGACAGCCGATTCCATTTCGGCAAGCGGTACAACGGAGGCCGATTTTGTCGAAATCACGTTTAACCCGCCGGCGACAAGCCTCGACTATGTATCTGCGCGCATGACCGCAACGGGTACGAAAGGCCTGACGCTGGAGGTCATCGGCTCCGGAGGAGACGCCCGCCGGATTTCTTTCAGTGCATCCGGGGATGCCCGGGACCACGTGCTTCGCGCTGCCTTACCGTCTGGTGGGGCGGGATACGCCAAGGTGCGATTGTTCCCCGGAAAGACCGACAAGTTCAGCCTTTCGCAAATATCCGTTTGCGCGCAACCAGGCGACTTACTGAATTGAGGGCGTCGATGACACAGCGTATCTGTAAATATCGAAGACCTTCCTGGCGGCTGAGTCATTAGGCTGTGCCATGAACAGAATCCAACGCGTTAGATCGGTGTGCGCCGCGCTGCTGGTGGTGCTGTCTCCGATCCTGTTCTCCAACTTCGCGCATGCAGGAGATGTCATCAAGTCGCAGAACACGGATCGCCTGACTGTCGTCGAGGATAGCCTCGTCAGCATTTTTGAAAACAGTACGCTTGAGATCCAGTACGGATTTATCAAGGATATCGGTGACGGTAATGGATTTACTGCCGGGCGCGCCGGCTTCACCTCCAGGACGGGCGATATGCTCGAGGTGCTGAAAGAGTATGAAAAGCTGCGGCCCGGCTCAATGCTGAGCAAGTATATCGAGCCGCTTCACTCTGTTTTGCACACCGCGTCTACACGACGCATTGCCGGGCTCGCGTCGGATTGGCCGCTCGCGGCCGAGCGGGATCCCTTGTTCAGAAAGGCTCAGGATCTCGTGAACGAAAGGCTCTACCGGCAGTCGGCCAAGGCGATGGCAGTGTCGCTCGGTCTGAAGTTGCCCCTGTCCCGTGCGGCACTTTATGAGGCAGGTATCCAGCATGGTTACGGAGAAGATCACGATTCGTTGAGCCAGATCGTCGCCCGAACGAATCAAGCCGCCGGGGGTACCCCCGGCAGCGGCGTTGATGAAGTGAAATGGCTGGATGCATTCATTGACATGCGGGAGCAGGATCTGCGTGCTCCGGCGAATAAGGCGTATGGCCCGATATTTCTGGATGCAGTCGATCGGGCGCGAGCGATTCGCAAGATCTTCGAGGAAAAGAACTACGATCTTTTCAAGCCCATCACCATTACGGTTTACGGCGACACATTCACCTTTTAGACATCGCCGATCCCGTTTAGAACGTCACTTGATAAGAATAGTTTCCGGGCGGCATGCTCGGGAAGTTGATGCGGTAGCGTAGCGTGTCCATCATCTCGATCTTTGGTGAAGGCATGCCGACCTTTAGCGCCGAGATTTTTGGCGCGGTGCCTAGCACTGGGGTCATCACGATGAGCACCAGGTTGTCGATGGGGGTCGTGCCGCGCACCGTCATGCTCATTTCGACGTTTTCCCCCCTCGGGATGGAACTCACCGTTACCCTGGATCTGGCGCGCCACCATCGTGCGACGGAGCCCGTGTCGGTCAGCCACAGTTTCGATCGTAGCGTGTTGAGGTAGTCGAGATAACGGGGCAACGCCTGGGCCAGCGGGGATCCCGGGGCGAAATTCTGGCTGTGAACGCTCAGCAACGCCAACCCGCCGCTCTCTACCGCGATATCAAGATCCTCGTACAGCGCATTTTCAAGTACGACCGGATCCCGGGATTTTGCGAGCATGTTCAGATCGTCTCTCTGCGTGCGGGGCAGGGAGATCAAACTTTTTTCCGGATCCGAATCGATTGGTTTCGCGATGAAAGGAAGTCGAGCATCGGTTGAGTTCGGATCGATGACGTCATACTGAATGCCATTGTTCCGAAGTACCTCCTGCGTCAACGCGTCGTATTCTTCCTTCGGTGGACGAAATCCGACGCGATCCGGACTCGGGCCCAGTAACTGATCAATGTCGGCCTGCATCGTGCGAATCCGCTGGAGCTGAAGCGGCGCGGCCTGCCCCTTGAATCCGTCATGCACGTCACCGTGAAAGCCGATTTCATGGTCCTTGCTTAAGCGTTGAAGCACTTCGGGAAATTGTTTTGCGACCGAGGTCAGCGCGAAAAACGACACGGGAACATCTTTGCTTCTGGCAAGTGCTGCAAGGTCTTCAGCGAACGGAAACCCGTCCTCCGTATCCATTTCAAGCACCTGGGCCGCAGCATACGCATTGGGCCAGTCTGCAAGTACGATGGCCGGGCGGTGCATCAGCCAGCTCAGGGAGTTATCGATTAGCGGGAAAATCTTTTCAGGCGCAGCGGACCAGGAGTTTTCCGAAAAGCCGAAAAGTACCACCCGGCCCTTTTTGTCTGTCGCCTCGTTGAATTGCACGATGCTATTCGTGTCTGCGATTCCGGGTTCAGCCAGTCGCTCCCAATTGACCAGACGGCCCGCCGACGAGGGGCCGCCCTTGAAGAGCAATATCTTTTCCGTCGCGCTGAGAAGGGGAATCCGTTCGCCCGCGTCGATGCTGAAGGTGACGGGAGTTTCTCCCTGCACGAGGAGAAACTTGCTCAGGCCTGTGCCGGAATCGCCGGTCACGTTGCCTCCCAGGCTATTGAGGAAGTCCCAGCCGACCCACTGCGCCGGAGGGGACCAGCTTCCAGTCGCCCAAGTTGACAGAATGGATCCGCCGCGGTTGTGGAACGCAAGAATTTGTTCCCGCTCGTCGGTTGCGAGCGATACAGCCGATGGGAGGATCAATGTTGCGCGGGAGTTCGAGCCGAGATCCTTGAGATCGGTAATGGTCGAAACGGACATTTTTCTGGCCGCAAAATAACTTTTCCACGGCGATGTCAATTGCTCGTAGTTTCCTCCGACCGACCGGAAATGCGCTGCGGTATTTTCGGACAGATAGATGACATGGCCGCTCGCGGACATGGAGCGCGCGGCGGTCAGCCAGTGGAACTTCGGATCGAAATTTCGCAGCAGCGGCGCCGCGCTGAAATAGATCAGTCCGGCGAGTACGAAGAACAGCGTGAGGACGACCGGTACGTTACTGCGCTTCCTTGCTGGCCCTGTTTCCGGCGTTCCGGCCGTGCCGTTCAGGAGATGCCTGGTTTTGGGCATCGACCTATCCCGTGTGCGTGTTGTCGGTCGAACCGCCCGGACGATAGCGTTTCAGGAAGATAGCTTCCGAATCCGCATCACTGCCGCCATGCACCTTGACCGACCTCCCGCGCGACTGCCGGATCTTGAATGCGAGATACGCCGCAACGCCGACCAGGAGGGTGATGATCGACAGAATCAATATGATCAGCGCGAAGATAGATACGACGTCCATTAGAGTCTCCCGACACGTTTAAGCTTGCCCCAGGTCATCCCGATACCCATGAACTCCTCGACCACCGCAAACAGCTTGCTGAAGTCAACGACGACCATATAAAACAGCCGGAACAACACGACATATAAAAGCAACGACAAATCCTCGTCTTCAAGAAAAATGCAATACATCGCGGAAACGATGTCGAGCAGCGTGAGTTGCAACCACCAGAACAGCAACAAGGTGGCCAGGCCATATTTTAGGCCGACATACAGAAAGAAGACATTTCCAAGCACCGTGGAAAACGGCCAGATGATGACTTCGAACACCATGTACCACATGAGCAAGAAATTCGTCAAAGATCTGCGCGGGTGCCAGAGCGCACTGCTGCGCTTGCGCAGCGCCTGCAGCATCCCGCGAGTCCAGCGATAGCGTTGCTGCAGCAAGTCGAGCAGCTTGTTCGGCGATTCGACGTAAGCGACGGATTTATCCTCATAGCCGATGCGCCAGCCATTGAGCAGGATCTTGATGGTCAGGTCGCAGTCTTCCGCGTAGGTGTCGCTGTCATAACCGCCCGCCTCGGCAAGGACAGACCTGCGAAACAAGCCCAGGGGTCCCGGGACAATGCTGACCATTCGAATAAAGCTTTGCGCAGTCCGCGCCATGGCAAGACCTTCGACATATTCGAGCGCTTGCAGTTTCGTCAGCAGGTTTTCCCGGTTGAGAACTTTTACGTTGCCCGCGACGGCGCCGATGTTAGGGTCTTCAAAGTGCTTGACTGCGTGACGCAGTGAATCCACCGCGAGTTTGGTGTCCCCATCCATGTTGAGGATCAACTCGCCGCGCGCATGGGATGCGCCGGTATTGAGCGCATCGGCCTTGCCGCCATTTCTCTGCGTCACGACGCGGATCGGTATCCGGCGGCTTTCGCGCGCGACGGCAAGCGCCTGCTCATAGGTGTCGTCGCTGGATCCGTCGTCGACTACGATGATTTCATAGTTAATGTATTCGAGTTGCAAAAGGGATCGGAGCGCTGCCTGAATGACGAGACCCTCGTTGTAGGCCGGTACCACGATGGTCACCATGGGCAGGGATGACAAATCAACCTGCGTCGAGACGTAACTGTCATCGGTCGTGGTCAGGCGGGTGAAATGTTCAGACAACGAAAAGAAGATTAAACCGGCGTAGCGCAACGAGATGACCAGCAAAAACAGCATCAGATAGCCGCCGATTGCGGTCAGGATGAAGCTTTGAAGGAGCGGCGCGATGGAAAAGCCGCTCGAATGGACGATGTGCCAGAACGCCATGGTGGCGAGGACCGAGATCGCTGCAATGAGCGACGCCAGCAGCGCGTAGCGAAGTACCTTGCGCGCTACCATGCGCGCTCGAGCGTAACCAGCGCAGAGGAAAATGAGTAGCTTGGACCATATTGTCCGCCGGCGTATTTGTTCAGCTTCGCGCCGATTGCATAATCATCATTTAGCCAGGTTCGTCCCCCCATCGACACCCCCCAGTTGAAGCCGCCTTCTCCGTAGAGACCGTTGCCAACCTGTGCGGATGCGAAGAGATTGGAGGTTGCGTTGCTCCACTCGGCCTGCATTCCTACAAAATACACACCATAGCCGCCATTCATCGGCGACCAGTAGAGCGGCGAATAATTCGCCTGGTCTCGTGTCGAAATACCGACGAATGGCTTGATGTACTCGCCAAGCGGTCGCCAGGACGGCGTGTACTGAAGATTCCCGATGACCACCGAATTCGCATCGCTGACCCCGAAATAATCGACGCGCAACCGCACATTGCCCAGATCGCCGTTCTTGCTGGTCGCCAGCGCAACGTGAAATGCCGACAGGTTCGCAAGCTCCGCGGCCGTCGTGAATGAAAGCAGGCCCCAGTTGACGCGGTTGACGATGAGTTGAGTGTCGTCGGTCAGTTTCAGATTGACGCCGCCGAAGATGGACTGCTGCGGGCCGGTTTGCTCTGTGATGTCGAATGTCGGCTTAAGCGGCAGATCCAGCCCTTGATAGCGCAGCGTGATATTGCGCTGATAGCTTGCCAGGTCGAGTTGTGTGTCGTTGGTTCCGCCCGCTTCGATTTCAAAGATGCCGCTTCCGCTGGGGCTTCGCCAGCGGTGTGCCAGCGTCAACTCCTGGCGCTGCATGTTGTTGGTGTCGCTGGCAGTCCCCATCGAAATCATGGTGCGGGGTCGCATAGCGCGCTCAGTCAACATGACGCCTTCGCCGGCATCCTTGTTGTCCGGGGCTTGCTCGATGACCTTCTTGTATAGGGGCAGGGCCAGGTCGTCCCGGCCGCTCCATCGGTAGACGTTCGCCAGTCCCAGGCGGGCGTCGCGCGCGTCCGGCGTATCCAGTAGCGGACGATATGCGTCGATTGCGTCGCTGTAGCGCGTCGTACTCCAGGCGAGGCTGTTGGCGACGATCAGACGTAACTGATTGTCGTTTGGAAAATCCGACAGCAGGGGGAATCCTTCGTCGGCAGCGCTGCGGTAGTCTTCCTTCTGGTAAAGGTCAAAGACATGCTGGACTTTTGGGTCACGCTGGACTTCGCTGGCTTGTGCCGCAGGAGCCGCCTCCTTCGCTGTCGGGATATCCTTGTATAGGTCATCCTCGTTACCGCGGTTCCGGATCATCTCCAGGATCATGACTGCGTCGAGGCTGCTGTTGGAGGCCAGAAGGACACGGCTGAGGAGTTTTGCCTGCTTTGCCCTTTTCGCGGTCTCCAGGCGCAACGACTCGGTCAGAACGGCATTGACCGCCGCCGCCATCGTTTCTGGTTTGGCTGAAGGGATCAAGGGTGACGCAGATGTCGTTGCGACCGCCTCTGCCGCGAACTCGATCGCCGGCGACGGCACAGCCGTCGCGTGATGATTGGCGGCAGATAGGGGTACCTGCGAGGCTGCAGGTGACGCAGATCGAGCGGCAGGCGCGGGAGCGGGATTTGAGGTGGTCGCGTTGCGCAACGCGCCTTGATCAGAGCGCGACTTTTGGATCTGATCGATCGCGATGCTGATCCATTTTCCTCTGTCATTTGCCGCGGCCGGACTCTGGCGAACCGATCCTGTCGCCGCCCCATTGTCCTGTGCCCCCACACTCGAGCAGATAAGCAGAATGATGAGGGGTGAACATCTTGAAAATTCTGTTCGAGTCATCGCTTTATTGGTGCCGGACGTCGCAGAGCCAGGAGGGAGTTAATAATCGCTTTTTGATGACGAGCAATCGGATCGAAATACAACGGTCAGTTTTGTTGTTGAGATTTCAAACCCTCATCCTCGCCGACGGCCTTGCCCTGGGAAAGTCGTTTCAAGATAGACTGAATTCCAGGCTGCATGGCCGGTTTGATCGTTTGCGCCGTCCCGTTTGCCGGCGTTTCGGCCATTGGATCTTGGCCAATCGCGGTGCCCCCGGCTTGTTCGGGTTCGCTCTCTGAGGCATAGAGATTGCGCGGCAGTTGGCGAGCGTCAATCACAGGGCGGCCTGAATTAGCCCGGTATTCTTCGTTCGCGTTGATGGGTGAGGGCTGAACCTCTTCGATCCGCTCGAGTTCTTCGAGGATTTTTGAAGAATCGAAAATTATCTGTTGTGATGAAAATACGCTTTGAATTGACTCGCCCAGTTTGCGTTCGATCGTCGGAAGGACCTGGGACTCGGGGCATGCGTAGAGAAAGATGTATACAAAGCCTCCCGCCGCGGCAATCAGATCGCCTTCGCGGTTAAATTCGATGCGCCGTACGACGTCGCTCAGGTTTAACCCGGGCCGCACGACCCCAGCGATCATGGCCTTCGGGGCCGAGAGACAATCTGCCTGGAATACCAGCGCGATCGCTTCCTTGATGAAGTCACTGACGGTTAGATAGCCCGACTTGAAGGAGGCGGCCGCGTTCGCGAACAGGGCGTCGATATCGCCGTCGATTTCCCGCTCGAACCTGACGCCCTGAAGCGACTCAATCGACTTTGCAATCCGCCAAATTGGGAAATCCTGATGGATGATCAGGTTCGTACCGATGAGCATCAACAGGGTCTCGTTGGCATGTCGCAGCGAGAATTTATTTTCGTGAACGATGATCTTTGCGTTGCGCCCGACCGTTCGCCGCACAAGGTGGATCGTTTCGGCAAGTTTGACGAAATCGGTTGTTGTCGAAAATTCGAAGACAATCGTGGGCGATTTGCTTTCGCGCGTGGCGTGATACAAGTCCAGATGCGATTCAGGGTATTTCCAGGGCCACTGGGTTTTATCAAGCTCGCCTTTGAGGCTTGGGTCGAGGCAAAAGTATTTCGGATACTCGTCGAC
The DNA here is from genome assembly GCA_903894155.1 of uncultured beta proteobacterium. Classification (GTDB taxonomy): domain Bacteria; phylum Pseudomonadota; class Gammaproteobacteria; order Burkholderiales; family Burkholderiaceae_B; genus Zwartia. The sequence goes on along the minus strand of CAITPF010000339.1, from coordinate 6,370 downwards.
CTGGTCCTCGTCGGCTTTTGACTCAGGGCCGAGCGCCGTGTTCAGGCGCGTTGCGAGGTAAAACCCGGTCCGCTGGAGCGCAAGTGCGTAGTTTTCATGTTCCGCCACGCCGCTGGGCGATCGCCAATAGGCTAATTTCGCCTCGACGCCTGCCGAACCGATTCCAACGGCGCACAAGCCGTCAAGTCCTTCCTGGAGAAGGTGAATGTCGTTCAGTTCGGCTTTGTTTAGACGCGAAAACACCAGCACTGCTGTGATGTCTCGCGCGCCAAGCCAATCCTTGAGTACTTCGGCCTGTTTGACCGCAAACGGCATGTCCTGCATCAGGAACAACGCCTCCGCCTGCTGTATCCAGAGAAATGACCCTGAAGGAATTGAAGATAGCTCGAGTTCCCTTAGAAATCGCTTGATGCCATATCTGAATAAATTTTTCTTGAAGTCGTCTTGCGGGATAAATATGTTCAGCGATCCGTCGGCAATCCTGGACGGCAGACTGGCCCCCCACAGCGCCTTTGCCTGATCGTTTTCGACGTCGGCAATTGAATCAACAATGAGTGTGCATGCTGTACCTTCCTCAAGGTTGCCGCGGATACTACCAATCATCAGGGGTAGTTTGCTCGGTGACGCTTCGGTGGTGATTGCGTACAGGCAACCATCCTCCATCGCGCTGACCTCGGGGGACAGGCCGTCAACAAAGAGTTTCGGTGGTTTTTTTTCAAACCCGACCATTTGACCCAACTCGATCTCCTTGCGAAGTCTACAAGTAGACAATCTTGCGAATGTTGATTAGGAGGCGACAGTAGCACAGTAGTCTTACTGCATTTTAGCTTATCGGATTAATATCCTAAATAGGATTTTTAATATAGTTAAATAGTACTACTCTCCGTTTAGTGCCTTGCAACGATCAGGACGCCAATTGATCGTGATACGGTATCTGCCTAATGGCTGCATCCTGAGCGGTGCACGCGTCTGCAGCGCTGCTTCGGCTGAAACCCCTTTTTGTGCCACGAACAGACCAGGGTGATCTCGGGCACGGGTAATCCCTAGGTGTCGCTTTCGACTGGAGCTATCTAATATTGAAAATTATTAATGCGTGAAATTTTCATGATTGGAAAAATTGACGAAATCTACGCGCTCCGCTCCAATCCCCAGAGCCATTACGCTTCGCACGCACTCAGCGATCGATATGTGGCTCGGGCAGCAAATCAGGCAATTGCGCAAGAATCAGCGCAAGTCGTTGACGGATCTGGCAAGTGCCTGCCAGATGTCCGTGGGTTTGCTCAGCCAGATCGAACGCGGCATGAGTTCGGTATCGGTCAAGTCATTGCAGGCGCTTGCCCGCGAATTGAATGTTGAGACCGACGCACTCCTGCGAAACGCAGAACACCGTGACGGTGAAGCGCAGGGGCAAGTCGCCAGGGCTGGCACGCACCGGCGCCTGGATCTGGATGAAAAGGGAATTTTCAAGGAAATCGTCAGCCCCCGGCAGGCCACGGCACTCGACTTGTGCCGCGTGTTTATTTCCGCTGGCGGATCCACCGGTGAGCAATGGTTTGCTACCGACAAAGGCGAACAGGTCGGCCTGGTGCTGCAGGGCTCGCTTGAGCTCTGGATCAATAACCAGGTCGTCCTGCTAAACGCCGGCGACAGCTTTTGCTACAGCAGCAGTACGCCACGGCGATGGCGCAATCCCGGCACGGATCGTACCGAGGTCATTTTTGCCATTTCAAATATTCACAGCGCCTAAACCTGTTCCAAGCAGCACACAGCCGCCTTTCACCAGGCCAACCACCAGGAGTCATTCCATGAAACTGAAAGCATTCGCCGTTTCGTTCATATCCACTCTCGCCATCGCTGCGAGCGCCTCGGCACTGGCACAAACCGTTGTCAAGGTTGGATCGACGCCCACGGGAGTCCCCTTCACATTCCTCAACACCAAGACGAACACCATAGACGGCGCGATGGTCGACATCATCAACGCCGTTGGAAAAGAGGCCGGCTTCAAGGTTCAGATTGAGCCCATGCCGTTTTCAGCGCTGATTGGCTCGCTGACTTCAAAGCGAATCGACCTGGTGTCCGCCGCGATGTATATCACCCCGCAACGGCAGGAAGTCGTGGCTTTTTCAGAGCCGATCTATCGCTACGGCGAAGGCCTGATGCTTGCCAAGGCCACGGCGGACAGGCCTTTCAATTCTTTTGATGACTTCAAGGGGATGAGCGTTGGTGTGCAGGTTGGCACCGCCTACGTCGAACCGCTCAAGAAGGTCGATGGAATCAAGGAAATCAAACTCTATGACGGTTCGCAGGACATGATCCGCGACCTCAATGCCGGACGTATCCAGGTCGGCCTGCTTGACTATCCGATTGCCGCGTACATTCTGAGCCAGGGCGACAACCCGAACGTGAGGCTCGACAAGTCCTACAAACCGACGGTGATCGGAAGCATCGGTATCGCCGCCAACAAGGACAATCCGGAGCTGATGGCCAAGGTGAACGCAGCCCTTGCAAAACTCAAGGCCAATGGCACGATCGACACCATCCTGAAAAAGTGGGGCCTGGGCGCGTAATCGGCTCGATGGGGCTGCATGGCATCCACCTTGCAGCCCACCCCACCCCGGAGATTGACACGCATGACGCAGTTTTTTGCAGACGCCATCGAGTACCTTCCCTTTCTGCTGGAAGGGGCTAAATTCACGATTCTGGTCACTGTGGGCTCGTTGCTGTTCTCAACGGTACTGGGAATGGTATGGGCGCTGATGCGAGTGTCCGGGTTTCCGGTGCTGGTCTGGATCAGTTCAACGATGATCAACTTGCTGCGGGGCATCCCGATCATCGTATTGCTTTTTTATATCTATTTCGTCTTGCCCGACATGGGCCTTTCCCTTTCATCGTTGCACGCGGCGATTATTGGCCTCGGGCTCGCCTACTCAGCCTACCAGGCAGAGAATTTCAGGGCAGGCATCGAGGCGATCGACAAAGGCCAGGTCGAGGCCGCCATGTCCATGGGCATGAGCTGGAGCCTGACCATGCGTCGCGTGGTCCTGCCGCAGGCAGTCAAGATTATGCTTCCGCCCTATGGCAACATCATGATCATGATGCTCAAGGATTCGTCCCAGGCATCCACCATCACGGTGGCCGAACTTGCCCTGCAGGGCAAGTTGATTGCCTCGAGCTCGTTCAAGAATGCCACGGTATTTTCGCTAGTTGCGATCATGTATCTCGTGATGTGCATCCCTTTGATCTTGCTGGTTCGCCATTTTGAAAAAAGGAATGCCCCGAAATGATCGAAATCACCAGCGTACGAAAGAGCTTTGGCACGAACGAAGTTCTCAAGGGTATCGATGCCTCGGTCAGCAAGGGAGAAGTGGTCTGCATCATCGGCCCATCCGGCTCCGGAAAATCAACCATCCTTCGCTGCATCAACGGGCTGGAAAGTTACAACAGTGGCCAGATCAGCATAGACGGGATTACGGTAAACGCCAGCGACAAGTCGATCGTCCTGATCCGCGAGCAAGTATCGATGGTGTTTCAGAAGTTCAACCTGTTCCCGCATCGCACGGCCCTTGAGAACGTGATCGAAGGGGCTGTCTATGTCAAGAAAGAGCCGTACCAGGAGGCAGCCAGGCACGGACGTGAACTGCTCGCCCGGGTCGGTCTGGCCGACAAGGAACACGCCTACCCGGCTCAACTTTCTGGTGGACAGCAACAGCGCGTGGCGATTGCACGCGCGCTGGCGATGCGCCCGAAGGCCATCCTGTTCGACGAACCGACCTCGGCGCTCGACCCGGAACTGGTCGGCGATGTCCTCGAGGTCATGCGCAATCTGGCCGTTTCGGGCATGACGATGGTCGTCGTGACCCACGAGATGGGTTTTGCGCGTGAAGTCGCGGATCGGGTCCTGTTCATCGACGGTGGCGTCATCGTCGAGCAAGGGCCCGCGCGCGAATTGCTAAACCATCCCAAGCACCCGCGTACGCAGGATTTTTTGCGCCGCATACTCCATCCGATGTAATCAAGGGCATTTCTTCATGTATTCCGTTCCATTTCCACTGTCGCCTTCTCTTTGGGCCGCGACGGCCTGTGCTGCGCCTGCGACGGATCAGCTGGAACAGAACCTGCAGACAGATGTCATTGTGATCGGTGGCGGGTACGCAGGCCTCAGCACGGCGCTGCATCTTGCGCAACGCGGCATCAGCGTGACGCTCCTGGAGGCCAGGGAGATCGGCTTTGGTGGGTCGGGGCGCAACGGCGGCCAGGTCATCCCCGGGCTCAAATTCGACCCGGATGACCTCCTCAAGATGTTTGGCAATGAGCGCGGCACGCGTCTGATCGACTTCGCCGGCAAGACTGCAGATTCGGTCTTTGATCTGATCAAGGCCCACAACATGGATGTGCCGCACGTTCGGCAAGGCTGGATTCAGGGCGCACATCGCGCGGCCGCGTTAACAATCGCCAACCAGCGTGCGCAGCAGTGGTCTCGCCTGGGAGCCCCCGTGCGCTTTCTGGACAAGTCGCAGATCCAGACACTGCTTGGTACGGATCGCTATCTCGGCGGCTGGGTGGATGAGCGAGCGGGTGCGGTGCAGCCCCTGAGTTATGTGCGATGCCTGGCGAAAGCCGCAATCGATGCGGGCGCTAAAGTATTTACCGATTCCCCAGTCCAGAGCCTTTCTTCACAGAACGGCAAATGGACGGTGCACCTGGCCTCAGGCGTCAAGGCCTCAGCAGATCGCGTCGTGATGTGCACCAATGGCTACGATTCAAACCTCTGGCCTGACCTGAAAACGACGATCATCGATGCGAATACCTTTCAGGTCGCAACCCCGCCCTTGCCCGAGGAGATCCGCCGGACGATCATGCCCCAGGGCCACGTGTGTTCTGACACGCGAAATCTGTTGCTTTACTTCCGCCTGGATCATGCCGGACGACTTTTAATGGGTGGTCGTGGGCCGTTCAGGGAACCCAAGGGGCCCGAGGATTGGGCGCATCTTGAGCGCGTATTGAAAAAAATGTTCCCCCAGGCTGCATCTCAGCCCTTTGAATACCGTTGGTGTGGCCGCGTCGCCGTCACACGAGACTATTTGCCGCACATCCACGAGCCAGCGCCTGGATTGCTGATCGATATCGGCTGTATGGGGCGTGGCGTTGCCCTGCAGACGAGCATGGGACGCGCACTGGCTGCCTACGTCGCAACCGGCAACGCTGACGTTCTGCCCTTCGAACCGAGTCCAATCAAGCCGTTTCCGCTATACGGGCTGCGCAGGATTTATGTCAATGCCGTGGTGACGTGGTACCGCCTGAATGACGGTGGTCTTTGACTTTAGTGCCAAAATCGCCACCCCAAAGGCCCGCCCAATGCTCAGGAGTCATCGGACACAACGCCTTCGCCTCCAGGTCCAGTCACTGATTGCGCTTGTTCTTGGCTGTAGTGGGTCATCTTATGTCAGCGCGCAATCCTCGAGCTGGGACGCGGCGATTTCGAATAGCAACTGGTACGTACCCGTTCCCCAGCTTTTGGCGTATGCGTCACCGCGCAGCGGGTTCAACAACCCCGTGCCGATCGGCGACCAGACTCTCTGGGCCATCGGGCGGGCAGTCAACGGATCGTTCAGCGGACTCAGTACTGCCAGTTTGGCGATTGCCGGGACGACAACGACGTCTCAGACCGTGATGCAGGGAACGGTGTCGCCCACCGGTCAGATCACGATTTTGTTTACGCCGACGACGGGGGGGACGCCAACGATTGGCATCGGTCAGATGCGTTCCCGGGGCGATGTGCCCGAGATGGAAATGCAGATGATTACAGGCTCCGGGTTGCTGATTACGCATTGGGCTTATATGGCTCCTTACAACCCGGCGACGTTCAGTCCTCCCGCTGCACAGGCGATTCCACTGGATATTTCCGCGCGCAACTGGGACTGGACGCAAGGCACGCCCTGGCGCATCGTCAGCCCGACCATATTTGGAACGGCGGGTGCCGGCAAGTCTGAGTGGCCCGGCGCTTTCGAACGCGATCAGCCAGACACTACCGGTACTCGTGGGCGGAGCATCCCAGGCAACCTACAACACGCAGCGTGCCTTCCAGCAAACGGTCATGGCGCGGCTCGACAACATTCGAGGAATGGAATCGGGTGATTATTTTGCGACTGAGCGCAGCGTCTGGATCAAACCCTTTGGCAGTGTCACAAACCAAAGCGCCCTGAATAGCGTGCCGGGCTACCGCGCCAACGGTGGCGGCGTGGCCGTCGGCGTTGACGGGAACATTTCCGACACCGCTTCGCTCGGTGCGGTTTTTGCGTACTCCTACAACATGTTGACATCCTCTCCCACCTTGGCCTTCGGCCACCGCTTGCGCGGGAAGGAGGGAGAT
>CAITPF010000338.1 GCA_903894155.1 uncultured beta proteobacterium | reverse complement strand
TGCTAGAGGCTTCTCTTGCATAGCGCCGTAGGAATCTCCCTCCTTCCCGCGCAAGCGGTGGCCGACGGCCAAGGTGGGAGAGGATGTCAACCCACATCAGCAGAAATTTGCTTGCGATACCATTGCCAATTTGATAAACATATGGCTCCACGCGTTCGCCTGCCGCGTCAACCCTGAAGGAATCCGGAACATGAAGCCGATCGAGGTCATATCATCTGACATCACCAAAGACAGGAGATTGTCTGACAAGAAGACATACGTGATTGAGGGGGAAGTGCATGTCGTCAACGGCGCCAAGCTCACGGTCGCGGATCGCGCTACGATTCTGCTGGTCAATGGCGTATTCCCGAAAAGCCTGGTCCGGCGCTCCGTGCTGATTTTCGACCAGGGCTCGCAACTTGCTGCGAAGAGATTCTACGTGCGGGCGGCCAGCGAGAACCACAAGCCCGTGAAGTCTGCCGATAATGGCGGGATCTGGTTCCTTGGCAACTACAACAACGCCAGTAAGGACGACGTTTCGGTGCGGGTGAACCGAAAGAATCCGCTCTCCCGGTTCAGCGCAACGATGATCGCCACGTACTACCTGGGGCGCAAGGATACCTACATCAGCAAGAAGACCGGCAAGGAGCTCGATATCGGAGACGACATTGACGGCTTTTCCGTCCTGGGTGTTGGGCCGACCGAATGGGCCATCGCCGAGGTTCGCAGCCACTACTCGGCCGACGATGGCTTTGACTGCACCAATTCGCACATCAGCCTTGACCGCCTTGAGATCAGGCACCCCACTGAGGATGGCATGAACGTCAGCAGCAGCCGGATCGAAATCCACAAGAGCCTCTGGATCGATCTGCGCAAGACGGACTACACGGACCGCGACCTGTTCGATCTGGAAACCGACGACGGGGCGTCCTACGTCGAATTATGGCGCGGCTGCTGGGTGCGGCTCGATGGCGTGTTTGGCGACGATCTTTATCTCAGTTCGCGCGACATGCCCGAGCCCGATGTGCGGCTCGAAAATGAAACCGCCTATTCCTTCAGTGGCCAGCTCAAGACCGCGTCGCTGGTATATTCGATCGACGAGGATTAGGCCTCAACCAGAGATCGCGGGCGCGGTTGCGAATTTTTGATCCGGGGGGATTACCATCCGACGCGCGGCATACCCCATGGCCCGATCGTATAAAGATGCCGTTCGGGCACATGGGGGCGTGTGAGCGCCCGGTTGTGGACTCTTACGTTTTGAGCGTTGCCATACGGGATGCGGCAGTTGCACGGATGTTTCTAAGAGCAGTCATGCGAGCCGCGTAATAGGACCCGAGCTGGCTGTCGTCAAACCAGCGCGTCATCAGGCCTTTCTCCAGTTCATCAAATTCGGCAAGGTAGTGCTCAATCTCGTCCTTGGTCTGGGCGTGAAGGAGGCTCTCTTCAACTTCACGAAGATCCTGAAAGTAGTTGCCCAGCAACTTCTTCGATGGAAAATTTCGCCAGTCCGTGAACGCTTTGAACAGCGGATAGATGACTGCCAAGAGCGTCAGCAGGACGACCCATGCACGATCAAACAGCGATGCCACCCAAAGGGGAAAATATCTGAAGACAGCGGGCACGCCACTTTTGTAATACACGTCTGCGATCGGGCTCAGCGGCATGCTGCGGTCGAGATAGGCGGGAAAAAACCCAGGCCTGGCAAAAAACTGATTGCGTTCATCGCTGATTGCCCGCGCAGCCATCAGAAATAGCCATTGATGAACAGGGTGAGTCGACTTCTCCACCAGCAAGGTGATGCTGGATGCAAGCAACTCGGTATTCTGCGGCGGGAAGATGTTTTGAATGTTGAGGGCTCCCCGTGGGATCGACACCTTTTCCAGGAACTGCAGATTCTTGATGTATGCGTCGATGAGATTGAAGTCGAAAATGTTGACGCCAGGAACCGCCAGCATCTTCTGAACGGTGGGTGCGTCGATGCCGTCGACGACAAACATCGCATCAATGTTGCCTTTAATGAATTCGTCCGCAGCGTCCTTATGGGGCAACTCAAAATAATTGGGACGTTTTTGGTAAGTGATGCCGTGAAGTTCCAGCAACTTCTTCAGAATGTTGTGTGTGTTTGTCCCTGGCATGCCGACCGCTGCGCGCATTTCAAGCAATTGATCGACAGCGGTCGGGCCCGAGAGTACGGGGCCCCGATAAAACAGCCAAAGCGGCGAGAACTGCACGCTGCCCAGCGAGACCAGGTCAGGGAAGTCACTGCCTTGCACGCTTCCCGCAGTCAGAAACGTGGCGTTCACTGGCGACTTGTCATCATGCAGTTTCTCAAAGCCCTGATCGAGCCCGGGCGTTTCGACGAGTACGAGTTCAAATCCGTGTCTTGCAAAATATTCGGCGAATCTTTCGGAGAGCATCTGATACGACGATCCGGCCTGTCCAGTGGCGATGTATGCCTTTTTCGGCGGTATCGGATCGACATAGATAAACAACGCGATAAGCCCCAGGGCCAGGAGCGGAGTGAGCATGCCGTAATAGCGGATTATGTACGACCACCCACTGATCTCTCGTCCAAAATCCTGACGAAAGTAGTGAAAGAAATCCGGCCAGACGGAGTCTGTGTTTTTACGCGGTTTGATCGGCATGTCTTACTTCCTTAAAAGAACTACTTCAAGTTCGCGTGTGGCTTAACACCGGGCCAGCACCAAGTTGGTCTATTGGTTCCGTCATTTGATGGTGCTCAGTACAGTACACCCGCCTCAAGCATGACGCGCGCCTGGCTGGTGCTGGTGCCGTTTGGGCCGAAGGCGGCACCTGGCGTCACGTTGATCGTCTGGAGGTAGGAGGCTTCGGCACGCACGAAGAATG
>CAITPF010000337.1 GCA_903894155.1 uncultured beta proteobacterium | reverse complement strand
CCGTCTGTTGCGCCGCAGATTGAGTCTGGCAGCGTGCGGGCGCTGGCGGTAACAAGCAAGATCAGGTCAACACGCTTTCCAGATTTGCCGACGATTGCTGAATCCGGATATCCAGACTTCGACGTCAATCCCTGGTTTGGCTTATTCGCCCCGAGCGGCGTACCTGCAGAGGTTGTCATGAAAATAAACAATGATGTCGCGGCAATTTTAAAAGAAAGCTCAACCGTGAATAGCTTTGCCGCACAAGGTGCGACGCCAATGCAGGTGACGCCTCAACAATTCAAAGAAATTCTAAACGCGGACATCAAAAAATGGGCTGTCGTAGTCCGCGAGTCCGGAGCGACAGCTGACTGAGCACCCTGGATACTCTGCCTTTTCAGATACCAGGAGCCCTGCGTGCGGCATGCGCGGTTGTGCGCGACGTCGACGAGAGCACCAGATCAGATCCCCGGTAACCCGGCTGGCGTTTTACGCCGCGCTGCGAAACTTCTGTAGCCGATCCCGATCAAGACGAACTCCCAGACCGGGCGCCGTCGGGAGAAGGAGGTCTCCACGATCAACGCTCAGCCCGCCATCGACCACATCATTGTGGGCACGGCGGAACCCATTCATTTCACCTGGCAGTTTCAGGTTGGGGAGGGGGCGACGCCAACATCGCTATCCATAAAAGCATTTCCGGATCAACCGTTCCATTCAGCTGGCTGTTAGCGGATTTGGAAACAGTCGCTCAATCCAAGTAGCCGATGCCAGCACGCCTGATCACGTTCGCCCACTTCTCCTTTTCACGCACCTTGTGCTGACCAAACTGCTCGGGTGTCGGACTGCTGACCGCGCTGGCACCCAGGTCACTGAACTTCTTCTGCACTTCAGGCATTGCAACAACCTTGATGATGGCGGCGCTCAAGCGATCTATCACCGGTTTTGGCGTGCCCAGCGGCGCCTCGATACCTTGCCAGACGATGAATTCGAAACCGGGAAATGTTTCTGCTAAGGCAGGCACGTCCGGAGCCGCCGGCGTACGCTGCGAGCCGGTCACGGCTAGCGCCTTAAGTTTGCCGTTGCGCACATGGCCCAAAGAAGACGGGATCGAATCGAAGAAAACGTCCGCGTCGCCGCTCATGAGGCCCATGACCGCAGGTGTCGCACCCTTGTAGGGGATCGCCGTCATCTCAATGTCGGCGCTTTGCAAAAACAATGCGGCGGCAAGTTGCGAGCTGCCACCGGTGCCATACGTTGCATAGTTTAGCTTCTTGGGATTGGCCTTGGCGTATGCAATCAACTCGGCGACTGTTGCGAATGGCGAGTTCGCAGGCGTGACCATGATCGTAGGCGCAGCGGTGATCTGCGAGACCGGCGCGAAGTCCTTGATTGGGTCATACGGAAGATTTCGGTACAGGTTGGGCGCAATCGCGTGCGTGGATGTTGAGACCAGGCACAGCGTATAGCCGTCGGGACGCGCCTTGGCCACGAACTCCGTGCCGATGGAGCCATTGGCACCAGCCTTGTTTTCCACCACGACCGGCTGGCCCAATTCGATCGCCAGTTTCTCTCCGATCACACGCGCCACGATGTCGGTCACGCCGGCTGCCGGCCATGGAACGATGAGGCGAATGGGACGGGATGGAAATTCCTGGGCAAATGCGAATCCGGCAGTGGCGGCGCCAGCAAGGACCGCTGCTGCTTGCAATGCGAGTCGTCGTTTCATAGGAAGAGCCTCTTCTGTGTCTTGCCGGGTTTAT
>CAITPF010000336.1 GCA_903894155.1 uncultured beta proteobacterium | reverse complement strand
TCGGGTGGACGCATCACGGTGCTGTCCATGCTCATCTTTCAGCAATACAGCTCCGTGTTTGATTTCCACTATGGCGGCGCGCTCAGCGTCGTCCTACTTGTCCTGACGCTGGTCCTCGTGACGGTCACCTCGCGCCTGGGAGAAGGTCGCCGGAGCCTTCAGCCATGATGGCCCGTTCCGTGATCCGGATTTTCTCTCTGCTGGCGCTGGTGTTCCTGGCGTTGCCGCTGGTGGTGATCGTGGGAGCATCGCTCACGCAGACGAGCTTTCTGGCGTTCCCGCCGCAGGGCCTGACACTGAAGTGGTATGGCGTCATGCTGGCGGACCCGAGTTACGTGTCTTCGTTTGTGACCAGCACGCTGCTGGCTGCGTGCGCGACCATGATTGCGATTGTTCTCGTGGTGCCAGCGGCGTTGGCGATTGCGCGGTATTCGTTTCCGGGAAAAGCGTTCATCTCATCGCTGTTGCTTTCGCCCCTGGTGCTTCCGCACATCGTGCTCGGTGCCGCGCTCTTGCAGTTCGGAAGCGGGATTGGTCTGACGCGAAGTTTTCTGGCCTTGCTGGTAGGGCATACGGTGATCGTGACGCCTTTTGTGCTGCGCTCGACACTCGCCATGCTTTCACCCTCGCAGAGAGCGCTTGAAGAGGCCTCCCTGGACCTGGGGGCGGGCCCCATCACGACGTTTTTCCTGATCGTGTTGCCGCAGATTCGCCCGGGGCTTGTGGCGGGATCGATCTTCGCGTTTATCTCCTCGTGGATCAATGTCGAGCTTTCCATCTTCAATACCAATGCCGAACTCAGCACGATTCCGGTCAAACTGTTCAACTACGTTCAGTACACCGTCGATCCCACAATTGCCGCGGTGTCGTCCCTGACCATCATCCTGGCGGGCCTCGCGATCGGGACGCTCGAATTGACATTGGGATTGCACATGCTTTCCGACGGACGCCGCGATCGTTCGACGGCCTGATTATTCATATTCAACTTCCAGCAGGAGTCAGACATGCAAACGCAAAACAGTTACGACGTGATTTACACGCATACGGAAGGCGAACCGCTATGCATTATCCATAGCGGCATCCCTTATGTTGCCGGATCCACGATTCTTGAAAAGCGGGTCTATCTTGAGCGTGAATATGACTGGCTGCGCAAGGCGCTCATGCGTGAACCACGCGGGCACCGGGACATGTTCGGCGTGTTTCTGACGCCACCATCGAGTCCCGACTACGACGCAGGAATGATCTACATCGACGGTACGCAGTATTCCCACATGTGCGGGCACGGCACGATTGCGCTGAGCATGGCGATGGTGGCGCTTGGCATGGTGCCTCGGGGGGAGGGCGGCATCACCCGCATCCGCTTTGAAACGACGGCGGGGCTTGTTGTCTCGGAAGTCGCATCGGAGGGCGACAAAGTCCTGTGGACTCGATTTGAAAACGTGCCAGCCTATGTGGCGCACCAGAATATTCCGATCGAACTGCCGGGCTATGGGACTTTGTCTGCGGATATCGCCTGGGGTGGGAATTATTTCGGGATCATTGATCTGCGCAAATCTGCGTTGCGCGTCTCCCCCGAGAATGGGACTGAGTTATCCCGGCTCGGTCTTCTGGCGCGAGACCAGCTCAACGCAAAGATCAAGCTGCAGCACCCCACGCAAAGCCACGTGACCAATCTCAATTATGTGACCTTCTGGCATGAGCCCACGATTGCGGGCGCCATGTACAAGAACGTCCACGTGTTCAGCGGCGGGCAACTCGATCGGTCGCCCGGCGGGACAGGAACAAGTGCGATGATGGCCATGTTCGAAGCGCGTGGAATGATGGGGATGAATCAACCCATCCTGAGTGAAGGTTTGCTTGGGACAGGAACGTTCGAAGGCTGTTTGCTGGGCGAGACCAAACTTGGCCAGACCAGGGCGGTGAGGCCAACGGTCAAGGGTACGGCAGGCCTGCTCGGAACGGCACGGTGGACGATCGATCGCGACGATCCGGTGGGTGCGGGGTTTCTGGTGAGTTGAACGCGGATATCTCGTCACGTGACAGGAAGGCCCCGCTGGCTGTGTAGGCTCCGGATAGAGGTGGTCTTTCTGGTTCGCGATGCCACCTCGTTACTGACGAAGAATGCCTGGTGGCATTGATCCTGATTTTGTTGATTCGCGACAAATCCGCAGAAAAAATCAGGATATTCGCCAC
>CAITPF010000335.1 GCA_903894155.1 uncultured beta proteobacterium | reverse complement strand
GGCTTGCGCGGGCGCGAAGAGCTTGCCGTGCGCAACCTTTCTGCCGGCCAGAAGCGGCGAGTCGGCATGGCGCGCCTGTTGTCCCGCAAAGCGACGCTCTGGGTTCTGGATGAGCCGTTCACCGCCCTGGACACGGCAGCGGTCGATATGCTGGCGGGGGTCCTTGGCGAGCACGTGGCGCAAGACGGCATGGTCGTACTGACCAGCCACCAGCCGGTGCCGATGGACAACGGCAGGGTGCTGGATCTATGAGCGCTTTGTGGTCCATGGTGCACCGCGACGTGCTGCTTGTCATGCGTCGCAAGAGCGAAGTCCTGACCGCGCTCTTCTTTTTTGTGATCGTCACCAGCCTGTTTCCCCTGGGAATCGGGGCAGAACCCAATCTACTGCGTAAAATAGCGCCGGGCGTGCTCTGGGTTGCCGCGCTGTTGTCGACGATGCTGGGGCTGCAACGGATGTTTGCCAACGATTATCAGGATGGCACGCTGGAGCAGATGGCACTTTCGCCCACGCCGCTTGTCATACTCGTCAGCGGGAAAATCATCGCGCACTGGATCGTTTCCGGTTTGCCGCTGCTGCTGTTGGCGCCGCTGATCGGGATTCAGTTTGATCTCGGGGCCGATGCGCTTGGCGTTTTGATGCTGACGCTGTTGCTTGGTACGCCGGTGCTGTCGCTGATCGGTGCAATCGGGGCGGCATTGACGGTCGGTGTCCGTGGTGGAGGGGTATTGCTGAGTTTGCTGATTCTTCCGTTGTACATTCCGGTACTGATCTTTGGCGCCGGGGCAGTTTATGCATTCGACGCCGGCCTGGATATTGGCGGGCACCTGTCGCTTCTGGCGGCGTTGCTGATTTTTTCCCTGCTCGGATCACCGTGGGTTGCGAGCACTGCCATAAGGATTGCCACTGAATGAGCACACAGGCACACGGTCGGGTGGTGAACTTCTTCATGTTTGCCAACGCGATGCGGTTTTATTCGCTCTCGGGCAAGATGATTCCAATATTCTGGGTCTTGTGCGCTGTTTTCGGCGTCGCAGGGCTGTGGCTTGGGTTTTTCGTGGCCCCGCCCGACGCGGTGCAGGGCAATGGCTATCGCATCATTTTCGTGCATGTCGCTGCCTCTTGGATGTCGATGTTCATCTATCTCGTCATGGCCGCGTGGGCGGCCCTGGGGCTTGCGCTCAATACGCGGCTGTCGGCGATGATGGCGCAGGCGCTCGCACCGACCGGTGCCCTGATGGCGGTGCTGTCGCTCTGGACAGGCGCGCTCTGGGGCAAGCCCATGTGGGGCGCGTGGTGGGTATGGGATGCCCGGCTGACTTCTGAGCTGATTCTGTTGTTTCTGTACCTCGGCTTTATGGCGCTGCACGCATCGATCGACGATATCCGGCGCGCCGACCGCGCCTCGGCCGTGCTCGCGCTGGTGGGCGTGGTGAACGTGCCGATCATTTATTTTTCGGTCAAGTGGTGGAACACGCTCCACCAGGGCGCATCGGTCTCGGTCAACAAGGCGCCAAGCATGGCGCACACGATGCTCTGGGGCATGCTGCTCATGGCCCTGTGCTTCTGGATGTATGCGATTGCGGTGGCGCTCACCCGCGTGCGGGCGATTATTCTCGAGCGAGAAACCCAGGCCAACTGGGTGCGCGATCTCAAGGAGGTCAGGGGATGAACTGGAACTCGCCTGCCGAGTTTTTTGCGATGGGGGGCTATGCCCTCTATGTGTGGGGCAGTTTTGGCGCCTGCGCCCTGCTCATGGTCGTCGAGCCGCTTCTGGCCAATCGACGCCGGAACAATGCCATTGATCGCCTGAAGAAGGAATTCCGGGCTGATCGTGCGTTTGAAAAAGAGGTCGCAAGATGAAGTCAGGACACAAGCAAATAGAGGTCGCAAGGTGAAGTCAAGACACAAACGCGCAATCATCATCGTCGTCGGGCTCGCCTTGCTCGGCGTGGCGGCAATGCTGATTCTCAATGCGCTCAATAGCAATATCGCGCTCTACATCACCCCGACCGAGGTCGTGCAGGGTAAGGCCCCCAAGAGCCAGGCCTTTCGCATCGGCGGGCTCGTCAAGGATGGCTCGCTCGCGCGCGACGGGATGACGGTGCGGTTTGTCATGACCGACCTGGCCAACGACGTTTCCGTAACCTACCAGGGCATCCTGCCGGATCTCTTCAAGCAGGGGCAGGGCGCAGTCGTCCAGGGCAAATTCGGGGCCGACGGCAAGTTCGTCGCCTCGGAAGTCCTCGCCAAGCACGACGAAAACTACATGCCGCCCGAAGCCCAGTCGGCGCTGGATCAAACCAAGAAAGCGCAGGGTGCCGCCAAGCCATGATTCCAGAACTCGGACATTTCGCGCTCGTCCTCGCACTCTGCGTTGCGATCGTGCAAGGGGTGCTGCCCCTGGTGGGCGCCCAGACCGGCCGACGCGAATGGATCGTGCTTGCGCGTCCCACCGCGCAGGCCAGCTTCCTGCTGTTGCTGTTTTCGTTCTGTACGCTGGGCTGGAGCTTCTATGTCAACGACTTCTCGGTCGTCTACGTCGCCGAGCACTCCAACTCCAGGTTGCCCACGATTTACCGGTTGGCCGCGGTCTGGGGTGGCCACGAAGGCTCGCTGCTGCTCTGGATCTTCTTCCTGAGCCTCTGGACTGTCGCCGTCGCCCAGCTTTCGCGCTCCCTTGACGAGGCCATGGTCGCACGCGTGATCAGCGTGCTGGGCCTGGTTGCGGCCGGGCTGATGGCGTTCGTGCTGCTGACCTCCAACCCGTTCGGGCGGATGTTCCCGCCGGCCCCCGACGGCCGCTCGCTCAATCCGCTGCTGCAGGATCCGGGGCTGGTGTTTCACCCCCCGATGCTCTATATGGGCTATGTCGGTTTCTCGGTGGCGTACGCGTTCGCGATGTCTTCGCTGATTTCAGGTCAGCTTGACGCAGCATGGGCGCGTTGGTCCCGCCCCTGGACGACGGTCGCCTGGGTGTTCCTGACCCTGGGCATTGCGCTGGGCTCCTGGTGGGCGTATTACGAACTGGGCTGGGGCGGCTGGTGGTTCTGGGATCCGGTGGAAAACGCCTCGTTCATGCCCTGGCTGATCGGCACGGCGCTGCTGCATTCGCTCGCCGTCACTGAAAAGCGCGGCGCCTTCAAGAACTGGACAGTCCTCCTGGCGATCATTGCGTTTTCGCTTTCGCTGCTTGGAACCTTCCTGGTGCGCTCGGGTGTGCTGACCTCGGTGCACGCATTCGCGAGCGATCCGCGGCGCGGCGTCTTTATCCTGATCCTGCTGGCCATCGTGGTAGGCGTGTCGTTCTTCCTGTATGCCTGGCGCGCGCCGCAGAGCACGCCGGGGGGCAGCTTCAACGTCGTCTCGCGCGAGTCGCTGATCCTGGTGGGCAACGTATTCCTGGTGGTCGCCTGCGCATCGGTGCTGCTTGGCACGATCTATCCGCTGATACTCGATTCGCTCAATGCCGGCAAGATTTCGGTTGGCCCGCCTTACTTCAATAGCGTGTTCGTGCCGATCATGATTCCGGTCGTGTTCCTCATGGGGTTGGGGCCCTGGGCCAACTGGAAGAACGCCAATCCGGGCCAAATGGCCCGCCGTGTCTGGGGCATCGCCGCGGTTGCGGTCGTATTTGCTGTCGGCGTGCCGCTGCTCATGGGCGAGTTGACCTGGCTTATCGGCATCGGCACCTGGCTCGCGTTCTGGGTGTTTGGCTCAGGCGCCGTGCAGATCGTGCGTCGACTAAAGTCCGGCATGCCGCCGCGCTCGTTCTGGGGAATGCAGCTCGGGCATTTTGGCATGGGAGTCTTTATCGTCGGCGTCACCATGGTGGGTGGCTACCAGGAAGAAAAAGATGTCCGCATGGAGCGGGGCGATGTCGTGACCGTGGGTGGCTTTCAGTTCAAGCTGGAGGGCGTCGCCCGGGTCGAGGGCCCGAACTACGAGGCGATTCGTGGCACCGTGGTGGTGAGCAAGGATGGCGTGGTCAAGACCACGCTCTATCCGGAAAAGCGAAACTACGGCGAGGGCACGATGCCAATGACCGAGGCCGCGATCGACTCGGGGGTCACCCGGGATGTCTACGTCTCGCTCGGCGAGGCGCTCGAAGGCAACGCGTGGGCCGTGCGCGCTTATTACAAACCTTTTGTCGACTGGATCTGGATCGGGTGCCTGTTCATGGCCCTGGGCGGTCTGGTTGCGATGTCGGATAAGCGCTACCGTCTCAAGCGCAAGCAGGCCGTCGCCGCCCGCGTGGGCGTGGCGCGCGCTTAAGCTCTGGAGCATGATCGAAAATGAAAGCCAAGTTTCTGATTCCTTTTCTGGTCTTCGTCGTGCTGGTCGGGTTCCTGGCCGTGGGGCTGACGCGCGATCCGCACGAGATTCCCTCGCCGCTGGTCAATAAGGCCGCGCCCGCATTTCAGGTCCCCCAGCTTGCCGAGGCTGGAAAGACATTCTCGCCCGCCGACCTCAAGGGGCAGGTGTGGGTATTCAACGTGTGGGCGTCGTGGTGCGTTGCCTGTCGCGAAGAGCATCCGGTCCTGGTGGAGTTTGGCAAGTCCAAACTTGCTCCGCTGATCGGGCTGAATTACAAGGATCCGCGCGATGACGCGCTCGCCATGCTGCGCCGCGAGGGCAATCCCTACGAACTTTCGGCCTTCGATGCCAACGGCAAGGTCGGCATCGATTACGGCGTCTACGGCGTGCCGGAAACCTACGTGATCGACAAGCAGGGCATCATCCGATATAAGCATATCGGTCCCATTACCCGCGAGGCGCTGAACAAGACGATCGTGCCCCTGATCAACGAGCTCAAGAAATCGTGATGCGCATTCTGACCCTATTGATTTCCTGTCTGCTGTGTGCTGTCGCGCTGGCAAAGGAAGCCACCCCGATCGCCGAGGATCCGGTCGTCGAGCAGCGCCTGATCACGATCGCCGAAGAGATGCGGTGTCTGGTCTGCCAGAACGAGTCCCTTGCCGGGTCGCGTGCGGATCTTGCGCTGGATTTGCGCCGCGAGCTGCGCGAGCTCATCCGCCAGGGGAAATCGGACGACGAAATCCGAACGTTCATGGTCGATCGCTATGGCGATTTCGTGCTGTACAGGCCGCCGGTCAAGCCCACCACGTGGGTGCTGTGGGCCGGGCCGTTCGCGCTCGGAATCGGCGGCATCATTGGCCTGCTTGTTTATGTGCGACGGCGCGGCAAGGTGGCGCCTGCGGCTGCGCTGTCAGCGGCGGACGCCAGGCGCGTTGATGAATTGCTCAAGGGTGACGCCAAATGATCGCCTTCATTGCCGTGCTCGCGGTCATCGTCATCCTGGTGCTGTTACTCCTTTGTCAACCGTTCATCTGGCGAACCGAACGCTCGGGGGAATCCCGCAAGCAATTGAATGCCGCAATTTCACGGGATGAGTTGGCCCGCATGAAGGAGGATTTGCGCACAGGCTTTCTGGATAAGCCGGCGTACGACCAGGCCGTTGACGAACTCCGGCTTCGACTCGCGCAGGATGCTTCGGCCCCTGAATCCGTGTCCAGCATGCGCTCGCCCATCATGACGATCGCCGCGCTCGTCGTCCTGTTGCCCGCGGCTTCGGTGGGGCTTTATCTCACGCTGTCGAACCCGCAGGTGGCTGTCGACCCGCAAGGCTTCCAGCAGGAGTCGCAGAAGCAAGTCGAGGATATGGTGAAGGGCCTGGCCGCCAAGTTGCAGCAGGAACCCGAAAACCTCAAGGGTTGGGCGATGCTGGCCCGCTCCTACAAAGTGTTGCAGCGCCCGATCGAGGCGCAGCGTGCCTACGAGCGCGCCGAACCCTTCATCCAGAACGATGCGCAAATGCTTGCGGATTATGCGGACGTTGTCGCAAGCAATGCGAACGGCAACTTCAGCGGCAAGCCGATGCAGCTGATCGAAAAGGCGCTGCAGGTTGATCCGGATAATCCCATGGCACTCTGGCTGGCCGGAACAGCGGCCTATCAGGCAACGGATTTCAATCTGGCGATCCGGTATTGGGATCATCTTTCGTCGCTGCTTGATCCGGGCTCCGAGGACGCGCGGCTGATCCAGGGGGCACTGCGCGACGCGCGCGGCCAACTCGGCCAGCCCCAACCGGCGAATGCGGTGCCGCGGGGTGCCGCGGCGTCCGGCGCGCAAACTGCAACGGCTTCGCCTGAAGCGTCGGTTTCCGGCATCGTGGAGGTCGATCCCGCGCTTGGCGGCCAGATCAAGCTCGACGACATTGTCATGGTGATTGCCCGCCCGCCGGATGCCCGCATGCCGGTCGCGGTGATGCGGGTGAGGGCTTCAGAGCTTCCGCTGAAATTTTCCCTGACTGACGCGATGGCAATGACGCCCGACGCCCGCATCTCGCTGTTGCCCAAGGTGGTGATCGAGGCGCGTGTGTCCAAATCGGGATTCGCCCAGCCGGAACCGGGTGATTTGTATTCCGAGCCGCAGACGGTTAGCCCGGGCGCGAGCAACGTGCGTCTGCTTGTCAATCAGGTCCGTCGTTAGCGGCGGCGGCCATGCAACTGCGCAAGCGTGACAGCTACCCCATCGCGTTCTTCGCGCTGGTCACGATTGCGCTGATTTCGGTCGCCACCACCTTTCTGCTGTGGGACATGCGCTTGCAGCAGCTGTCGCGCACCCGTCTGGGCACGATCGCGCTGACACGCATCTACGCCGAACAGATCGAGCGCAATTTCGCGAGCGCTGATCTGGTGCTCGAGGGCGTTCAGGAGCGCATGCAGACTTCCTTTGGATCACAGGTTTCGCTAGAGAGCGAGCAAGTGCGTCTGCTGCTTGGCACCCGCGTCAAGTGGATGCAGCAGCTCGATGCGCTCTTCATCGCGGATGCCGATGGGTGGATCGTGAACTGGTCGTTGCCCGGCCCCGTGCCGCGCATCTCGATCGCCGACGGCAATTATTTCCAGTTCATGCGGTCTCGCGACGACCCCGGGCTTTATGTTGGCCGGCCTGCGCGCAATCCGATCGAAAAGGACTGGGTGCTGCAGCTCGCGCGCCGCATTAACGATGCCGAAGGAAATTTCCGGGGCGCGGTCATCGCCGAAATCAGCACGGATCACTTCGAGGACGGCTTTAACCTGATGCGGCTGGATTACATGCGCCCCGTGGCGCTGTATCGCTCGGATGGAACCCTGATCGCGAGCGTTCCGCAGCGTGCAGGCATGGTGGGAGATCGTCCACCGGAACTCGGTGACGACCCCTTGCTCAAGCCCGGGCAGGATATACGGTTTCTCAGCCATGTGAAGGGAGTGGGCAGTCGAGAAGAGTTCACGTTGCTGGCGGTGCCGAAATTCCCGCTCATGATCAGCGTGACGAACGTGGAAGACGAGGCCCTGGCCGTCTGGCGCGAAACGTCCATTCCGATCGTCGGCGGCGTTGTCATGGTGAGCGCCATGATCATTTTCGTTGCCGCGCTTTTTATCCGTAAGGTTCGACGCGAGCAGCGTCTGACGCATGCATTGGGCGAAGTCAGTGATCGTTATCAGCAGACTGTGGATTCGGTCATGGACGCGATCGTTGGCGTGGACGAAGACCAGCGCATCATCCTTTTCAACCCGGCTGCGGAAAAGATGTTTGGCCGCACGACAGAAGAGGTGTTGGGCAGATCGCTCTCCATGTTGCTTCCGGAGCGATATCGCGCCATGCACCAGAATCACGTGAAGGGATTCAGGCATTCGAAAACCGCATCGCGCGCGATGGCTCCGCTCGTGGCGATCACAGGGCTTCACGCCAATGGCACCGAATTTCCGATTGAATCGACGATTTCGCAAACAGTCGTCAACGGCAAATCCCAGCAGACTGCGGTGCTGCGCGATGTGACCGAGACGCGACGTGCCGAGCGCGAACTGGTTGAAATGAACTCCCAGCTGCGCGGGCTTTCGATCGCGCAGGAAAAGATCCGTGAGCAGGAGCGCGGGCGAATCGCAGGTGAGTTGCACGACGACCTCGGACAGCAACTGACGGGCCTGAAGCTCGATGTTTCCTGGCTGAGCAACCGGATCAAGGATGGCCGGTTGCCGGAGCGCGACAAGGTCGATGCGTTGCGCCAGCACATTGACGTGGCGATCGCGTCGGTTCGACGGATTTCGACTGAGTTGCGCCCCCTCATTCTCAACGATCTGGGCTTTGGCGAGGCCGTCGCATGGCAGGCAGGGGAGTTTTCTAAGCGAACAGGCATTACGGTGTCGCTGGACCTCAGCGGTCAGGATCAAGTGACCGGCGATGACTTGTCGATTGCGCTATTCCGGATTACCCAGGAATCCCTGACGAACGTCGCTCGCCACTCCAGGGCTGGGCACGCCATCATCGACTTGAGTCTGAATGACGATTCCCTCGTGTTGACGATTCAGGACAACGGGCAGGGCGTTGATCACGAGCATAACACCGGCGGATTCGGGCTTCTGGGCATGCGCGAGCGCGCCAAAGCCATCGGCGGCACCTTTACCCTGCGCAACCGGCCGGAAGGCGGTGCTGAGGTACGCATCGAGATTCCGCTGGAGTCGTTCATCTTCAAAAAGGCCGATCATGAAGCATGAAATCCTGGTCGCCGATGACCACGCCATCATCCGTGACGGCTTGAGGAAAATTCTCGAGGATACGGATGACCTGGTGGTCGCGGGCGAGGCCGGTGACGGCAATGCCGCGCTGCAAAAGGTGCGTGAGCGCGATTGGGCCATGGTCATGCTGGATTTGTCGATGCCCGGGCGCAACGGCATCGAACTCATCAAGCTGATGAAGGACGAGCGTCCGAAGATGCCGATCCTGATCTTCAGCATGCATCCCGAGGAACAATACGCGGTGCGCACGATACGCGCGGGCGCGTCGGGCTACCTGTCGAAGGAAGAGGATAGCGACCTCTTTCTGCCGGCGATTCGTCGTGTCGTGGCCGGCGGCATGTATATCAGCCCGAAGGTCGCTGAATTGCTGGCGCAGGATGTATCGCATAAGACTTCAGTCACGCACGCGGAGTTGTCCAACCGGGAGTTCGAGGTGCTGATCCGCATCGTTCGCGGCGTCAGCCTGACGGATATCTCGAAGGAGTTCAATCTCAGCATCAAGACGATCAGCACGCACAAGACCCACGTGCTGACGAAACTTGGGCTGGCGTCGCAGGCCGATCTGGTGCGTTACGCGATCGAGCACAAATTGCTCGACCTCGACGGCTGAGGCCCAACGGATCCGACGGTTTCGTGGTCTGGTCCGCCCTTCCGAAAAGATGGAAGTTTGTAAAGCAGGCTGTCCGGGACACTGGACACTGGACGCTGGACGCTGGGCACTGGACGTCTGCCGGTGTCGCCGTATTGCGTTCAGGTAGCCCAAGACCTGCGCAATAGGTCGTTCCCCTGTTCAAGGAGCCTCGCGGTTTCGAAGAGCGGCAACCCCATCACGCCCGAATAACTGCCGTCGATGCGTGAAATGAAGCGCGCGGCCATCCCCTGGATTCCGTAGGCGCCGGCTTTGCCGAAGGGCTCGCCGCTGGCGACATAGGCTTCGATGTCCTTCCGGGACAGCACCGAGAAGGTAACGTGCGAAGTGGATAACGCCTCAAACGTGGTGCCGCCCGCGACGACCACGACGGCCGTATGGACGACATGCGTCTTGCCGCTAAGCCACGCGAGCATTCGCGCCGCGTCTGCCGCATCGGCTGGCTTGGCAAGGATTTTGTCCCCGAGGGCGACCGTCGTGTCCGCCGTCAGCAGCACGCGGGTGTTGCCGATTGCGGCGTTGTCGTTTGCGCGGGCCCATTCGATGGCGCGCCCGGCCTTTTCAAGTGCCGTGCGCGTCACATAGGCGAGCGGTGACTCATCCTTCATCCTTGGCTCGTCCTCGCCGGGTGGAGGCGGCACGTCGAACACGGTGTATGCGACCCGGATCTGAGCGAGCAATTCGCGGCGGCGCGGGCTTGCAGAAGCGAGAAAGATGGGTTCAGTCACGGTGGTAGGGGTGTGAGGAAAGAATCGACCAGGCGCGGTAGATCTGCTCGATCAGCACGACCCGCACGAGCGGGTGCGGCATGGTCATCGACGAGATGCGTATGCTTGATTGACACGAAGCCTTCAGGGTCGCATCCAGGCCATCGGGGCCGCCCACGAGCAGGGCGATCGGCTGGCCGCCGTCGTGCCATTGACTGAGCAGCGTTGCGAATTGATGCGAATCGAGGTCGCGCCCGCGCTCATCGAGCGCGACGCGAATTGCCTGGCCCGGGATGGCCGCCTCAATGCGCCGCGCTTCGGCGGCCATCATTTGCGCGGGCGTCCTGCCCGTCGCGCGGGGTTCGGGCTTGACTTCCCGCAGGGTAACGGACCACTCGGGGGGCAGTCGTTTTGCGTAATCCGCCCAGGCCGTGTCGACCCAGTCGGGCATCCGTGCACCGACTGCGATGATCGATAGCTTCATGGTCTGCGGGGCTGCACGCGTGCCGACAACTAGGCTGGTCAGTGATGGGCGCCGGCTAGCGCGTATTGCGTGTCGTCGAGCGGCTTGCGCCCCTTCGCCCGGCGGGCTCTGGCTTGACGGCCATCGGGTCGAACTTTTCGCCGCCCGCTGCGAGCGGCCGGGTGGATTCAGGCAGCAATTTCATGCGAACGATCCTGCCACCCCAGACTTCTTCGAGGTTGTAATAGGCCCGGATGGCCGGCTGCATGATGTGCACGACGATGTCGCCGATATCGACCAGGACCCATTCGCCGGTTTCCTCGCCCTCGAGCGCGACGATGGGGATGCCCAGGGATTTCGCTTTGTCCGAGACGCTGGACGCAAGCGCCCGGGTCTGCCGGTTTGACGTCGCCGAGGCGATCACGACGCGGTCGAAGAGGCTCGTCAGGTGCGTCGTGTTGTAGACGCGGATGTCCTGCGCCTTGACGTCCTCGAGTGCGTCAACCACGGCACGCTGAAGTTTAAAGATGTCCAATTGTTATTGTCCGGTCAGGCCTCGTGCTGGCGGTAGAGGCCGTGTTGAATGAGATACTGCGCCACCAGCGGCGGTATCAGGTCGTCGGTGGATTCCCCGCGCGCGATCCGCGTGCGGATTTCGTTGGCAGAGACATCCCGTGGCTCGAACGGCAGCCGGACAAGCCCGCGAGCATGCGCGCGAAGCCAATCATCAAGATCGTGCGGCGCGGCGAGATGGGTGCCCGGCCGTTGCGCCACGACGATGCGCACACGATCGGCGATTTCGTCCCAGCGCCGCCAGCTGCAAAAATTGACGAGCTGATCGGCACCCAGGATCCAGAAGTACTCATGGCCCGCGGGCATCGCCTCAAGCGTGTCTATAGTGTATGTGGCGCCATTTCGGTCAATTTCAATAGGGTTGATCCGCAAACCCGGGGAATCGCCGACGGCAAGCCTGAGCATGTCCAGCCGGTGCTCGGGCGACGCGCCCAGCGGCGCACGCTGCCAGGGCTGCCCGGCCGGGATGAGCTGGACCTCGTCGAGCTCGAGCTTCGTGAGCGCCGTCTTGGCCAGCGCCACGTGAGCGTTATGGACGGGATCAAAACTTCCGCCTAGCAGACCAATTCGCATCAGACCCAGTGCCGCGCAGTAAGGTAATCGGAAAGCGCTGATTCTGGCGTGCCGGGTTCGGCCTTCCAGTCGTAGCGCCAGGTGGCAATCGGTGGCATCGATAGCAGGATGGACTCGGTGCGCCCGCCGGACTGCAAGCCAAAGAGCGTCCCGCGATCGAAAACCAGATTGAATTCAACGTAACGTCCGCGGCGATAGGCCTGAAAATCCCTCTCGCGCTGACCGAACGACAGTGTGCGCCGCTTTTCAACAATTGGCATGTACGCGTTCAGGAAAGCATCGCCCGTTGAGCGGATCAGTGCAAACGAGGCATCGAATCCCGGCGCGCTCAGGTCGTCGAAGAATATCCCGCCGACCCCGCGGGTTTCGTTGCGGTGTTTCAGGAAGAAGTACTCATCGCACCACTTCTTGTATTTCGGATAATACTCGTCGCCGTGGGCACCGAGGGCATCCTTGTTGACCTGGTGGAAGTGGCGGACGTCTTCCTCGAACGGATAGTAGGGCGTGAGATCCATGCCGCCGCCGAACCAGAAGGCATCCTGCTGATCGCTGCCGGCCGGCGCCGGGGCAACGAACATGCGCACGTTCATGTGCGTCGTGGGGATGTAAGGGTTGCGGGGGTGCAGCACCATCGATACGCCCATCGCCTCCCAGGGGCGCCCTGCGAGTTCCGGCCGATGGGCGCTTGCCGACGGCGGCAGGGTCTTGCCCATGACGTGGCTGAACAGCACGCCCGCGCGCTCAAACAGTGCGCCACCCTCGATCAGGCGCGAGATGCCGCCTCCGCCTTCGGCGCGAACCCACTGATCCGAACGGAACGGCGCGCCTTCGGCTTCTTCGAGCGTCGAGACGATGCGCGACTGCAGCGACAGCAGGTAGTCGCGCACGGCGGGCACGTTGAGGGCAGACACTAACGGGCCTCCAGGGCTCGCCAGCCGATATCGCGACGAAACTGGGCGCCGTCGAAACGGATCGCATCGACCACCGTGTAGACCCGCTCGCGCGTTGCGGCGACACTGTCATCGAGCGCGGTGACGCAAAGTACGCGCCCGCCCGATGTCACCAGCGTGCCGTCACGGATCGTGGTGCCCGCGTGAAACGTGACGCAGTCAGGCTCCGCATCCGGTATGCCGGAGATCGCGTCGCCCAGGCGCGGCGTGCCGGGATAGTTCGCGCTGGCCATGACAACACCCAGCGCCGTGCGCGGATCCCAGTCAATGCGCGCGCGGTCGAGCGAACATGCCACGCCGTGTTCGAAGACTTCAAGCAGATCACTGCGGATGCGCATCATGATCGGCTGGGTTTCGGGATCGCCCATCCGGCAGTTGAATTCAAGGACTTTGATCGACCGCGATGCGTCATCGCCCGGGCCAATCATGAGGCCCGCATAGAGGAAGCCCGTGAACGGGATTCCATCGGAGTCCATGCCGCGGATCGTGGGCTCGATGACTTCGCGCATCACGCGCTGGTGGATTGCATCAGTGACCACGGGCGCTGGCGAGTAGGCACCCATGCCGCCTGTGTTCGGGCCCTGATCGCCATCTTGCAGGCGCTTGTGATCCTGGCTGGTGGCCAGCGGCAGGATGTGCTGGCCGTCGCAAAGCACAATGAAGCTGGCCTCTTCGCCAAGCAGGCAGTCTTCGATGACGACGCGCGCGCCCGCGGTGCCGAGCGCGCCGTCGCCGAGCATGGCGTCGACGGCTGCGTGGGCCTCGCCCAGGGTCATGGCGACAACGACGCCTTTGCCGGCGGCCAGGCCGTCGGCCTTGATCACGATCGGCGCGCCGCGCTCGTCAATGTAGACGTGGGCAGCGATCGGGTCGGTAAAGGTTTGGTAGGCGGCCGTCGGGATCTGGTGGCGCACCATGAACGCTTTGGCAAAATCCTTGGAGCTTTCGAGCTGCGCTGCAGCGCGCGTCGGCCCGAAAATCGCCAGGCCGCGGGCGCGGAAGGTATCGACGACGCCGGCGGCCAGTGGTGCCTCAGGCCCGACGACGGTGAGCCTTACATTCTCGCGCTGCACGAAATCAGCCAGCGCGGAGGGATCCGAGAGCGCAACGTTGGAGGCGTGCGCCATCAGCGCAGTGCCGCCGTTGCCAGGCGCGACGAACACGTGCTGGACGCGGGGCGACAGGAGAAGCTTCCAGGCGAGGGCGTGTTCGCGGCCGCCCGAGCCAATGACGAGCAATTTCATCGATAATCAGCCTTGCTCGTCCATGGATGCATTGTGGTAGACCTCCTGCACATCGTCGAGGCCCTCGAGCGCATCGAGCAGCTTCTGCATGCGCGCGGCGTCGTCGCCTGCGAGCTCGATTTCGGTTTCGGGTTTCATGACGATATCGGCCATTTCCGCCTGCAAGCCGGCGGCTGCGAACGCATCGCGCACTGCGGCGAATGCAGGGACCGCGCAAACCACCTCAATGACGCCTTCGTCATCGGTGGCGACGTCGTCGGCACCTGCGTCGAGTGCGATTTCCATCACTTTGTCTTCGGAGGTGCCTGGCGCGAAGATGAACTGCCCGCAATGTTTGAACAGGAACGCCACCGAGCCTTCCTGGCCCAGGTTGCCGCCATTCTTGGCGAAGGCGTGCCGCACTTCGGCAACGGTGCGCGTGCGATTGTCGGTCATGCAATCGACCACGACGGCGACGCCGCCAATGCCGTAGCCTTCATAGCGGATTTCATCGTAATTGGCGCCGTCGGCCCCGCCCGCCCCTCGGGCGATCGCCCGCTGGACGTTGTCCTTGGGCATGTTGGCGGCGGTGGCTTTATCCCACGCCAGCCTCAGCCGTGGGTTCGCATCGGGATCGGCGCCGCCGGCACGCGCGGCGACAGTGATTTCGCGAATGATCTTGGTCCAGAGTTTTCCGCGTTTGGCATCCTGGCGACCTTTTCGGTGCTGGATGTTGGCCCATTTACTGTGTCCGGCCATGGTTTCCTGCGTTGTGTTCGGGTAAAAGAGGCATTTTACCTTTGAACGGGATAAACTCGTCTCGCCCGCGCGCAGACGCTGCGCCGGACCGGATTCGCCGTAAAAAGCACATTCCTTCCCCCTCATACTGAACATTGCCTGGAGCCAACATGAGCAGTCTTGTCAAAGCCATCCGCATCGAGCAAAACGGTGGTCCTGAAGTCCTCAAAGTCGTCGAGATCGAGGTTCCCGCGCCCGCCGACAATGAAATCACCATCCAGCAGCATGCCGCAGGCCTGAATTTCATCGATATCTACTTCCGTTCGGGCCTCTACAAGCATCCGCTGCCGCATGGCCTGGGTTTTGAGGCTGCCGGCGTGGTGACGGCCGTCGGAAAATCGGTGACCCGCTTCAAGAAGGGCGACCGCGTGGCCTACGGCCAGAGCCCGCTCGGCGCGTATGCCCAGGCGCGCAACGTGCCGGCCGCGCAAGTGGTCAAACTGCCCAAGGGCGTGAGCTTCGAGGATGCGGCCGCGATGATGCTCAAGGGCCTGACGGTGCAATACCTGTTTCGCCAGACGTACCGCCTGCAGGGCGGCGAGACGATCCTGTTCCACGCCGCCGCAGGTGGTGTTGGCCTGATCGCCTGCCAGTGGGCCAAGGCGCTCGGCGTCAAGCTGATCGGCACGGCGTCCAGCCAGGAGAAGGCCGAGCTTGCGCTTGCCAACGGGGCCTGGAAGGTCATCGATTACTCGAAGGAAAACGTGGTCGAGCGTGTGCTTGAACTCACCAAGGGCAAGAAATGCCCGGTGGTGTATGACGGTGTGGGCAAGGATACGTGGAACGCTTCGCTCGACTGTATCCAGCCGCGCGGCCTGATGGTTAGCTTTGGCAACGCCTCGGGCGCGGTCGAGGGCGTGGCCTTGTCGACGCTGGCTGCCAAGGGCTCGCTGTATGTGACGCGCCCGGTGCTTGGGATTCACGTCAATACGCCTGAGAAGATGCAGGCTGCAGCCGATGATCTTTTTGCGCTGGTCACCAAGAAGAAGATCAAGATGCGTATCGACCAACGCTATCCGCTGGAACAGGCTGCTGAGGCGCAAATCGCCCTGGCTGCGCGCAAGACGACTGGGGCTACGATCTTTACGCTCGACTAATCTCGCGGGAAATACAGGAAAGAGCCCCGTCGGTTTTTTTGGCTGGCGGGGCTTTGTTTCGCCTTGCTCTTTGCGGGCCGGGCGCCGCATGCCCCCCGCCGGGCTCAGGCTGCGCCGGTCCGCTTCGCGGACTCCCCTGCGTTTGCTGGTCCCGCCGGGCGGCGACCTGTTCGGTCGCCTTGTTCCCCGGCGGTCCTGGCGCAAGCCTCGGCGGCGCAATTCGCCCTGCAGGGGGCATGCGGCGCCCAGCCCGCAAAGAGCAAGGGACTGAGGAATGCGCCGATTTACCCGGGGCTCAGACGGTGTTGCCTAGGGCTCAGACAGTGTTGCCTAAGGCTCAGACAGTGTTGCCTAAGGCTCAGACAGTGTTGCCTGAGACTCAGACGTTGGCTTCCTGGTGGTATCGGGTGACCAGTTCGACTTCGTTTTTCGAACCGAGCACGACGCCTACGCGCTGGTGCAGGGCGGTGGGCTGGATGTCGAGAATGCGCTGGTTCCCATTGGTCGCAGCGCCACCCGCCTGTTCCACCAGCATGCTCATCGGATTGGCTTCGTACATCAGGCGCAGTTTGCCCGGCTTGTTCGGCTCTCGTGAATCCCATGGATACATGAAGATCCCGCCGCGTGTGATCAGGCGATGCACATCGGCCACCATCGACGCGATCCAGCGCATGTTGAAATCCTTGCCGCGCGGGCCCGTCTTGCCGGCAAGGCACTCGTCGATATAGCGACGCACGGGCGGGGCCCAGTGGCGCATGTTCGACATGTTGATCGAGAATTCCTTGGTGTCCTCCGGGATCGTGATGTCTTCGTCGGTGAGTTGCCACGAGCCTGTCTCGCGATCGAGCGTGAACCCCACGACGCCCTGGCCGACCGTAAGCATCAGCACGGTCTGCGGGCCGTAGACCGCGTAGCCCGCGGCAACCTGCGCGCTGCCGGGTTGCAGGAAATCCTTTTCAGTGACGTTCGCGCCTTCAACGCCGTTCGGCATTTTCAGTACGGAGAAGATCGTGCCGATCGACACGTTGACGTCGATGTTCGATGACCCATCGAGCGGATCGAACAACAACAGGAACTCGCCCTTGGGGTATCGGTTGGGGATCAGGTGAATGGTCTCCATTTCCTCGGACGCCATCGCCGCCAGGTGGCCACCCCATTCGTTGGCTTCAAGCAGGACCTCATTGGAGATCACGTCCAGCTTCTTCTGGACCTCGCCCTGAACGTTCTCGGTTTCCAGTGCGCCAAGCACGCCGCCAAGCGCCCCTTTGCTGACGGCGTGGCTGATCGTCTTGCAGGCGCGCGCGACGATTTCGATCAGTAGGCGCAACTCGGGCTTCATGAGCTGGCCCGAGCGCTGTTGCTCGACCAGATATTGGGTCAGTGTTTTTCGTTTCATGATGTTGAACCGGTGTTGACTCGCGTTGGGTTAGAGGGAAAGAGCCTTGGTGACAATCTCAAGTGTATTGCGGGAGAGCCCCGGATGCGATGCCACGCGTTGCAACTGCGCTTGCATCAGCGCGCGGGCTTGCGGGACGAAGCGTGACCACTGGTCCAGCGCGCGCGCCAGGCGTGCGGCGATCTCCGGATTGATGGCGTCGAGCGCGAGCGTTTGATCGGCCCAGAATGCATAACCCGATCCGTCGGTCGCGTGGAATCCGGTCGGGTTCTGCAGGCAGAACTGGAAGACCAGGGCGCGTGCGCGGTTCGGGTTGCGCAGCGTAAACGCGGGGTGCGCCATCAGGCCGTGCATGGTGCTCACGGTCGTGAAGGGCGATGTCGCCTGAACAGCGAACCACTTGTCGACCACCAGCGGATCGTGTTGCCAATCCTCGAAAAACCGCATGATCGCCGACGCCGATTCCGGCAAATGCGTGTAGTGGGCGAGGCCCGTGAGCGCCGCGAGCCGGTCGGTCATGTTGGTGGCATGGTTGAACTGCATCAACGCCGCTTCGGCGGCACCGGGCTGCCCGGCGGCAAGCAGGAAGGATAGGGCAAGGTTCTTGAGCGCGCGCCGGCCTGCCGGGGCGGGCGCGGGGGAGTAGGGGCCTGGCGTTGCGTTGCTTGAGTAGGCTTGATCCCAGGCGAGCGCGCAGGCTTTGCCGAGCGACCGGCGCAGCGACTGGCGTGCGTGGGCGACGGCGACCGCATCCATCGGCAGCATGCGCTCGAGCACGGTTTTTTCGCCCGGCAGGGTAAGTGCCCGGGCGCGGTAGCCGGCATCGAGCGTGGGATCGGCGAGCAGTGCGGACCAGGCACGACCCATCACGGGCGAAACGTCGCCGGCGTGACCCGTTTCGCGCCAGCGCGCGGCGCCGGCCAGGATTTCGCGCGTGGCCAGCTCCTGGCCCGCTTCCCACCGGGCGAACGCGTTGCCGTCATGCGCCGACAGCAGGGCGAGGTCGTCGTCGCTGTAGGGGTACCGCACGATCACAGGCGCCGAAAAATCGCGCAGCAACGATGGCGTGGGCACGGACGGTACATCGTCGAACTCCCACGTCTGCGAGGCCTGGGTCAGTTCAAGCAATGCCGTCAGCACGGGCTCGCCATGCTGGTGCAGGGCAATGGGTGCGCCTGCCGCGTCGAGCAGGCCGACCGCGACCGGGATGTGCAAGGGCTGCTTCTGCACGCCAGCCTGCTTTTCCACTCCGACCGGCGGACACGACTGTGTCAGCGTGAGGCGGCAGCGATGCGTCGTGGCGTCGTAGTCGAGTGCGACGTCCACGCGAGGCGTGCCTGCCTGGCCGTACCAGCGCCGGAAGATCTGCAGGTCGCGCGCAGGCTGCCGCTGCTGGTAGGCCCACTCCATGGACGCCACGAAATCGTCACAGGTGACCGCCTGGCCATCATGACGGCGGAAGTACTCGTCCATGCCTGCGCGAAAGCATTCCTCGCCCAGCAGGGTGTGCAACATCCGGATGACCTCGGCGCCTTTCTCGTAGACCGTGGCTGTGTAGAAATTGCCGATTTCCTGATAGCTTTCCGGGCGGATCGGGTGCGCCATGGGCCCGCTGTCCTCCGGGAACTGCGCTGCGCGCAGCGCGACGACATCGTCGATGCGCTTGACCGCGCGCGCGCTTGCGGCGGCATGGGCGGGCAGGTCGCTGGCCATCATGTCGGCCGTGAATTCCTGGTCGCGAAAGACAGTCAGACCTTCCTTGAGGCTCAGTTCAAACCAGTCCCTGCACGTGACGCGGTTGCCGGTCCAGTTGTGGAAGTATTCATGGCCGATCACGGCCTCGATGGCCTGGTAGTTCGCGTCCGTGGCGGTCGCCGGATCGGCAAGCACATAGGCCGCATTGAAAATGTTCAGGCCCTTGTTTTCCATGGCGCCCATGTTGAAGTCGCGCGCGGCCACAATCATGAACCGGTCAAGGTCCAGTTCGAGCCCAAAGCGCTTTTCATCCCAGCGCACGGATCGCTCGAGTGATTCCATCGCCCAGGCGGTCTGGCTTTCGGAGCCCGGGTCGCCGTACACCTGCAGCAGCACGTCGCGCCCGCTGCGGGTGGCCATGCGGTGCTCGCGACAGGCGAGCGATCCGGCCACCAGGGCAAACAGATAGCAGGGCTTGGCGAATGGGTCGTGCCACACGGCCTCGTGGATGCCGTCCTCGAGGTCTGCCTGCCGCAGCAGATTGCCGTTGGACAGCAGCACGGGAAAGCGGCTGCGGTCCGCGCGTAGCGTGACCCGATACGTGGACATCACGTCAGGCCGGTCGGCAAACCAGCAGATGCGGCGGAACCCCTCGGCCTCGCACTGGGTGAACAGCGTCGTGCCCGAAACGTAAAGCCCGCTCAGACTGGTGTTCTTAATGGGCCGGCTGGTGCTGACGATTTCGATAAGCGACTCATCGGGCACATCGTGCAGGGTAAGTCGGGACGTGCTGACCGTGTATTGGCCCTCGACGAGCTCGATGCCGTTCACGTGCACGGACACCAGCGCCAGGTCTTCACCGTCAAGTTCAAGATGTCGGATTCCGGTGGATTGCGCCTTGCGCCGCACGGTGAGCCTCGCGCGCAGAAAGGTGAGATCCGGATCCAGGTTGAATTCGAGCTCGACCTGGGGGATTTCAAAGGGGAAGGGCTGGTAGTCCTGGCGGTGGACGGTGGTTCCGATTTCGGTGCGCATAGGGATTCCCGGTCTAGACCGGCCAATTGTAGTTTGTCGGCGATCTGTCTATGATGGTCGCGTTGGTCACAAGCGCACGAGGCAGGTCGTTGCCGCATTGAGACCACGCCGGTGATTCATCGAATAACAACGAATAAATCCGACGAGACATGACGACAACATTTCAGGTGCAACCATTATCCGGAAGCGTGGGTGCCGAAATATCCGGGATTAATCTGCTCGCGCCGCTCGACGACGACACGATTGCGAGAATCCGCCGAGTCTGGCTGCAGCATGGCGTCATATTTTTTCGCGACCAGCCGCTTGATTCCGCTGCACTGATGGCGTTCGCCGAACGATTTGGCGAAGTCGTCGAATATCCGTTCGTGAAGGGTTTGCCCGATTATCCGCTGATTATTCCGGTACTGAAGTTGCCGCAGGAGCGCCACAATTTCGGCGGCATCTGGCACACCGATACCACCTACTTGCGCGAGCCCCCCACCGCGACGATGCTCATCGCCCGCGAGTTGCCGCCCTTTGGCGGCGATACGCTGTTTGCCAGCAGTTATGCCGCCTTTGAGGCGCTTTCACCCGGCCTGCAGCAGACGTTGCGGGGGTTAAAGGCGGTCAATTCCTCGGCCAAGGCGGCTGTGACGAAGACGCGCGAAGACCGGCTTGCCGATTCGGCCACTGACAAGGCCACGACGGCGTTGATTTCCGAGCATCCGGTCGTACGCACGCACCCCGAGACGGGGCGACAGGCGCTCTATATCAACCCTGGGCACACCGTGCGGTTCGCGGGTTGGACGGAGGAGGAAAGCGAGCCGTTGCTGAAATACCTGTTCGATTTTCAGGTCAGGCCGGAATTTACCTGCCGGTTTACCTGGCGGCCGGCGTCGATTGCGCTCTGGGATAATCGATGCGTGTTGCACAATCCCGTGAACGATTATCACGGGTATCGAAGGCTGCTGCACCGGATCACGCTGAAGG
>CAITPF010000334.1 GCA_903894155.1 uncultured beta proteobacterium | reverse complement strand
TGCCGAAGGCGTCGAAACCCAGGAACAATGCGATTGGCTTGCCAGCATTGGCTGCGACTATGTTCAGGGGTATCTGTATTACCGACCCATGACTGTTGACGCCTTTGAGAGGATTGTGTTTTCACCAACGGCGGTTTGATGCGTCGGGCCAGCAAAACAAGTCCTACAAGCGCATTGTTGTTAGGCCAGCGCCTGCACCAACCCTCCGCTGAAAGGTAATCGGCTCTGACCACACCGATCACAAATCCTGGCAGACGCTATAAATTCGACCAGATATGTATGAAATAGTTACTAAGTATTGCCTGACTCGTTGCCATTTTGGATGCTAAGATAAAGTCGTTGGGTTTGGGGGCACGATCAGGGTCCGTGAGGCAATAAACCCCTCACCCCCCATTCTCCCATCGCTCCTGACTCTGGAAGCTACAACGAGGCCTTCGCAACAATGCGATGTCGTGTCTTCAAAATGTCTTCGTCCGGCTTCTGTTTGTTCAGCCCGGTGATTTGCGCGTTTGTCAAATCCCAGAAACATGAATCTGCTAGGATAAGGCAAGGAGAGCGTTAGCCGTCGCATACTAGGCCGCCGTCGGATTGCAACTTTGAGCTATGGCGGACTTTTGGATCGACGCTTAACCCCAACGGTTGAGAACACTGATCGTCATCCCAGCTATTCACACGCCGGAGCAGGACATGGGTTCGCTGCTTGGCGAGATCAGGCGCGAGTACGTTTCACGCTATGGACTCGCGCAATGGGATTCTCACCTGAACTCGATTGGCGAGATCTGGGATGGCATCCACCGCATGATTCTTGATCTCGATCTGCCCCATGCAAACGTCCGCCTTTATCAGGATGGCTTGCCCCAATGCGACAAGGAGGCTGAAATCGTCCAGGATGTCGCCGCACGCGGAAGCAAGAACCACCAGCTGCTGAGTGCTGACATTCTGGTCAGGCATCTCATGCCGTCGACTGGTGACGCTGTCGCAGCGAGAGACCGATGATGAGCCCCGTCGCGCAGAGTGTCGATTCAAGGGCCGAAACTGTCTCGTCGGACGCACGCAAGGTACTCATCGTCGATGATGTCGAGGAGGCCAGGTGGGTGCTGTCGACCCTGATGCGCCAGGCGGGACATACCCCGCTGCTTGCGGTCGACGGGAAACAGGCGCTTGCCCTCATCGAATCCGATGCACCCGATCTCGTGCTGCTCGACGTCGGTTTGCCGGACATGGACGGATTTGAAGTCCTGTCCTGGGCAAAGATGCGCGATAAGGGAATCCCAGTGATCATGATCACCGGGAGCGGGTCGGTGGGCGATGCCACGCGCGCCATGAGGGCGGGCGCCTACGATTATGTCGCAAAGCCCTTCAGCAATGAAGACATGCTCCTGACTGTTCGCCACGCGCTCGAGGAAAAGGGCTTGCGCCGCCAGCCCAGGCAGCTTCACGAAAGACGGCGTTCGACAAGTTCGCTCGAGGCCTTAATGGGCAGCAGCGCGGCTATTCAGAGCGTCGTGCACCACGTGGCACAAGTGGCTCCGACCGATTTTTCGGTCCTGATTACAGGTGAAACCGGAAGCGGCAAAGAACTGGTTGCCCAGGCGATCCATGCAGAAAGCCTCCGTTCGGGTAAACCGCTTGTGGTGCTCGATTGCGGATCGATACCGGAAACGCTGATTGAAAGCGAGCTGTTCGGCCATGAAAAGGGATCGTTCACCGGCGCGCACCAGGCACAGGCTGGCGCATTTGAATTGGCGCACGGTGGCGCTATCTTCCTTGACGAGATCGGCAATCTTCCGCTCGCCATGCAGGGAAAGTTGCTCCGGGCGCTCGAGACCAGGCGTATCCACCGGGTCGGCGGAACCAAAGAGCGCGCCGTCGATTTCAGGGTGATCGCGGCAACCAACGTTGACTTGAACGCTGCCGTCGAAACCGGGCTATTTCGTCGTGACCTGTATCATCGTCTCGCTGAGTTTTCCATTTGCGTTCCGCCGCTGCGTGAACGCAAGGAGGACTTGAGCTATCTCGTGCACCGAACCCTGAATGCAGCCAACGGCGAGTTAGGCAGGCAGATCACCAACCTGTCGGAGGCAGCATGGAAGATCCTCATGTGCTACGACTGGCCGGGCAACGTACGGGAGTTGCGCAATCAACTTCGCCGTGCCGTGCTCCTGAGCGACGAATCCGACCTGATCCTGGAGGCGACGTCCTTCGTCATGCTCGACATCGACGATTCGTTGGTCATCCCAGTCAGCGCGGCCCGGTCGAACGCGCGTCGCGCCCCTGAGTTCGAGGACGTATCGAATTTTCTCGCGTCGGCGCTTGAGAAGGTTTCTTCCGGCCAAGCTGACTTGTCGCTCAGGGACCTTGTGCGGGATATGGCGA
Organism: uncultured beta proteobacterium; assembly: GCA_903894155.1. Lineage (GTDB taxonomy): Bacteria > Pseudomonadota > Gammaproteobacteria > Burkholderiales > Burkholderiaceae_B > Zwartia. Next base: position 1,019 of record CAITPF010000334.1, on the reverse strand, counting down.
TGCAGTTCGAGAGGCTGATCCTGCTCGAGTCATTGAAGATCAATGCGGGAAACAAAGCGAAAGTTGCCCGAAGCCTGAGCATTGACTACAAGACGTTGCACACCAAACTCAGGGTTTGTGGCATTACGTCCGATTCACCCACTCACAGTTGCACGCAGACCAATGGTGCTACGCAAACAACCAGCGTTCATTCCGTAGGGGTTGGAAAGATATCATGACCGAGGAAATGAGGCAGGATGAGTTCGCGGAGGGTATGCAGCGGATCGAGAGCGTCGGTCGTCGGCTCGGCGACATGTTCGGCCAGGGCAAAGATGTTGCCCTGAATATAAAGGGGGCGTGATGGCGGCACAGCCAGAGACTGCCCTGCGTGGCGTATACCTTTATTGCCTGGCGCGGTCGAGCAATGCCGAAGTCATTCGGCAACTGAGTCTCGCCTCCGGCGAATCCGAGGCACGTTTTCCAGTCGAGGTGCTGGACATCGACGGACTGCAGGCGGTGATCGGCGAAATCGACACGGGGCAATTTACCGAGGAAAACCTGCAGGCGATCGGGTGGCTGGGGCCCCGGGCGATGTGGCACGATACGGTCGTCGACGGCGTTTCGCGCTCCTCGACCATCCTGCCCGTCAAGTTCGGTACGATCTTCAAGTCGCCTGAAAGCCTTGCGAAATACCTGGCGCAACATCAATCGGAAATCCTCGCCCGCCTTGACTATCTTGCCGATAAGCGAGAGTGGAGCCTTAAGGGATACCTGGGTGAAGCACAGGCGCGGCAGATGATCAGCGCGACCGATGCGCAGATTCAGGCCAAGGTTGCAGCGCTGTCGAGCTCGCCTGGCGTGCGCTACTTGCAAGAGCGCCAGATCGAGACGTTGATCGACGCATCCTTACGCGCCTGGATCGAGCGTCTGGGCGCGGATTTGTGTGCCCAGTTTGGCCTGCACGCGGTCGACTCCGCCATGCTGCGCTGCCACGCGAGCGCCATGACCGGCAGAGCCGAGCGCATGGTGTTCAACTGCTG
>CAITPF010000333.1 GCA_903894155.1 uncultured beta proteobacterium | reverse complement strand
CGTGAACGGCTCCCTCAAGAATGAGTATCTCTACATCCTGCTGCAGCGATTTGCGGGGGAGGCCGGCTGGGTTCGGGAAATGTACCTTGAGCACCGGGGCCAGGATCATCCGGGCGATACCCTGATCATCACTGGCAAGGTGACGGAGAAGACCGAGCGAGACGGTTTTGGGTACGTGAAGTGTGAAATAGCTCTGCGAAACGAACGTGGCCAGACGTCGCAAGGATGGGCGCAGGTCGTGGTGCCCAAGCAAGGGCAATCGCTTCCGCTCGTTTGGAACCAAGACTAATCCGGGATCCTGGGGCGGTAGATGGCGAACGATACAAATAGGGCGGCAAGCGCGCAGCAGGGAGCCCCTCGTGGCGGCTTGCTGGGCAACGTGCGGGTTCTGGACCTTGGCCAGGGCGTTTCGGGGCCGTTCTGCGCGCGCCTTCTCGCCGACCAGGGCGCCGAGGTCATCAAGATTGAGCCGCCAGGGGGTGACACGGCACGCCATACGGGCCCGTTCGCCGGAAGCGAGGCACATGCCGAAAAGAGCATTCCATTTCTCTATCTCAATACGAACAAGCGCAGCGTCACCCTCGACCTGACGAGCGCCCGAGGGCGTGCTTTGCTTCGGGAATTGGTCCGCTGGGCTGACGTGCTGGTAGAGAACTACGAACCCCGGCTTCGCGCCTCCCTGGGCCTGGACGACGCGTCACTGCTCGAGGCCAATCCCCGGCTGGTGGCGACGTCGATCACAAGCTTCGGGAGCGACGGGCCTTATAGCGACTGGAAGGCCACCGACCTGGTCACGAGCGCGGTCAGTGGTCTTATGTACCATTCCGGAAGCGCCGACCGGGAGCCGCTGCGCAGCGCACTCTCCCAATCCCTCTACGTTGCCGGCGTCAGTGCTGCTTCCGCCACCTTGGTGGCTTTGTACCAGCGGCTGGCCAGCGGCAAGGGCGGGCGCGTCGACGTTTCGGTTGCGGAATGCATGACAGCGCATTTGGTACAGGCATCCGCTTCGTATGCGTACACCGGTGGCCTCCGGGGACGGCGAGCGGCGCGTGGCGCCCCCCTGGATGAGCTCTCGCCATGCCAGGACGGGTACTTCGTGGTCTCTGCACAGGGATCCCAGCCTTTCGAGACCATCGCAGATCTGATTGGGATCGAGGCGCTCAAGGGGCCGATGTTCTCTTCGGCCGAGAAGCGTATCGTCAATGGGGAGGCTCTTGAGCGTCTTATCCTTGAGGGGCTTACGCGATGGAAAAAGCATGATCTGTTCCACGCGGCTAACAACAAACGGCTTGTGTTCGGTATGGCACAGGGGCCAGACGAGTTGTACCGTTGTCCGCAATTGAACGAACGCAAATTCTTTGCCTCGGTCAATCACCCCGTGGCCGGGAGCGCAGAGTACCCGGGCGAGTTAGTACACCTGAGCGAGGGATCCTTTGATGCCCGGCATCCCGCGCCCCTGCTGGGCGCGCACAACACGGAAGTGTATCGGGAGATCGTGGGACTAAGCGATGCGGAGATCGAGCAACTCCGCAATTTGGCTGTTATCTGAGAGGAGTTTGCGAGTGACGAACTTGCCCCTGAAGGGATTGCGCGTCATCGATTTGAGCCGGGTATTTGCCATGCCATATGCGGCGGCATTTATGGCCGACCTGGGCGCGGAGGTGATCAAGGTCGAAGGTTGCGCTTTCCTCGGCGCGGACACGCGTCTTGGGGGCCCATTTGGCGGCCCGTGGGCCGATGACGTGCCGGGAGAGCTCCACTGGGAGCGCAATGGCGTATTCCACGTGCTTAACCGGGGCAAGCGCAGCGTCACGCTTGATCTCAACCAACCTGCGGGCCTTGAAGCCCTTAAGAAGCTGATTGCGACGGCCGATATCCTGATTGAGAACTTCACCCCGCGGGTGATGCGAAAGTTCGGTCTGGACTACCCCAATATCCGGAAGCTTCGCCCTGACATCATCATGGTGTCCAACACCGGATATGGGCATTCGGGGCCGTTCAGTCATTACGGGGCCATGGCCGCTTCTCTGGAGCCCACGCACGGCAGTGGTGCGTACATCGGTTACGAGGGCGGGCCACCAAACAAGATCGGCAACTCGTTCACCGATTTTCTTGCCTCGTGGACTGCGCTCTACTCCGTGATGTCGGCGCTCCTCTATCGCGCCCGGACCGCAAGGGGATTGTGGATCGATTTGGCGATGTACCAGGTGGGCGCCGCTTTCGTGGGCGAAGGCCTGCTGGATTACGCTTTCAACGGTCGCGTCAGCCGGTGGATGGGCAATCGCCATGAAGATCACGCACCGCACAACACCTATCCTTGCCACGGCAATGACCGCTGGGTGACGATTGCAGTGACTGACGACCTGGAGTGGCAGGCACTGTGCGGGGTGATGGCGATTCCCGGACTGGCGCAGGATGCTCGTTTCGCAGACAGTCTTTCGCGCATCAGGCATCGGGATGTGCTCGACGTCATTGTTTCCGAATGGACGCGGCCCCTGGACCACTACGAGGTCGCGCACAAGCTTCAGGCCGCTGGCGTGCCGGCGGGACCCGTACTGGATGCCCGCGACTTGTTCACTGACCCGCATCTGGCGGCGCGAAATTTCTTTGATCAGATAGAACATCTGCCGGAGACGGGCGTCGGGCGCCGCCCGCAACTTGGTCGTCCCTGGCGCTTCTCTGCTTTTGAGGTCCCGACGCCTGCGGCGGGGCCGCGCCTCGGTGAGGCCAACGATTATGTACTGAGAGAACTGTTGGGGCTTGGTGAAGCGGAGATCGCGACCATGACCCAGCAAGGGATCATCGGTACGATCCCGTCTGACGCGCCCGTGCCGATTCCAGTGCCGGTAGCAGAGCAGTTGCGGCTGGGTCGCCTGGTTGAACTTGATCCGCACTATTGCGCGCGCCTGAATATCGAAATTGATCCACAAGTTTGAATTGAAAACTGGTATAAGAGTTGCGACGCAACAGTGCTGGTGGTGTCGGCCCTTGAGGCCGACTTTTTCAAGATTCACAACGAGACTTGGAAGGTGCACATATGACTAAACGTCTGATCCGCTCACGCTGGGTAGCAGGCCTGTTTGCCGCCCTCATTGCGCTTACTTCTATCAGTGTTGCGAACGCCCAGGAGAAATCACGGCTCCAGGTGGTGCTCGAACGAGGAAAGCTTATCGTTGCCACCATGGCCACGGTGCCGCCATTCGCAATGCGTGATGACAAGGGCGAACTGGTAGGGTTCGACATTGATATCGCCCGCCTGTTCGCCAAGGCCCTGTTCAATGATCCCAATAAGATCGAGTTTGTCGTGGTCGACGCATCGGGTCGCTGGCCTGCAGTGAACAGTGGCCAGGCCGACTTCGGTATCAGTGGAACGACGGTTTATCCGGACCGGGCTGTCCAGGTGGCCTTCACGCGTGGGTACGTCGATTCGGGCATCTCGATCCTTGTACGCAAGGACTCGGGCATCAAGACGCTCGACCAGCTTAACAACGAGAAGTTTACGGTTGCCAACTTCGCTAATCCCCAAATGGAAGAGCGGGCGAAGCGTTTCTTCCCCAAGGCGAAGCTCGTTGTTTTCGAAAGTGCTGCTGCCCAATTCCTGGCCGTTCGCACCGGGCGCGCCCAGGCGCTCCAGATCGACACGCCGACGACGAACTACTTTGCGGCGCAAAACAAGGATCAGTTTGAGGTCCTGCCCGAACTGCTCACCGCCTCACAGAACAACGCGATTTTCCTTAAATACGGGGATTTCACATGGTGGCTGTGGCTTGACACGACGGTCAGCGAGTTGCGATCGGGTTCCTGGTATCCCCAATACAACGACATCTACAAGAAGTGGTTTGGCATGGATGCGCCGCCGCAGAAGTTCTACCTGAAGTAATCGGTTGAACAAACGCCATTCGTCCTGGGCGCCAGCAAGCGAGACGACGATGCGAGGGAAGATGCGTGAAGTTCCTTGACTGGTTTGTTATCTACGGGCCGACTTATCTCGACGGCATGGCCCAGACGGCACTCGTCACGGTATGGGCGTCTCTGGGCGCCGTCCTCTGGGGGACGACGCTCATGCTGATCAGGTTGACGGGGGGACGGTGGGGTGCCTTGACGGTCGACGCGTATGTGCAGCTTCTGCGTAATATTCCCATCCTCCTGCCAATCTATCTGATCTATTTTGGTTTGCCCGAGTTCGGCCTTTTCTGGCCGGCGGTCGTGTGCGGCGGCGTTGCCCTGATTCTGCAAAATGGCGCATACATTTCCGAAATATTCCGCGGGAGCTTTAAGGCGATTGACCGGGTGCAATTCGAGGCTGCCCGAAGCCTCGGTCTATCGCCGTGGGCTACCTTCAGGCGGGTGACGTTGCCGCAGTTGCTGGTTTACTCGCTGCCCGCGCTCGGAAATCAGGCGGTGCTGCTCCTGAAGGACACGTCACTGCTCTCGGTGATCACCGTTGCCGAGTTGACGATGCAGGCCAAGGTGCTGACAGAGCGAACCGCCTCGCCATATCAAGCCTTCATGGTGGCCGCGATTCTCTACCTCGTGCTGGTCGCCGTGAGCGAGCTTTTGTTCAGCACCGCCCGGCGTGCGGTGCGCTGGCGATGATGGCGTGGTGAGGGCCTAGATGGCGGCAAGTACCTTATGGCTTCTCGCGCAGGGCGCGGCCGTTTCGCTCTATCTTGCCTTTGTTGGCGTCATCGGCGGCACCGTGCTCGCTCTCCTTCTCAACCTGTTGGCATTTTCCAGGTTCAGGCTGTTGCGCTGGTGTTATTTCACCTATATCTACTTCGTGCGCGGCACCCCGTTGCTGGTGCAGGCGCTCCTGATCTTCTACGCGTTGCCTTCTTTCGGCCTTCGGCTCGGGCCGCTTACCGCCGGGGCGCTGGTGCTGACCCTTTATATCGGGGCAATGTTCGCCGAGGTGTTCCGTGGGGGCGTGCTTGCGATTCCCCGCACGCTGTGGGACTCCTCGCGGAGCCTGGGTCTTGCGCCTGTGCCGGTCTTGCGCAAGATCGTCATTCCGCTGGTCATGCGCTATACCCTGCCTCCCTACATTAACGTCTGCGTCATCACGGTGAAGGCGTCGTCGGTGCTTTCGGTCATCAGCGTCTGGGAGCTCACGCTCGCCGCCCGGGAGATCGTTGAAAGGACCCTCGAGGTGTTTCCCGTCATGATCGCAGCGTCGTGCTTTTACTTCGTCATGTGCTTTTCCATTGACCGGATCGGTCGCAGGATGGAGCGCCAACTCGCACTCAAAGGCTTCTCAGGAGAACGCGCGTGATTGAAATCCGCGGATTGCGAAAATCTTTCGGAGGGCTTGAAGTGCTCAGGGGCGCCGACCTCGACGTGGCCGATGGTGAAGTGCTGACGCTGATCGGGCGCAGCGGCTGTGGAAAGACGACGTTGTTGCGCTGCATCGACTTCCTCGAGGAATACGATGCCGGCGAGATCCGGCTCGATGGCGAATTACTCTGGTACGCGAAAGCACCCGATGGGAGCCAGCGTCGGCTTGCGGAGCCAGTCATTCGGCGAATGCGTCAGCGCATGGGCATTGTCTTTCAGCAATACAACTTGTTCCCCCATATGACTGCGCTCGAAAACGTCTGCCTGGGCCCGGAATTCTCCCAGAATGTGCCGTTGCGGGAGATCGAGGAGCAGGGGCGCGCGCTCCTCGCGCGTGTCGGGCTTGCGGAAAAGGCGTCGGCCTACCCGTTCCAGCTTTCTGGTGGACAGCAACAGCGGGTGGCGATCGCCCGTGCCCTCGCGATGCGTCCCAAGGTGCTGCTCCTGGACGAAATCACGTCGGCGCTTGATCCGGAATTGGTCGCGGAGGTGGAGGACGTGATCCGATCGCTTCTTTCCGAAGGCATCATGATGGTGCTCGTCACCCACGCGATCGGCTTTGCCCGCGAGATTTCGAACAGGATCGCCTACGTGTCCGAGGGCCGAATTGCGGAGATCGGTCGCCCCGCGGAGGTGCTTGACCGGCCGCAGGATCCAACCCTGACGGAGTTCTTGCGACGGATCCGGTGACCGTTGCGCCCATCTGGCGCTTTCAGCGCAAGCTCAACAGAGGAACGAACAATGGCCAATCACGGCGTAGGCGAAAGGGCAGAAGCATGCGGCTTCGACCCAGCACGTTTAGAGCGCATCGAACAGAAAATCAGGAATGACATTGCGGCTGGGAAATACGACGGCGCGCGGATCCTCGTTGCGCGACGTGGGGTTCCCATTCTCGACGTCACCGTCGGATATGCGGAGCGCGAAACGCAACAAGTATTAAAAGCTGATGCCGTATTCAACCTCATGTCCATCGCGAAGGTCATCACTGCGGTGGCGGTCATGCAGTGCTTTGAGCGAGGTGATTTGGGCCTGCTGACCAAGGTGACCGATTTCATTCCGGAATTCGCGATGCAAGGCAAGGGCCAGATCACGGTCGCCCAGCTCTTGACACATACCGCCGGCCTGGGCTTTGCCCACGCGCCATTGCCCGTCGACCAGCTCGGAAACCTTCAGAAAGTGATCGAGGCAGCCTGCCGCGTGGCGCTCGAGAACGTTCCCGGAGAAGTGGTGAGCTATAGCGCAAGCGTCGGCTTTGCGGTTCTGGGCGAGTTGGTGCGGCGCGTCGATTCCCGAAAACGGTCGTTCCGGCAAATCATTACGGAGGAGATCTTTGAGCCCCTGGGGATGCGCGATTCGAGCGTCGGCATTCGGCCGGACCTAAGTTCGCGTCGCGTGCCCGTCGTCGTGCGTGATAACGATGCGCCTGAACTCAACAGGGAATTCACGCTTGCTCGCGACAAATCCATCACGGCCGAGACGGAGATGCCGGCAGGCGCTGCCACGTACGCTACGGGCAGCGATCTTATGCGTTTCGCGGAAATGCTGCGCGGGGGCGGTCAGTTCAATGGAGCGCGCCTGTTGTCGCCCGCTACCGTGAAGCTCATGAGCGCCAACCAGACGGGATTGAAGCCCAGCACCCAGTTCAATCCATCGCGGGCCTTGCATGGCCTGCCGTCTTTTCCTGCCTATCATGGACTTGGAATGTTTCTGCGCGGCGAAGGAGTCAATCCCAACCATATTCCTGTTCTTGCGTCCTCTTCCAGCTATGGCGGCATGGGAATGGGATCGGGATGCTTCTGGGTCGATCCGGAACGAGAGCTGTCGTTCGTGGGCCTGACTTCCGGCCTTCTGGAGCGCATTCGCCACCTTGTTCGCTTCCAGACTCTGGGCGACATGGTGATTTCCGCGCTCGTGGAACCCTGAAATGTCTCCAACCTTTTTCATGGAGAACACGCAATGAAGCATCTTGGCACTATCCTGAAATCCATCGTTGCACTGGCCATGCTGGCCATGCTGGCCGGCTTGCCACTTGCACATGCCGCCGGCGCTGTCGAGTATCCCGCCAATCCTGTGCGCATCATCATTCCGTATCCGCCGGGCGGGGCCGGCGATCTGGTGGCACGCTACGTGGCGGCCAGGCTGACGGAAAAGTGGGGCAAGGCCGTTGTCGTGGAAAACCGGCCCGGCGGGGGGACAGTCATCGGTGCGACCGCGGTGGCGCAGGCAGCGCCAGACGGCTACACGCTGTTGTATACGGCCAACTCCCACATTATCAACGCACACTTGATGAAGCTGCCGTACGACCCAATGAACAGCTTCGCGCCGATCACGACGACTGCCCGTGCGCCTTACCTGCTGCTATTGAATCCGTCCGTTCCGGCTGACAACCTGGCGCAGTTCCTGGCCTACGCGAAGGCCAACCCGGGCAAGGTCAATTTCGGTGTCATGGGCGTCGGCGGCCTGACCTATATTGCTGCTGCACAGTTGCAAGCCATGACCGGCATCAAGATGGAAATGGTCGTCTACAAGGGCGCGGCTCCTGCGATGCAGGGCATACTCGGTGGCGAGACTCAGGCATATTACGACACCGCCTCGACCATCATGCCGTATGTGAAAGAAGGCAGGCTCAAGGCGATCGGCATCACAGGGCCTACACCGGACACGGACCTGCCCAACGTACCGCAGATCTCGAAAACGGTGCCGGGCTATGAGGTCATGCTCTGGCATGGGTTGTTCGCTCCGGCGGGCACACCGCCCGCGATCGTCGACAAGATTTCGCGCGATGTGGGGGATATTCTCAATTTGCCGGCCACGCACGAAAAGTTTTCGCCTCTTGGCCTTGAGCCATTCCCCGCGAGCCCGTCGGAGTTCGCGGCATACCTAAAAGCCGAAGACGCGTCGTCCGCCAGGATCATCAAAGAAGCGAACATCAAGCTGGAATAGCCTGCGTCATTGCCCATCGTATGTCAGCACAACCAGCGAGGGGCACTCATAACGACTGGGCCAGATCGACCAGATTTTGCGGTATGACCCGAATCGCACCTTCGCGCGGGCTATCAATGTCGGCGATGAGGAAAAACGCCGTCGATAAAACAACAGGCAAGATGAAGAATATCTTCCTGTTCATGGAGAAACCGCGAGCACCGAACGACGTGAGCGCGCAGGCGCAAAACGCAATAAATTCCATCAATGTCCATGCCCCGGGCGGAATTCGATTCCACCACGCGGCTTGCGTGTAGCCCCGCGAATTGATGACATCGTTCATGCCAGAGATGAGCAGCGCCGCCACCGGATCTGTTCGATTCGCGGTGAACTTTACCGTCTCTGCCCAGAGTTCTGACTGAATCTTTGAGGTCTGCGCATTAATCTGAGCAAGTCCGTCGTAGCCTGCGACATAAAACTTGACGCGAAGCGCAAGGTAATCTTTTAGCAGCGCCCGAACCCGATCGCCAGCCTCTGTTGGCAAGATATCTGCTCGCACGTATGCGGTGCCGATGGCGTTGGCCTCAGCCTCCTCGAGCACCTTGCGTTGGTCATAACGCCCGATTGCCATTGAAAAGGTAAATCCAATAATCAGCCCGAGCAAAGTCAGTGTGACCCCCTGGATCACATTGAAATCTTCCCGGTTTTGCGCTCCTTCATGCCGGAATCTGTTCGGTATCGAACCGGCGATCCAGACCGTCGCTGACAATGCAGCGAGCGAAGCGGCGAATATAAACAGGGGGTGTTGGTTCGGGAGCCAATGCATTCGACACTCTCGTGAAATTCGTTGAGCCGGATTGCGCTAATTGCTGTTACATCCAGGGATCTCATCACCGACAAAAACCGACGCCCTGGCTTTGCTGATGGTTGGAACATCCGTCAAGAAGGGGCTACGCGTTGCACTCATTGAATAGCGGACGGCATGAAAGGCGCAAGGCGTTGCGCAAATGCGAGCATCACTCTTTTTCGTCGATCGTGTTTAGATCCTTCATCGACAATCAGTAGTGTCCCAACGTTGTTCATAGGAGATCAAGCTGATTTTGCTCGAAATTGATATTTGAATTTTCTCTGGGTGGTTCAAGTAGTTGATTTATCGGTGTTGTTTCAAACATAGT
>CAITPF010000332.1 GCA_903894155.1 uncultured beta proteobacterium | reverse complement strand
TCTGGTCGAAATTGCGTATTCGCACCTTTGGAACAAGCGGGTCAACGGCCTCATCACCAACGGGATTTCGATGTATTCCCCGTGGGACAGCGTATGGAAGGAGTAGCGCCAGAACCAGGTCGGGTTGCGCATGAGTAGCCGCTACATCCTGAAGCGGTTGCTTTACCTCGTCCCGGTTGTCCTGTGCATTGCGGCGATGAATTTCGTCCTGCTGCACATGGCGCCGGGAGATGCCGCGGAAATCATTGCGGGGCAATCCGGTCACGGCTCGCAGGAAGCGGTCACGCAGCTTCGTAAGGAGTTCGGGCTTGACCGCCCGCTTTACCAGCAGTTCTTCTACTTCGTTTACCGGCTATTTACGCTGGACCTGGGCTATTCCTATGTCCAGTCCACGCCGGTCGCGACACTGATCTGGGATCGGTTGCCCGCAACGCTGCTGCTCATGGTGACATCGCTGACGATGGCCGTGGGCGGCGGGGTTCTGCTGGGCGTGGCTGCGGCGCGCGCGCGCGGCCGACTGGCCGATGCACTGATTTCCGTCGCTGCGCTGCTTGCGTATGCCGTGCCGACGTTTTGGCTGGGGCTGATGCTGATCGTCCTGTTTTCCATCCATCTGAACATTCTGCCGTCTGGTGGCATGATCGATATCTCGGCGGGCTACACCGGGCTGGCGCATGTGCTTGACGTGCTGCACCACCTCGTGCTCCCCGCGGTGACGCTCGCCCTGTTTTATCTGGCGGTGTATACGCGCGTGATGCGATCTTCGATGCTTGAGACGAATGGACTCGAATTCATCATCACCGCGCGCGCCAAAGGCCTGGACGAGCGCCGCATCGCCTGGTGCCATACCGCCCGCAACGCGGCACTTCCCGTCGTGACGTTGGCCGGGATGCAGTTTGGCCACCTACTGGGCGGCTCCATTCTGATCGAAACGGTGTTTGGCTGGCCGGGGCTGGGACGGCTTGTCTTTGACGCGCTCGGGCAGCGCGACCTGAACACATTGCTGGGCGTGCTCTTCGTGTCGTCCGTGTGTGTGGTGCTTGTGAATTTATTTGTCGACTTGCTGTATGGCGTGCTCGACCCGCGGATCGTGCACCGATGAGCGACCCGGGTTTCCTTCAGCGGTTCGCGCGCAACCGGCAGGCGCTCGCGGGTGCCATCGTGCTGGCCATTGTGCTCGTCGGTGCTGCCATTGGGCCGCTGGCCTACGGGGTTGATCCGTTCGACATGGTCGGGCGCCCGTTCATGCTTCCCTTTGGAGACCCCTGGCTCGGCACGGACGTCTCCGGACGCGACATCCTCGCGGGAATACTGAACGGTGCATCCGTCTCGCTGGGCATCGGTTTTATTTCAACGCTTGTCGCGACACTGATCGGCATTACGGTCGGTGCGATCGCTGGCTACTACGGGGGAGCGCTTGATGAGGCCCTGATGCGACTGACGGATTTCTTCCTGACCATTCCATCTTTCGTGCTGGCCGTTGTTTTTGTCGCTGTATTTTCGCCGACCACCACCACGGTGACCGTCGCGATTGCGCTGGTGTCGTGGCCTTCGGTGGCCCGTCTGATGCGGGGCGAATTCATCAAACAGCGCGCGCAGGAATACGTGCAGGCCTGTAAGGCCATCGGCATGCGCGATCCGGCGATCATCCTCGTGCAGATTCTGCCTAATGCATTGCCGCCTGTGGTCGTGGTGTCGTCGCTCATGGTGGCGACAGCCATATTGACCGAGTCCGGCCTGTCGTTTCTCGGGCTTTCGGATCCGAATGTCGTGTCCTGGGGCTACATGATCGGCGTTGCGCGTTCTTCGCTGCGCACGGCCTGGTGGATGGTCGCGATTCCCGGCGTGGCAATCATGGTGACCGTACTCGCGATCAATCTGGTTGGCGAGGGCATCAACGATGCGCTCAACCCGAGGCTGAGGCAGCGATGACCGCGATTCTCGACGTGCGGGCGCTTTGTGTCGATTTCCAGACCCGCAGCGGGCGTTTGCGCGCCGTGGATGCGTTGTCGTTCGACATCTTTGCCGGGGAGACTGTTGCGCTGGTCGGCGAATCGGGTTGCGGAAAGAGCACCGCCGCGCTGGCAATGCTTGGGCTGACCTCATCGAGTCAGGGCATCATCACGGCCGAAGGCGTGCTGTTCGAGGGAAGAAACCTGTTCGACCTCACGGCGCAGCAGATGCGTCAGGTACGCGGCGAAAAGATCGCGATGATCTTTCAGGATCCCGCGGCTTACCTGAATCCCGTCCACACGGTTGGTCGACAGATCGGCGAAGTGCTGGAGGTACACCAGGGCCTTGGCCTGCAAGCGCGTCGTGCGCGCGCCGTCGAGTTGCTCGCACTGGTCGGGGTTCCGGCGCCCCAGGAGCGCATTGATCAATACCCCCACAATCTTTCGGGCGGGATGCGCCAGCGCGTGATGATCGCCATGGCACTGGCCTGTAACCCGACGCTGCTGATTGCGGACGAGCCCACGACGGCGCTGGACGTGACCATTCAAGCGCAGGTTTTGCGACTGATTGACGAGTTGAAGGCTCGCCTGGGCATGTCCGTCCTGCTCATCACCCACGACCTCGGGGTTGTTTCGGAAACAGCAGACCGGGTGGTCGTCATGTATGCGGGGCGCAAGGTCGAGGAAGGAACGACGACCGAGGTGTTGTCCAATCCCCGTCATCCCTACACGCAAGGCTTGTTGCGTGCGGCATCCTGGTCCCGCAATACCGGCGGTATTTTTTACGAAATTCCGGGCACGGTCCCGCCGCTTGACGCTGCTCGCCCGGGATGCGCGTTCGCGCAGCGTTGCCCCGAGGTGATGGACCGGTGTCGCGCGACCCGGCCGGCGTCACGGCTGATCGGCGTGCGGCGCAGCGTCTCCTGCCTGCTTGAGGATGCGCCGTGAGCGCCATCGATTCGCCCCCGGTGCTCGAGGTCCGGGACCTGAGCGTGCATTACGAGTTGCATGGAGGATTTCTTGAGCCGACGCGTCGCGTGTTCGCGCTTGAGAAAACGAGTTTTTCGCTGGCGGCCGGCGAGACGCTCGCGATCGTGGGCGAGTCCGGTTGCGGGAAGTCGACGCTCGGCAAGACGATCCTCGGCTTGGTCGAGCCAACCACCGGAGGCGCCTTCCTGGAGGGCGTGCCGTTCTCGGGTGTCGGCGTAAAGCCGCCACGCGCACTTCGGCGCAAGATGCAGATGGTGTTCCAGGATCCCTACTCGAGCCTGAATCCACGCCGCACGATTGGCCAGTCGGTCGCGGATCCGCTGCGGGTTGGCGGGCAAAGTGATCGGGAGACAGTGAAATCCCGTGTCCTTGAAGCGCTGGGGCAGGTCGGGTTCGGGCATGAAATGCTGCAGCGATATCCGCATGAACTGTCGGGCGGCCAGCGACAGCGTGTCGCAATCGCGCGGGCCATCGTGACGCGTCCGCGTGTCATCATCTGCGACGAGCCGATCTCGTCGCTCGATATTTCGATTCAGGCGCAAGTCATCAATCTTCTCGAGAAACTCCAGCGTGAGTTGGGGATTGCGTATCTCTTTATCACGCACGACCTCAGGCTGGTCCCGCACATTGCGCGACGCGTGATGGTGATGTATCTGGGGGAAGTCGTCGAGATGGCCGATGCGCTCGCGCTCGACAGAGAGAAGATGCATCCCTACACCCAGGCGCTGTTTTCCGCGATCCCTCGATTGAACGCGGTGCCGCACGGCCTGCAGAGCCGGGCGTTGCTCGAAGGCGAAGTTCCCAGCCCGATGAACCCGCCCGGTGGTTGCCGGTTGCACGCGCGTTGTCCGCAGCGGCAGCCGCAGTGTGAGGTACATGCGCCTGAGTTGCGTTTGGTTGGGGAGAGGCGTGTGCGTTGTCATTTTGCGGGAATGCAGCTGAACCAGGAGGGGGCACCATGAATCAATACGCTGCGTCTGGGGTCGCTCCCGATCTTGTCGCTTTCCATTCGCTTTTCGAAGCAGTGGCCCGGTTTGGCGCCACCCCTGCGGGCGGCTTGCATCGCCTTGCGGCCAGTGCGCAAGAAGGGCTTGCACGGGACTGTGTCTGTGACTGGCTCACGCAACATGGGTTCAGCCTGCGGGTCGACCCCGCAGGCAACATCTTCGCCTGCCTTGCCCTTGCAGGGGATGATGCGTCATGGGTGCTCACCGGATCGCATCTCGACTCCCAGCCGGGCGGCGGCCGGTTTGACGGCGCACTGGGTGTTGTCGCCGCCTGCGTCGCCACGCACGCGATTTCCCGCGCCCAGGGCCTGCAATTTCACAGCAACCTCGGGGTCGCGATCTGGACAAATGAGGAGGGCGCCCGGTTTGCTCCCAGCATGCTGGGTAGCGGTGTATTTGCCGGCCAATACGATTTTGACTTCGCACGTGCGCGCGCGGACGCGGATGGCGTAACACTTGCCCAGGCGCTGGCCCTGACGGGCTACGACGGACAGGATCGGGGGCCCGAGCATGTCGCGGCCTATGTCGAGCTGCATATTGAACAGGGGCCTGAGCTCGAACGCAACGGGGCGGCAATCGGCGTCGTGCGCGGCAACTGGGGTACCAACAAATATTTGTTCGAGATCAATGGAGTTGCGGCGCATACGGGGCCGACGCCAATGTCGCAGCGGCGTGACGCGCTGCTGGCTGCGTCTCATCTGGTCATCGCCTGTCGCGCGCTCTCGGATGCCACCGAGGGAAGGTTGCTCACCTCGGTCGGTCGAATGGATATTCATCCGAATTCATCCAATGTGATCGCCGCCCGTGTCACGGTCTACGCCGAACTGCGATGCACGGACAATAACGAGTTACAGCGAGCCAGTCGCGCACTTGAGGCTGAGGCGAGCCGTATCGGCGTCGAGACTGGCACCGGGATTGCCTGGCAACAGGTGACTGACCGCCCCGCCGGAAACTTTGACGACGCCTTGTGCGGGTTGATTGCGCAGGTTGCCTCTGTGCGCGGCCTGAAGGCCATGGATCTGCATACCGTGGCCGGTCACGATTCCGTGTCGCTTCGCGCACGTTGTCCGACGGCGATGATTTTCGTGCCAAGCAAGGATGGCGTGAGTCACAATGAGGCTGAGTTTACGAGTGTCCAGGACATTGAGGCCGGAGTTCAGGTGCTGTGCCAGGTGCTCGAAAGTCTCGTGGCCGCGCGTCCTGGGGCTTGAATTTTGGTCAATGCTGATTGTTTCCGACATGAAGGGTGCGAGTTGAATTCCTTGTCCCGCCTCAATCGATATCCGGTGAAGCCGCGCGCGCGGTTTTGGATCGCAGTGGTCGCCTCGGCGCTCATGCTGACGGCATGCGCTCACTTTGGCGATGCCAGCGTGACACACCCGGAGGCAGACGGCGCTGGATCCCGGCGCGTGACGGTCCCGCTTGTCACGGTGAAGCAGTCGCAGCCCGCACCGACGATCATCGTGGCCCACGGTTGTGGTGGCTTGAACTGGAACTGGCACGTCAAGTTCTGGGGCGACATCGTCAAATCCTGGGGATACAACGCTGTCTTTCCGGACAGTTTCAGGGCGCGGGGATACGGCAGCAACGAGGTTTGCAAGAATCCTCGCCTGGTCACTGCCGACATGCGTGCCCGCGACATGGTCGAGGCGGTTGACTGGATCGAGCAGCAGCCCTGGCACAAGGGGGGCATCGGCATCCTGGGATTCAGCCACGGCGGCGGCACCGTGATCCGTACGGCAAACATCACGTCGCGCATCGCCGCTGGGGTGGCCTATTACCCGGGCTGTGCGCTGACTCAGAACGCCCCGAAGTTCCCGGTGCAGATCCATATCGGCACGGCGGACGACTGGACGCCAAGTCCCCGTTGCGTCAACCTCGCCAAGACTGACGCCAATTACGAACTCTTTCTCTACGACGGCACGACGCACGCCTTCGACTCGATCGCGCCGCCGCGCATTGTCCTGGGTCATCAGTTGACGCACGATCCCGCTGCAGCATCGCTGGCCGAGCGGCGCAGCAAAGCGTTCTTCGACCTATATCTTCAGAAGCCCTGAGCTGGCCTGCGAATCTGACGTGGGTTCACCCGCACCCCATCGTCGTCATTGTGCGACGGCATGGCGAAAGATGGCCCCCGGGGTCGTGAGCCAGATCTTTCCCGCGTCCCGCTGCGACACGATGTGCGAGAGCGCCCGGCGCAGGTGGACAAGGCGGTGGGGCTGGCCGACCAGGTAGGGATGCAAGGCGATCCCCATGACCAGGGGCTGCCCGGCCGACTGGCGCAACATTTCGTCAAATTGATCGATGATCATGCGGGCGAACGGCTCCATGTCCATCTGGCGGCCGATCAGCATGGGAATATCGTTGATCTCCTGCGGATAGGGAATCGACATCAGCGCCGTGCCGCTGCGTGTGCGCATGGGCACCGGCTGGTCGTCGTGACACCAGTTCAGCGTGTATTCGTAGCCTGCCTCGGCCAGGAGATCCGGAGTCGCCGGGCTTTCCGAGATCCAGGGGGATAGCCACCCGGTCGGCGCCTGGCCCGTCTCGGTCAGAATGCGCTCGCGGCATGCGACAAGCAGGGCGAGCTCATCGGCTTCGGATAGCTGGCCTTGTCGTACTGCGTTGGTATGGCCGTGGCCGATCATTTCGTCGCCGCGCCGAACCATGGCATGGACGAGCTCCGGGCAGTGATCAAACAGCGCCGTATTGATCAGCGCGCCCGTTGGAAACGCGAATTCGTCAAACATCTTCAGGCAACGCCATGCGCCGACCCGGTTGCCGTATTCGCGCCAGCTGTAATTCAACACGTCGGGCTGTGGCGCTGGGGGACCAATGCTGGCACCCAGCCCTTCGCCGAAGGCAAAGTGCTCCACGTTAAAGCCAATGTAGACCGCCAGTCTTGCGCCGTTTTCCCAACAGTAATCGGCCCGCTTGTGGATCGGGCTGTAGTCAAACCGCCCATGGTCGGTCAGGGGAAGCGATGCGGGATCAGGTTGCGTCATGTCGCGTGCCATCGGGGGGAGTTAATGTAGATATGCTTGTTCAAGCTCACCGGAGTCGCGCAGGGCATCCGGTGCGCCGGAAAAGCGCAGTTGTCCCGCACTCAGCAGGTGGGCTTTGTCTGACAGCGCGAGCGCCATGTCGGCCATCTGGTCGACCAGCACGAGCGTCATCCCGGCGGCACGCAATGCCGCCATGCGCGTAAACAGGTCTTCGACGACGACCGGAGCGAGGCCAAGTGACGGCTCGTCGAGCAGCATCACGACCGGGCGTGCAGCGAGCCCGCGCGCGATTGCGAGCATCTGCTGCTCGCCACCGGAAAGCAATCCGGCGCGGCGCTGGCGCAATGCATACAGCTTCGGGAACATCGCGTAGAGTTCAGAGAGTCGCGGCGCCGCAACCCCGCCTCTGGCATAGCCGCCGATGAGAATGTTGTCTTCCACCGTGAGTTCGGTAAAGACCTGACGTCCCTCCGGAACCATGATCAGGCCCATCGCCGCAATCTCGTGGGCGGGCTTGTGGGAAATGTCGCGACCGTTGAATCCGACCGCGCCGCGATAGCGTTGATGCAGGCCACAGATCACGCGCATGAGTGTCGATTTGCCCGCGCCGTTTGCACCGAGCACGCAGACCGTCTGGCCCTCGGCCACGGCCAGGTTGATATCGGTCAGCACATCAGATGCACCGTAATGGGCGTGCACCCGGCCAACGACCAGCACATCAGCCCCGGTTGCATGTGACGCGGCCTGAAGTTCGTGCAGCGCCGCCAGAAATTTCCCCTGCGCCTCGCCCAGGTAGGCGGCGCGCACCGCAGGATCGGCCTGCACCTCGGGGGGCGTGCCCGAGGCAATCAATCGACCGCTGTCGAGCACGTGAATGCGGTCGGAGATCCCCATCACGAGCGACATGTCGTGTTCGATCAGCATCACGCCGATGCGTTCGCGCGCGATGCTTGCCAGCGTGTTCCCCAGGTGCTGCTTTTCCTCGGCTGAAAGGCCGGCCGCGGGTTCGTCGAGCAGGAGCATGGCGGGGCGCGTCGCCAGTGCGCGCGCGAGTTCGACGAGCCTGCGGTCTACGTGCGCCAGCGCCCCCGCCAGTGACTGCGGATCCCCCCGGAAGCCAACGAAGGCGAGCAGCGAAAGACAGGTGCCGATCGGATCACGACCGGGCTCGGAATGCGCCAGGCGCCCCTGCAACAACCCGAAGGCCACATTGTCGAGCACGGTCATCGCGTCAAACAACTGCGACGTCTGGAATGTCCTGGCGACCGACGCCCGCCCGATCTGGAAGTCTCGCAGCCGTGTCAGGTCGCGTTCACCCAGGCGGAATGTGCCCTGGTTGGCGGAATAAAACCCGGTGACGACGTTCAGCAGGGTGGTCTTGCCAGCGCCGTTCGGGCCGATCAGGCTCGTGATTTCGCCACCGGCCGCGCTGATCGTGACGTCAGAGAGCGCCCGGTTACCGCCGAAGCTGATCCCCAGGCCAAACACCGACAGCGATTGCGCCGCGTCGCGGGCGATCCATGCTTTGGCCATCGCGGTATCGGCGACTGCGGGGGCGCAGGCGCGTTGCGCACGCAGGCGACTGCCCAGCCATGCGCTGAAGGATCCGACGATTCCGCGCGGTGCGATGAGCAGCACCAGCAAGAGCAAGCCGCCCATGAAGAGCAAGCGGTACTCGGCGAGCGTCGACAGTGCCTCGGGAAGCAGCACGACGACGAGCGCGCCGACCAGCGGCCCGCTTGCTTGCCCCACGCCCCCGATCATGACCATCAGCAGGAAATTGATCGACTGCGAAAACGGGAACGATTCCGGGCTGATGAATCCGTTGAGCGTTGCGAAGAGGCCGCCGGCCAGCCCTGTCAGCGCGGCCGATATTCCAAAGGCGAGCGCACGCACCATCATCAGGTTCGCGCCGAGCGTGCTGGCCGCGACTTCGGCGTCGCGCGTGGCGCGCATGACGATCCCGCGGTCACTGCGGGCAAACATGGTGAAGGCAGGGATGAGCAAGCCGCTGACGACGAGCGCGACAAGTGCCAGGTGCCACGGTAGCGGTTGATCTCCAAAGAAGGCAGGCTGGGGGATATTCATGATGCCGTTCCAGCCGCCCGTCAGCGACTTCCACTCCGCGATGGCCTGCTCCACGAAGTACCCGAAGGCGATGGTGACCATGGCCAGGTAGGGCCCCCGGACCCGCAGCGCGGGAAGCGACAGCAGGGCACCCGCAATGCCGGTGATCAGAGCCGCGGCCGGCAGGGCGACGAGCCAGGGCAGGCCAGCCCGCATGGTCAGCAGCGTGCATGCATAGGCGCCAATGGCATAGAACGCGGCGTGCCCGAGCGATGTCTGCCCCGCGAGGCCAAGCAGCACGTTCAGCCCGACCCCCACGATCGCCGTGCAAGCGACCGTGCCCAGGACCAGCGCGTGATAGTCATTGGCGAAGGCGAGCGCGATGGATCCGGCGCCGAGCCAGATCACGCATGCAGCCCAGTCGCGCCAGGATGTCTTCATACCTTCCTGATTCCCTGGCGACCGAAGAGCCCGACAGGCTTGACGACCAATACCAGGATCGTGAGGCCGAAGGTGAACATCTGTGCATAGGTGGAACCGATCGCCGTGACCAGTGTCGCCTCGACAATCCCGAGGAGCAGGCCGCCAGCCATGACGCCGCCCGGCCGGTCGATCCCGCCGAGGATGGCGGCAGCGAACGCCTTGATGCCGAAGATGGTGCCCATGCCGGCCGACACCGTATAGAGCGGGGCGATCATCATGCCAGCGACGCCGGCGAGCATTCCCGAGATCATGAACGAAAGGATGACGAACCGTCCGGTATCAATTCCCATCAGGCGCGCAGCCGGCGTGTTCAGTGCGATGGCCGCAAGCGCCTTGCCGGCAGCGGTGTAGCGCATCCCAAGCACCAGCAGACCTGCGATCGTGAAGCCGACCACCGGCACCATGACCTGCTGCGCCGAGAGCCGCAGTCCTGCCAGCGAGAAGCCCATTTGCGTGAGCGACGAGGTCATCCCGCGAGGGTCCTTCCCGAAAGTAAAGAGCACGATGTTTTCGGCGATCAGCCCCATCGCGACCGTTGCCATGAGCCAGGAGTCCGAGCCGCGGCGCAGGAAGGGCTGTATCCCGAGCCGCTCGACCGCCAGCCCCCAAAGCGCGCAGCAAAACAGGGTCATGACCACGGCGAGCGATGTCGGCCAGTGCCAGCTCTGCATCAGCGTGAAGGAGAGCACGGCGCCGATCATCAGCGACGCGCCCTGCGCAAAGTTCACCGTGCGCGAGATCGCATAGGTGATGTAGTAGCCCAGCGCGGTCAGGCCGTACATACTGCCGATGCCGGCGCCGGTGATCAGCGCCGAGCTGTATTCGCTCCAGCCCATGGCCGCGGCTTACTTTACAGGAACGATCTTGCCGCCCTCGTAGCGCACCATGACGTAGTCGTCTGCGCCCAGTGCCTCATGAGACGCATCGGCGAACGGCGCCTTGTAGGTCTTGATCAGGCCCGTGTAGTCCCCAAGCTGCTCGAGCGATTTGCGAATCGCGTCGCCGTCGGTGCTGCCAGCCTTCTCGATTGCCATGGCCAGCAGCATCATTGCGTCATAGGCGTTGGCGGTACCCACCGGGGCGATGACATCGGCCGGCGTTTTCACGCCGTAGCGCTTGCCAAGCTCGGCAAGCAGCTTTTCCGACACAGGCGTCGGTTTGGAAAAAAAGCTGTAGGTCTGGATGAAGTGCACGTCGCCGGCTGTCGGTCCGACGAGTTCGTCAAAGCGCCCGCCAGAGATCCCCCAGTGTGACACCACCGGCACCATCCACCCCATGCGCTCGCGCGACTTCATGACTTGCGCGCCGGGCGCGGCGTTGGCCACGAGAATGATAGTGTCCGCGCCGGCTGCCTTGAGCCGGCCAAGCTGGGGCGTGACGTCGACATCGCTTTGCTCAAGCTTTTCGATACCGGCCAGCGGGATTCCGGCTGCCGCTGCGGCGGCCTTTAGCCCCTTTTCGTTCGATTCGCCCCACGGATTGTTGACCAGGATGAGGCCAGGCTTCTTTGCCCCGAACTTCGCTACGGCGTACTTGATCAGGGCCACGTCCACCAGATCGTCCTGCGCCGATACGCGGAACACATAGTTCGGGCTCGCGCCATTCTTGGTGATGCCGGTGCCCGCTGCCCAGACGCCGATGAACGGCTTCTTGTTCTGGTTGGCAATCGGCACGATCGCGAGCGACACCGGCGTATCGATGCCGCCAAAGAGAGCGGCGACTTTCTCGTTGGAGATCAGTTCGCGGGCGGCCGTGACGCCTTTGGGCGGGCTAGATTCGTCGTCGCGCTTGATCAGCACGAGCTTGTTGCCCAGCACGCCGCCCCGGGCGTTGATCTCGTCCATCGCGATCGTCAGCCCGCGGGTGATCGATTCGCCCGACTGGGCCGACTGACCCGTGAGCGCGGCCACGAGGCCGATCTTGATGTCTTCGGCGTGGCATGCTCCGGCGCCAAACGTGGCTGCGAGCGCCAGGGCCCTGATGGTTGTTCCGACAACACGGCGATTGATCATTTGCAAAGTCTCCAGGAAACGGTTGATGACGGCAGGCAGGCAGCAGGCCCGGCACGGTTCTTGCTCAGGAAGTGCATGCAGCGCAGCGCGGCTGAGCGCCCCATCGTGACAAGCCTTCTCCGGAGCCCGAACATCATGAAGAGCATTCCCCTGATCGATCTCGCCCCCTTCTATCAGACGGATCGCGCCTCGAAGGAACTCAAGCAACTATCGTGCCAGATTGACCGTGCGCTTTCGGAGATCGGCTTTCTGTGCATCCGGGGCACGCAGCTCGATCTTGCCGAGATTCGCCTTGCACAGGAAGTCGCCCTGGCGTTCTTCGATCTTCCTCAGGATGAAAAGGATCGTGTCCGAAACCGGCAGTTCACCAACCGCGGCTATACGCCGCTGGCCGAGCTGGGGTTGTCCTATTCGGAAGACGCCGATGACCTGAAGACCGATCACAGCGCGCCGCCCGACTTGTTTGAGCGATACCGGATCGGCCCGGTCGACGCCTATGCGACGCTACCCGGTTCGACCTACGCCAAGACGGCCTATGCACCCAATCTCTGGACGGCGCGTCCCCGTGATTTTCGCCATGTGCTGGAGGCCTATTACCGAAGCATGAACGGGCTTGCGCAGGATCTGTTGTCCCTGTTCGCGCTGGCGCTTGGGTTGCCGGCGGGGTGGTTTTCCGGCAAGGTGGATCGCAGCATGGCGTCGCTGGCCATTAACCATTACCCAGCGCAACTGACGCCGCCCCTGCCCGGGCAACTCAGGGCCGGGCCGCACACCGACTACGGCACCGTCACGATCGTGGCGCCCACGGCGGCGCCGGGCGGACTTCAGGTGCGCACCCAAACAGGGCAGTGGGAGGACGTCACCATCGAACCCGGCACCTTTGTGGTGAATATCGGCGACATGATGGCTCAGTGGACCAACGACCGCTGGGTCTCCACGGTGCACCGGGTGGCCAATCCGGATCCTGGCGCAGGCCTGGCCGGCCGCCGCCTTTCGCTGGTCTATTTTCATCAGCCGAATCCGGATGCCCTGGTCGAGTGCATCCCGACCTGCGTGTCGCCCGGGCAGCCCGCGAAATACCGGCCCGTGGTGGCGGGCGAGTACATCACCGCCAAGATCAACCGCCATTTCAAGAGCTATCTGGCGGCCTGAGGGCCGTGTGGCGTTCCCTCCCTTGACCCTACTTCTGCCTGTGCAATTGCTTCTTTGACTGTATTCGTTTTCGCAAAGCGGTTCTCTCCCAGGGTTGGAAATCGCCTGACTTTCCGCGACTTTGCTGCTAGATTGTGGGCAAATAACGATAAGCGAGGGGACTGGAATGAAACCAACTGCGGTATTGCGCCGTCTGTTGCAGAAGGGCCTCGTCGTCGCACCTGGTGCGCACGACGGATTGTCGGCCAGACTGATCGAGCAAGCGGGCTTTCCGGCGATTTATGTAGGCACCGGCGGCCTGTCCGGTGCGGTGTTCGGCAGGCCAGACATCGAACTGACAACGCTGACCGAGTTGACCATGATCACGCGCGCGATTTGCGAAGCGGTGACGGTGCCGGTGATCGTCGATGCAGACACGGGCTTTGGCGGCATTCATAACGTCATTCGCACCGTGCGCGATATGGAAGATTCAGGCGTGGCCGGAATCCATCTCGAGGATCAACCCGTGCCCAAGCGCTGCGGGTACTTCGAGGGCGGGGGCCTGATTCCGGTGGGTGAAATGTGCGACAAGATCGATGCGGCGCTCAACGCCCGACGCGACGCGGATTTCCTGATCATTGCCCGGGTCGATGCGGCCTTCCTCGACGATTTCGAGCAGGCGATCGAGCGTGCGCTGGCCTACCAGGCGATCGGGGCGGACATGGTGTTCGTCAATGGCATGACGACCGTCGAGCAAGCGCGTCGCGTGATCGACGAGGCGCCCGGCATGCACCTCTATAACGTTTCCGGCAGCGACCGCGCGCCGCATCTTTCGGTGAGCGAGCTCGACGCGATGGGATACCGGCTCGCCATTTATCCGCTGCATGCGATGCGGCTCAGCGCGTTCGCAATGCAGCGCATGTTTTCCGAACTCGCCCGCACGGGCACCCTCAACCAGTTCCAGCCGGAGATGGTGAGCTTCAAGGAATACAAGGAGCTCACCGGCGCCACGGCAGCGATGGCGATTGAAGCGAAGTACGCCAACAAGAATGCATGATCGTCACGGCACAAGTTCAGGGGCGCCAGCGCGGTTTCGCCTGGCCGCCGACATTGGGGGCACGTTCACGGACCTGGTGCTGGTTTCTGACGCCGGCGCCATTTACACGCGCAAGATCCTTTCAACGCCGCCCCAGTTCTGGCGGGCGGTGATCGATGGCCTGCTCGCACTATTGCGCGATTTCGATATCGATCCGCTTCAAGTGGTTGAGATTTGCCATGCGACGACGGTTGCGACCAATTCGGTACTCGAGCGCAACGGCCCGCGCACCGGTCTGATCACGACCAAAGGGTTTCGGGACGTCCTCGAATTGCGCCGCATGAGATTTCCCGATACCTACAACCTTTTCTGGGAAAAACCCGTGCCGCTCGTGGAGCGCGAATTTCGGCTGGAAGTCCCGGAGCGGATCGGTGCCGATGGGAGCATTGTCGTGCCCCTGGACCGCACCGAGGCGATGCGCGTGATCGATCGGCTCATCGTCGAAAAGGGGGTTGAGTCCATCGCGATTGCGTTAATCAATTCCCCTGTCAACAGTTGCCACGAACAGGAAATCGCCTCGCTGATCGCGCAACGGCATCCCGGGACGTTTGTTTGTATTTCGTCGGAGGTTCTTCCAGAACTTCGCGAATACGAGCGCACCAGCACAGCGGTTCTTAACGCATATCTTCGTCCAACGCTGTCGCTTTACCTGGAGAAAATGGTCGGCGAGCTGAAGTCCCGGGGCTTCCATGCGCCTGTCTACGTCATGCATTCCGGCGGCGGGATCATGTCGGCTGACGCCGCGATTCAATTTCCAGTTCACGTGCTCGAATCAGGGCCAGCCGCGGGCATCATGGGTGCGGCCGCGATCGTCGGTGCGGCGACCGATGCGGCGGTGACCTTCGACATGGGCGGCACGACGGCCAAAGCGGCCCTGGTCGAAGGCGGGATTCCGCTCAAGGCACAGGAGTTTGAAATCGGCGCCCCGATTTCATCTGTCAGCCGCGTGCTCAAGGGTGGCGGTTACCTTGTCCGCGTTCCCGCCATTGATGTGGCGGAAGTCGGCGCAGGAGGGGGCAGCATCGCGTCCATCGACACAGGCGGCGCATTAACCGTTGGCCCAGCCAGTGCCGGCGCGTCGCCCGGGCCTGCGTGCTATGCGTTGGGGGGTACCGAGCCTACCGTGACGGATGCCAATTTAATTCTTGGCTTTTTGAGCGACAGGGGCCTCATGGGCGGGGAGATGCCTCTTGATCGGGGACGGGCCGAGGCATCCTTTGCGTCCATCGCGAAGCGCGCGCAGCGCGGGCTTGTCGAAATGGCGCATGGTGTGCGTCAGGTTGCTGTGAAGTCGATGGCGCGTGCGGTGCACGCCGTGTCCACCGAGCGCGGTCGCGACGTGCGCAAAATGACATTGGTGGCCTTTGGAGGAAACGGTCCGCTGCACGCGGCGGTACTCGCCACAACGCTGGGAATCCGCCGCGTGGTGGTTCCCCCTGCGGCCGGCGTTTTTTCGGCGCTTGGCCTGCTCTGCAGCGACAACGAGCGGACGTTTGTGCGCCCCTTCCTCGCCGATCTCGATACGGCGGACGCTACTGCGCTGGCGCAGGCTTTCGAGGCCGTGGCGCACACCGCACTTGAGGCGGTAAAACAAGACAGACCCGATGGTCAGGTGACGCTCGGCTGGTTCGCCGACCTGCGTTACAAAGGGCAAAAATTCGAATTACGGATTGCCTTGCAGGCGCCCACAGATCAATCCGAATCGCAGGTGCGAGAAGCGTTCGAACAAGAGTATCGGCGCACATACGGCCATGACCAACCCGGCGCAAAGGTGCAGGTGGTCAGCGTGGGCTGCGTGGCACGGGCGCGCGTGGATCGGCCCTCGCTCGGGAACGTTCCCGCGGGCGGTCATGGGAATGGCTGTGTCGGGCACCGGGATGTGTACTTTTCTCCGCAGGAAGGGTTTGTAAAGGCCCTCGTCTATGCGGGACGTGATGCGCTTGGCGCGCAAGGTGCGATGGGCCCACTCGTCATCGATGAATACGATTGCACGACAGTCGCACCGCCAGGCTGGCGCGCGCATACCGATGCCGGTCAGATCGTGCTGGATTGGGCGGGAGCCGAGTGATGGATCCAGTCGTCTTCACGTTGTTGCGCAGCGGCCTTGAGCAAATCGTCGATGAAATGACGCTGACGATGGTGCGCACGGCATACTCTGGCAACATTCGTGAGGCGATGGATTTTTCCGCCGCCATCTGTGATGGCAACGGGGATATGGTTGCACAAGGCCCCGGGCTCGCCGTGCACCTGGGATCCATCCCGGCTGCGATGCAAGCCGTCCAGGCCCGGTTTGGCGACGAAATCGGGTCGGGCGATGTCTATATGCTCAATGATCCCTATTGCGGCGGGATGCATTTGCCGGACATCTTTCTGTTCAAGCCGCTGCTCGGGGAAGACGGCACGATCGCATGGCTGGTCATTGTCGCCGATCACGTGGATGTCGGTGGCAGCACAATGGGCAGTCGAAGCGTGCTGAGCCGGGAAGTGTACGCCGAGGGAATCAGAATCCCCCCGGTGCGATTGCAGCGACACGGCGAGGATGTCCAGGATATCTGGAGTCTCCTGCGCTACAACACCCGGTTGCCGCACATGGTGCTTGGCGATCTGCGATCCTGCCTGTCGGCGTTTCATTCTGCCGAGCAATTGTTTCGGGGTGTCCTGGCCGAGCATGGAGAATCGGAGGTCCGGCGTTATTTTTCAGACGTGATGGATTACACCGAGTCGATGCTGCGCAGTTGTATTCGCGCATTTCCGGATGGTCATTTTCGCTTCACCGACTGGCTTGATGACAGCGTGACCGGACCGGATCCCGTCAAGATCGAAATTGCGCTGGAGGTTCGGGGCGATGCGCTGTTTTTCGACTTTGCCGGATCGTCGGGCCAGGTCAATGCATCGATCAACAGCACACTCGCGTTTACGCGCTCTTCGGTGTATGCGGCGGTACGGACCCTGTTGCCGCCCAAAGCGCCAAATAATGCGGGATTGTTCAGGCCAATCCACGTGCAGGCACCAGCCGGAACGATCGTCAACGCCGTTGAGCCTGCCGCAGTTGCCCAGCGTGGCGTGACAGGCTCGCGCGTCGTCGACGCGACGCTCGGGGTGCTGGCGCAAGTCGCACCCGATCAGGTGCCCGCCGCCAGCGAGGGCGGGATTTCGAGCGTGCGGATTGCCGGTCGCGACGAGCACGGCAACGCGTTTGTGATTTGGGATTCCGTGGTGGGAACGTGGGGCGCGCGTCCAGACCGCGACGGGATCGACGGGTGCTCGAATTTCGCCATGAATGTGGCCAACGCATCGGTCGAAATCATCGAATCCGAATATCCGGTCCGGATTCATCGCTACGGTTTGCGGCCCGATTCAGGTGGCGCGGGACGATTCAGGGGCGGGCTGGGTCTGGTGCGCGAATGGGAGCTTCTTGACGGCGAGGCGACCTTCGTCATGCGGGCCGACCGCACGCGCTCGGCGCCCTGGGGCCTTCAGGGTGGCCAGCCAGGGGCGCGATCGCGCAACGTGTTCACTTCGGGCGGTCAGTCCAATGAACTTGGCTCAAAGTTCGAACTTCACCTGACCCGCGGCGACCGACTGCTGCATGAGCAAGCCTCGGGTGGCGGCCATGGCAATCCTCTTGAACGCGATCCACAGTTGGTGTTTCATGATTGGCAAAATGAAAAGATATCGTCGCAGCATGCCCTGAGTGCATACGGCGTCCTGATCGACGATGGGAAACTCGACCTGGCAGAAACCCGGCGAACGCGGGAAGCGCGTGTCGGTCACAAAGGAGACGACGGATGATCAGGATTCTGATGGGCTTGCGCGTGCTTGCGCGAATGTGCGCTTTCGCCGGGTTGACGCTTCTTGGCGCGACACAGGCGAGTGCACAGGATTTTCCTGTTCGTGCCGTGAAGGTCATCATCGGCTTTACGCCGGGCGGAGGGGCTGACATATTTGGGCGGATGATCGCGGAGAAAATGTCCGCCCTTCTCGGGCAGAGCTTCACCGTGGAAAACCGCCCCGGCGCCAACGGCAATCTGGCGGCGAACACGGTGGCCAAGTCAGTTCCCGACGGGTACACGCTGCTTTTTGTGGCAAGCACACATGTTTCCAACGGGGATTTGTACGCCAATCTTCCCTACGATCCAATGACGGATCTTGTGCCGGTGGCATTGGGCGTCTCGATGCCGCTGTTGCTGGTGGCGACGCCGTCGTTTCCGCCCAACGATGTTCAGCAACTGATTGCCTACGCGCGGCAAAATCCCGGCAAGGTCACGTTCGCGTCTCCCGGCATGGGGGCGCCTGCGCACCTGGCGATGGAAATGTTCAAGAGCGCTGCGGGCCTGGACATTCAGATGATCCACTACAAGGGGGCGGGGCCCGCCCAGGCGGATGTCATGGGCGGTCACGTGAACCTGCAGATCGCCACGTTCGCGCAGGCCATGCCCCTGGCAAGTGCGGGCAAGCTGAAAATCCTCGCGCAGACCGGGATCACGCGCTCATCGCTCGCAAAGCAAATACCGACGATCGACGAATCAGGATTGCCGGGATATCACGCGGACACCTGGTTTGGCATGGTGGCGCCGGCAGGGGTGCCCGTGCCCGTTTTGGATCGCTTGAACAAGGTGATGAACGAGGTGTTGACTGATCCTGTGGTCGTTGCCCGAATCCATGAACTAGGCGCGGAACCGATGGGCGGTAGCCGCGAACACGCGGCGCGCCTTATGCAGCAAGAGCAAGTCAAATGGCGCAAAGTGATCAAGGAAGTCGGGATCGGGCTTAAACCTGAGTAGGGTTCTGGGGCCCTCGCGTCGTGCAGCGGCGCGTTAGACGATGCGCCCGCTGCGGTAGAACGTCAGCGCCGCACCGCCGATCGCCAGCAGCATGCCAAGGGCGATCAGGATCGCGCTGATTTCGGTCGTCTGGTGCTTTTGCATCCGGATGGTCAGCCCCAACTGGTCGTAGACCTTGTTGAGATCTGTCGCGCTGGTCGCCCTGTAGTAGTCGCCAAGCGTGAGTTCCGCGATCTTCTTCAGCGCGGTTTCGTCGAGCTTGACCCGTTGTGAAACCCCCTGAGCCCGGATGACGATTCCTTCTGTCGTGCCAACGCCGACCGTGTGCACTTTGACGCCATGCTCGGCCGCGAGCTGGGCCATTTTTAGCGGATCCGGGCCGAGGTTGCCTTGCCCGTCGGTGACCAGGATGATCGCTGCGGCCTTGTTGGATCCGGGCTCTGCGCGGGTCTTGCCGGGAGCCTCCTCGGGCGGCGTCAGTGCCCGGCCCTTATCCTTGGGCGGTGGACGTTCGGCATCGGTCAGGATCTGGTTGACGTCGATGCCCGAGCCGGGAACAAGTTGGGTCAACGCGATCAGGATGGCGCTGCCCACGGCCGAGCCCGGTTGCATCTGGAGGCTTTCGATCGACTTGAACAGTTCGTCGCGACTGGTGGTCGGCGGCTGGGCGACCGACGCGGTCGCCGAGAACGTGACCACCCCGACTTTGACCTGCGGTGGCTGTGCTTCGATGAATCGGCGCAGCGCCTCCTGGGCCGCTTCGATGCGGCTGGGCTTGACGTCCGTTGCGCGCATGCTGCCGGAGGTGTCCACCGCAAGCATCACGGTGTCCATGCGGCTGGGCAGCATCAGGACCGCTTGCGGGCGGGCGATGCCGATCAACAGCAGGCACAACCCGGCCAGCACCAGCAACCCGCCGCCGTAACGGCTCGTTGTGCCCTCGCGCTGTTGTGCAGGCGTGGCGCCTGACTGGGCATCCATCCAGGGCGCAGGACCCAACTTGCGCGGGCGCGCAAGCCAGAGGTATCCCGCCAGCAGGAAGGGCGCCAGCGCCAGCAGCCAGAGCAGCCGTGGCCAGATGAATGTCAGGGTCGAGAGCTCAGGCATGGCGCAGGGCGTCGTCGGGTTCGGGGGGAGTAGATCGATTGCGCATCGTTATGCTGCCCGGGTTGGCCGCGCCGTGCCTGCCGCGAGCTGGCTGCGACGCTTGCGCAGCGCAATGAAGTGGGTGAGCGCGTCGGCAAGCGTCGAATCGGTGCGCAACTCAAGGCAGTCGACGCCAGCGCTGGCGAGTGCTGCGCGCAACGCGGTTTCGCGCGCAACGGACATTTGTTCGAAACGCCGGCGAAACGCCTGGTCGTGGCTATCGATGAAGACCTGCTCGCCGGTTTCGGCGTCCTCGATTGTCACGAGCCCGAGGTCAGGCAATTGTGTCTCCAGCGGATCGGTCAACCGGATGGCAACGACATCGTGACGGCGCGCGAGGCGAGCGAGCGAGGGTTCCCACCCTTCGACGGTAAAAAAATCGGAGATGACAAACACCGTGGATCGTCGCTTGATCGATCCCATGGCGTCATCGAGCAGTGCCCGCAAGTCCGTCTCGCGGGTATGTTCATCGGCGCGCGTATTGGCCACGCGGTCGATGAGATGAAGTACATGTTGTCTGCCGGCGCGCGGCGGGATGTGACGCTCGGCGTGCGCGAGCGATCCCGTGTAAATCATGGCGCCCGCCCGGTTGCCGCGGCGCCCGAGTATCCTCGCCATCGCCCCGATGAACTCGGTGGCCAGCATGCGCTTGCTGGTCTGGCCGGAGCCAAAGCTGACCGAACGCGAAAGATCAACCAGGAACCACGCCGACATGTCGCGGTCCTCCTGGTGCTCGCGCACATAGGGCACCTGCATGCGTGCCGTGGCGTTCCAGTCAATATGTCGCACATCGTCGTGCGGCTGGTATTCGCGCAACTCGGCCAACGCCATGCCGTCGCCGCGAAACAGGGTCCTGTAGTCCCCCTGAAGCAAGCCGTCGAGTACGCGCACGGTCTTCCACTCGAGGCGCCGCAGCAGGTTCTCGGGGTCGATGCGCGGCGGCGCTTGCGCGCCACCCGCTGCATCGAGGGCGTGGGCCGTTGCGGCGGCGGGTCGCCGTCGGGATCCCTTAAGCCACCCGAACATGTGATTCCAGCGGGCGATCCGGTGCCGCGACTGCCTTGAGGACCTGCATGATGATGGCGTCGGCCGTAAGCCCCTCGGAAAGGGCGTCATAGGACAGCACCAGGCGGTGGCGCAGCACATCGGGCACGAGATCGGTGACATCCTGCGGCACGACATAGGAGCGACCGCGCAGGAAGGCCAGGGCACGCGCGCCTTCGATCAGCCAGATCGTCGCGCGCGGGCTCGCGCCGAACGTAAGCGCCGAGGCAAGCTGCGGCAATCCGAAACGCTGCGGTTCGCGTGTTGCGCAGACCAACCGGACGGCGTACTGGATGATCCCCGGGTCGACATAGCCCTGGCGGCATTGCGCCTGCATCGCGGCAAGCTGGACAGTATCCATGACGGGCGTGATTTCGATGGGCTGCCCGATCATGCGCTGCACGATCACGAATTCCTCTTCCTCGCGCGGATAGCCGACCAGCACCTTCATCATGAATCGGTCAACCTGAGCCTCCGGCAAGGGGTAGGTGCCTTCGGTTTCGATCGGGTTCTGCGTCGCCATCACGAGAAAAGGCAACGGCACGCGGTGCGAGAAGCCGGCGATGGTCACCTGCTTTTCCTGCATGACCTCAAGCAGCGCGCTCTGCACCTTGGCCGGGGCGCGGTTGATTTCGTCGGCGAGCACCAGGTTTGCAAAAACCGGGCCGAGCACCGTGCTGAATTCACCCGAGTTCTGGTTGAAGATGCGTGTCCCCACCAGATCGGCCGGCAGCAGGTCCGGCGTGAACTGGATGCGACGGAACGATCCGTGGATGGCGCGCGCGAAGGTGTTGACGGTCAGTGTCTTGGCCAGGCCCGGCACGCCCTCGACCAGCAGGTGGCCCTGCGCGAGGATCGCCACCAGCATGCGCTCAAGGAACATATCCTGGCCGACCACCAGGCGCTTGACCTCGTAGAGCAGGCGCTCCATGAGTCCGGCATTTTCTGCCTGAAACTCCGTAGTGCGTCCTGCGTTCCAGCGTTGATGATCGTTGTCCATAGGTTCCTCTGTCGCCAGGCTGCGTTGAGTATTGGTCAGAAAGGCGGAATGCCCAATGCGAGTCCGGCGCTTTCCATGGTCACGGCAAAGCCGATTCCGATGAACGTGCGGTCGCCGTGCGGATTGAAAACCGCCGTGACCACGCCGAGGATCTCGCCGGCCATGTTGGCCAGCGGGCCACCGGAATTTCCCGGGTTCACGGCGGCATCGAACTGGATCAGGCCGTGCAGCATGGGGCCATCGTCAGGCTCGAAATCGCGGTTCAGCCCCGAGACGACCCCGGAGCTCACCGAGGGGCCCATGCCAAAAGGAAAGCCAACTGCGATGACTTCGTCCCCGAGCACGACCTGGGTGCTGGAGCCGAGCGTAGCGGGCTGCAGGTCATCGGGGATGTTCAGCGGCTTGATGAGCGCGATGTCCTTTGCCTCGGATTTGGAGACCACCACCGCAGGGGAATCCATCCCGTCAAAGAAGGTGACGGTCAGACGCGGGGCGCCGTCGACCACGTGCCAGTTCGTCAGGATCGTGCCGTCTTCCTTGATGACCACGCCCGTGCCGATACCCAGTTCGGCTTCGGCAATCCGGGGCCCGGTTGGGGTGAAGATATCGCGGCGGATCCGCACGATCGAAGGCAGGATTGCAGCGGCAGCACGCGCCGATCGCGATGGAAGATCCTTGGTAACCAGCGTATGCACCACCGCGGCGTCAATGTCTTCCTGGGAAAGCGCGGTGCCGGGTCTGGACTGGAATCCGCCAAGCGCAAGCACTGCGGCAAGGCTCACGAGGACGCCCGTAAGTACGAGCAGAAGGCGCTCGTACCGTCTGGCCCATCGCCGCAGCGGGCCGGCGTCGGATGGCGCAGCCCCGGGCGATGCCGGCTGTGCCACGACACCCGCTGCCGACCCTGATGCAGGGGGGCGGGGCACCGCACGACTGCTGTACAGGGCTGCGCGTCGCATAACACAACCTTGAGTCCGCAAGGGGTGATAAAGTGTGAGCAATATTAATCCCGACTCGACATTCATGCACTTCATTTGGCCACAGGCGCTTGCTGCACTGGTCTTGATGCCGGTGCTGGTGTGGCTTTATGTCTGGATGTTGCGCAGGCGCAAGGTGGCAATCGCGTATCCAAGCTTGCTGGTCCTGCGCCAGGCGCTCGGGGGCTCGCCTCGCTGGCGCCGGCATGTGCCTCCCGCGCTGCTCGGCATTGCCGCAGCGGTCGCGATCATCGGGGTCGCGCGCCCCGTCATGTCGATCGTATTGCCGGCGGATTACATGACGCTGGTGCTCGCCATGGATGTGTCGCGCAGCATGCTTGCCGAGGATGTCGAGCCAAACCGGATCCAGGCGGCGCAGGCTTCCGTGCGGGATTTCCTGAAGCAGTTGCCCTCCGACGTGCGCGTGGGCATTGTGTCTTTTGCAGCGACGGCGCAGCTTGTCCAACCCGTCACGGACAATCGCGAGGATCTCGTCAACGCGATCGATCGCTTTGAGCTGCAGCGCGGCACCGCGACCGGCAGTGGCTTGCTGCTTGCGCTGGCGACGCTGTTGCCGGATTCGGGAATCAACCTCGAGCAAATCATCTACGGCGAGGATTTCGGACGCTGGGGCGCAAGCCCGCTGCGCCCGAAGAAGGAATCCGCGCCCAAGGCACCGGCCCAGAAGGCTGTTCCGCCCGGGTCCTATTCCAACGGCGCGATCGTGCTGCTGTCGGACGGTCGGCGCACGCACGGGCCGGATGTCGCCGAGGCTGCGCGCGAGGCGGCCCGCCGTGGGGTGCGCGTCTACACCGTCGCATTCGGAACGGCCAATGGCTTCATTCCGGGGTTCGAGGGGTCGAATTACTGGACCCGGGTTGACGAACAGTCGCTGCGTGCCATTGCCGCCATGACAGAAGCCGAATTCTTTCGCGCCGGGAACTCCGACGACCTCAAGCAGGTGTACGAACACCTGTCGAGCAAGTTCAGCATGGAGCGGCGTTATACCGAAGTCAGCGCCCTGTTTGCTGCAGCCGCAGCGGCGTTGCTGTTAGCGGCCGTCGTGCTTTCCCTGGTCTGGTTTCCGCGTCGCTGACCGCGGGCGCAGCGCGCGCGGCCGGTGAGTTGACGGTGACCAGGAAGGCGACGCCTTCATCGCCGGCAACTCGGCCTGGGCGCATGCCACGCTTACTGGGAAAGCTTCAGGTTGTTCTTCGCATTGGAAAACAGCACGCGCTGGCTGTTCAGGTAGTCGGTGTATTCCTTCGGCCCGAGCAGGCGGATCTCTGCGCCGAGGC
>CAITPF010000331.1 GCA_903894155.1 uncultured beta proteobacterium | reverse complement strand
TGGGGCGCCCGTGTATGTCGAAAACAAGCCCGGCGCGGGAACGGTGATCGGCGTGGACGCGGTGGCCAAGGCCACGGATGGGCACACTTTTGGCGGCGTGGCCAATAGCTTCACCGTCAACCAGACTCTGGTGCGCAACCTGCCGTATGACTCGACACGGGATCTTGCGCCGGTCGTGCTGATGGCGCGTACGGCCAATGTACTTGCGGTGCGCCCTGATTTGCCGATCCATGACGTGCAGGAACTGATTCGCTACGCGCGCGCCAACCCGGGCAAGCTTTCCTACGGATCCTTTGGCAATGGCACCACGCCACACTTTGCGGGCGAAATGCTCAAGACCATGGCGGGGATCGATATGGTGCACGTGCCCTACAAAGCGCAAGGGCCGGCGTTGAACGACCTGCTGGCGGGCAACATTGACGTGATGTTCGGCAACCTGCCGGATTTTCTGCCGCACATTCGTGCTGGCAAACTGCGGGCGCTGGGCACGACGTATCTGGTGCGCGCGCCGCTTGCGCCCGAAATCCCGACGGTGGCGGAGCAGGGCTTGCCTGGCTTCGAAACGGATTCGTGGTACGGTATCGTCGCCCCGGCGAGCACCCCTGCGGGGACGATCGCCCGCATGAACGCCCTGGTCAACCAGGCGCTGCAGGAGCCCGCCGTGCGGCAAAACCTGGCGGATCGCGGGATTGAGATTATTGGCGGAACGCCAGCGACCTTCGGTGAGCACATCCGTAACGAGATCGCCAAATACGCGGGGATCGTCAAATCCGCAAATATGAAAATCGACTGAGTGTCGACTAAATATCGACTGCGCATTGACTGAGTATCGTCTGAGTATCGACTGAGTATCGACTAAATATCGCCTGAATATCGCCTAAATATCGATCGAATATCGACCGAATATCGACTAAGTATCAACTGAACATCAACCGAATATCAACGCGTAATCAATATGACCACCAGCACCGTCACCGCAACCGCAACCGCAACCGCCACGACAACCGCAGCCAGCCCCAAACCCTTGCGCATCGCCATCGCCGGTCTTGGCGCCATCGGCAAATCGCTCGCGAGAACGCTCGCGGCAGGCAGCATACCGGGCGTAACACTATCGGCGGTCTCTGCCAAGAACCTCGATCGTGCGCGCGAGTTCGTCGAAACCCTTCCGGTGAAGGCGGCCGTGCTGGCAATCGCCGATCTGGAGCCAAACGCCGACGTCGTCGTCGAGTGCGCGCCGGGCGCGTTGCTCCCGCAAATCGTGACCCCGTTTCTGAAGGCCAGGAAGCATGCAATCGTGCTGTCAGTGGGCGCCTTGCTCTCGCACCCGGACCTGATCGAACTGGCGCGCGCCGCGGGTGGTACCTTGCTGGTGCCCACGGGCGCGCTGATCGGCCTGGACGCAGTCATTGCGGCAGCCGAGGGCACGATCCACTCCGTCACCATGGTGACGCGCAAGCCGCCCAACGGGCTGGTCGGGGCGCCTTACCTCGTCGAGAACCATATCGAGGTCGACGGGTTGACCGAGCCCAAGCGGGTCTTCAAGGGCAACGCGCGCGAGGCTGCACGGGGGTTCCCGGCCAATCTCAATGTGGTGGCTGCGCTGTCGCTCGCCGGTATTGGCCCGGATCGCACCACGCTGGAAATCTGGGCTGACCCGACAGTGACCCGCAACGTGCACAGCATTGAGGTGGATTCGGATTCAGCCCGATTCCGCATGACGATGGAAAATATTCCTTCTGAAAACCCCAAGACCGGGCGCATCGTGGCCCAAAGCGTCGTCGCGCTGCTGCGCAAGATGAACGCGAACTTCCGGGTCGGGACCTGAGCGAAGCGCAGCCTTGTCGGCCCTCAAATCGGGCCGTTGGGTCGCACGCCTGGGAACCCCTAAACTGCCTCCGGGCGCGGCCCGAAAGGCCGGACGTCTAGCCGTAAACCCTTGCCCCCACGGGTTTTACGGCGAACTGTTCCGGTGCTAATATCTTTTGTTACGCTGGTTTCAATACGTGTTGAAAATTATTCAACACGGCTGACGTCGGCAAGCATTTTTCTATTCTCTACGCAAACATTCTCATGACTCAACATTTGAACGCGCCCGCCTTCGTCCGTCACGAAGGGCTCAAGCAGTGGGTTGCCGATTTTGTCGCCAAAGCGCGCCCCGCGCGTGTTGTCTGGTGCGACGGATCGCAGGAAGAATACGATCGCCTCAATGCCGAAATGGTCGCCTCCGGCATGCTGATCGAGCTGAATCAGGAAAAGCGCCCCGGGTGCTTCCTGGCGCGTTCGTCGCCCGACGACGTGGCGCGTGTTGAAGACCGCACGTTCATCTGCAGCGAGAAAAAAGACGACGCCGGCCCGACCAACAACTGGATAGCGCCTGCCGAGATGCGCGTCAAGCTCGACGAGCTTTTCGACGGTGCGATGGAAGGCCGCACGCTTTATGTGATCCCGTTCTCGATGGGGCCGCTGGGTTCGCACATTGCCCAGATTGGTATTGAGCTTTCCGATTCGCCCTATGTGGTGAACAACATGCGCCTCATGACGCGCATGAGCAAAGAGGTCTACGACATCCTGGGCACCGATGGCGACTACGTGCCGTGTATCCATACCGTCGGCGCGCCGCTCAAGGCGGGCGAGCAGGATGTTCGCTGGCCGTGCAACAAGACAAAGTACATCGTTCATTTCCCGGAAACCCGCGAAATCTGGTCGTATGGCTCGGGCTATGGCGGCAACGCACTGCTGGGCAAGAAGTGTTTCGCGCTGCGGATTGCCTCCAATATGGGCCGTGCCGCTGCCAAGGGCGACACGTCGCCCGGATGGTTTGCCGAGCACATGCTGATCCTGGGCGTGCAGACCCCCTGGGGCAAGAAGTACCACGTTGCCGCCGCCTTCCCATCGGCTTGCGGCAAGACGAACTTTGCCATGCTGATCCCCCCGAAGGGGATGGCCGCCAAGGGCTGGAAGATCACCACGATCGGTGACGACATCGCCTGGATCAAGCCCGATGCGTCGGGCCGTCTGCACGCGATCAACCCCGAGGCGGGGTACTTTGGCGTGGCGCCCGGCACCAACGAGACGTCGAACTTCAACTGCATGGAAACCCTGCGCAGCAACACGATCTTCACCAACGTCGCGCTGACCGACGATGGCGATGTCTGGTGGGAGGGCATGACCAAGGTCGCGCCCGAGCACTTGATCGATTGGCAGGGCCACGACTGGACCCCGGCAGTAGCCAAGGAAACCGGCGCCAAGGCCGCGCACCCGAATGCCCGTTTCACGGTATCGGCAAATCAGAATCCGGTGCTGGATCCAGAATGGGACAGCACGACAGGCGTCGTGATCGATGCGTTCATTTTCGGCGGTCGCCGTTCGACGACAGTGCCGCTGGTGACGGAAGCCCGCAGCTGGTCCGAGGGCGTCTATATGGCTGCGACGATGGGATCGGAAACGACCGCCGCCGCCGCCGGCCAGACAGGCGTGGTGCGCCGCGATCCTTTCGCCATGCTGCCTTTCTGCGGCTACAACATGGCCGAATACTTCGCCCATTGGCTCGCCCTGGGCGAGTACCTGCGCACGACAGGCGCCAAGCTGCCCAAGATTTTCTGCGTCAACTGGTTCCGCACGGACGAAAACGGCAAATTCGTGTGGCCGGGGTTCAGCGAGAACATGCGCGTTCTGAACTGGATGCTGAGCCGCATCGAAGGCAAGGCCGAGGGCGTCGAGCACCTCTTCGGCATCACGCCGCGCTACGAAGACCTCGATTGGGAAGGCATCGACTTCTCACCCGAGAAGTACAAGACCATCACGTCGATTGATGTCGAGGCCTGGGTTGAGGAGTTCAAGCTGCATGACGAGCTTTTCGAGAAGCTCGCGCGCGGGCTGCCCCCGAGCCTGCTGAGCATCAAGGCGGAGTTCGAGGACCGGCTCGGGATGTAAGTTCGGACGCCCGTG
>CAITPF010000330.1 GCA_903894155.1 uncultured beta proteobacterium | reverse complement strand
TGGCTTGTCGCGCACTACGCTATCCCCCACGGCGTGCCGCTACGGGCGACGATCGACCTGGATGCTCTGGTGGGTGGATAGGCGGACAGGCGGACAGGCGGACAGGCGGACAGGCGGATAGGCGGATAGGCGGATAGGCGGATAGGCGGATAGGCCGGGTCGCTTCGCGCATGGCTGGCCAGGCCACGGGTCCGCGATCTGCAAACTGTTCGGGCGAAGCTTTACAATGGATTCCCCAGTCGCAGTGCGCGTTTCAGGAGATTGCATTGTCTTTCGTCAGGCTGATCGCCGCATTGCTGCTCGCCGTTCTGCTCTCGGGGTGCCAGACTGGCCCCCCTGTGGTCCGCACCCCCGACGGGTTTGACCCGCCCTACAACTACTATTGATCCATCCGGTGCGATCAATTGCGGCGGGGTGGCTTTCACCCACACTCATTTCGTCAGGATTCATCGCCGTGCTGGTGGGTTACACCAGCTCGGCTGCCATCGTGTTCCAGGCGGCAAATGCAGCGGGCGCTACCGCGGCCGAGATGGCGTCGTGGATGTGCGTGCTCGGGGTCGGCATGGGCGTGACCTGCATTGGCCTGTCGCTGTGGTCCCGCACTCCGGTCCTCACGGCCTGGTCCACACCGGGCGCCGCGCTGCTCGCGACTGGCCTCGCCGGGCTGACGATGCATCAGGCGATCGGGGTGTTTCTCTTCAGTTCCCTGTTGCTGACAATCGCCGGATTTTCAGGTTCGTTTGACCGGATCATGCGACATGTGCCGTCGACGCTTGCGGCCGCCATGCTGGCTGGCGTATTGCTGCGTTTCGGGCTCGAGGTTTTTGTCGTTCTGCCCACGCAAGGCCTGCTGGTGGGCCTGATGCTTGCCTGCTACCTTGTTTGCCGCCGGGTGTTTCCACGCTATGCCGTTCCCCTGACCCTTGTGGCTGGCCTGACGACGGCCGTATTGCAGGGGCTCGTCCACACCGACGCCATCACGCTCGAGGTCGCGCATCCGGTCTGGATGACTCCCGATTTTTCACTTCCGGCCATGCTGGGTGTGGGGGTTCCGCTTTTTGTCGTGACGATGGCATCGCAAAATCTCCCCGGGCTCGCAGTGTTGCGAGCCAACGGCTACCAGACGCCCGCCTCGCCGCTGATCGGCTGGACTGGCCTGACCGGGATGTTGCTGGGGCCGTTTGGCGGGTTTTCCTACAATCTGGCTGCCATCACTGCAGCGATCTGCATGAGCAAGGATGCCGATCCGGATCCGGGAAACCGGTATCGCGCGGCGGTCTGGGCTGGCGTCTTTTACCTCGTGACCGGTGTATTCGGCGCGACCGTCGTCGGCCTTTTCGTGGCGTTGCCCCGCGCGCTGGTCGTTACGATCGCCGGCCTCGCGTTGCTTGGCACGATCGCAAGCGGTCTTGCCGGCGCGCTCGCGCACGAGGGTGAGCGCGACGCCGCGATCATCACTTTCCTCGTCACGGCTTCCGGCCTGACGATCGTCGGGATCGGCAGTGCCTTCTGGGGGCTGGCGCTTGGCATGGCGGTCTACTGGCTCAATCGACGGGCTTGACCGCGTGCGCGGCAAACCCGTCGTTCAAGGCGGGGAGGCGTCCGTGCCTACAGGCTGCCCAGCGGTTTGCTGATGGGCGCTACGCCCTCGAAGATCGGCGGATGCGTCACGATCGAGCGTAATTCCGGCCGGGCCGTGGTCAGCATCGCCGCATCGGGCCTGGGCCGCGCCAGCGCCGGGTCGATGGCAAACGCGCGCTCGATCGCACCGGCCGCCGCGATCAGCTTGCCATCGCCAAACAGCGGTCCAATCACCTGAAGCCCAAACGGCATGCCGTGCTCGTCGGTGCCGCACGGCAGCGCGAGCGCGGGGTTGGTGGCGAGCGTGACGACATAGGTCAGACCCAGCCAATGGTAGTAATTGCGCATCTTCCGGCCATCGACCTGATCGGCATAAAGTTCGGTCCACGGAAACGGCGTGACCGGTACGACGGGGGCGATGACGAGGTCGTAGCGGGAAAACGCATCGGCAAACTTGCGCATGATCCGTGTCTGCTCAAGGTGTGCCCAGGCGCGGTCTGCCAGCGAGATCGACGAGGCCAGCTCCATGTTCGCGCGAATGTTCGGGCCCAGGGTTTCAGGCGCGTTGCGCATCGTTTCGGCGAAAGCCGCGACGAAGGCCTCGGCCCGCAGGATGTCGAAGCTGCGGTCCGCCTCGCCCAAGTGCAGTTCGATGGGCTCACAGGTCTTGACCCGCGCCGACAACGCCGACATGCGGTTGCGAAACGTGCGGCGGATTTCCGCATCGACGATGCACACACCAAAGTCTTCGGTGTAGCCGACCCGCAAAGTCGAAAGATCCACGGATTCCATTGGCCAGATCGTCCCCGCATCCATCGGGAACGCCAGCGGATCGGTCGCATCGCGGCCAGTGCACGAGGCGAAGAGCAACGCCGTGTCGGCGACAGTCCGGCCCATGGGCCCGAGCACCGAGATGACCGACCAGCCGAGCGGGCGCGCGTCGTTGGGTACGACGCCCGGGGAGGGGCGCATGCCCACGATGCCGCACATTGCGGCTGGAACTCGCAGGGATCCGCCCGTGTCCGAGCCGGTGCAGATCGGCAGCATATCCGTCGCAAGCGCGACTGCCGATCCGCCGGAGGACCCCCCGGCATTGAGGCTCGGGTTGAACGGATTGCCGGTCGCGCCCCAGACCGGATTGCGTGTGTTGGCGCCGGCGCCCATGTCGGGCACGTTGGTCTTTGCGGTCACGATGGCGCCCGCGGACTTGAGCCGCGCGACCAGGCTGTTGTCCTTCGAGGGAACGTTGCCGCGCAGTCCGACGTTGCCGTAGGTGGTCAGCAGGCCCGCCGTGTCCTGCAAGTCTTTTACGCCAAGGGGAAGCCCATGAAGCGGGCCGAGGCGAACGCCACGCATCACGTCGTCCTCTGCAACGCGCGCGGCTGCGCGGGCCCGGTCAAAATCGGTGGCGCAGATCGCGTTGACCGCCGGGTTCAGCGTCTCGATGCGCGCGATGCACGCGTCCATCAGTTCGACGGGAGAAATCTGCCGCGCGCCGATCATGCGACGCAATTCGATGGCGGAGTAATGCGGAAGGCTTGTGTCGGACATGCTGAGTATTGGTTCCTGTGAACATTGGGTTCGCGTGACGGATCGGCGCGCGTGCGCCGAGCGTGCCGTCACTCTGAACGAATATTGGACTTCCGGGCGATGGCTTTCATGGCGGCGATCTCGGCGCTGACTTGAGGCATAACGCAGCAGTATTGCTCTGCAGCACAGGAATTTATCTTAGGGAATACGTGAATTCCCGCGGTTCTCCCTATAATCCCCCTGTCACCTGCATGTTGTAGGACGGATTAGAAACGGTTCATGATTGCGCTGATCGAAGGGTATCGGGCCGGGCTCTACACCCGGCAAAGCTGGCTTCCCAACCTGGTGGCTGGCGTTATTGTCGGGATTGTCGCGCTGCCGCTTTCGATGGCGTTCGCGATCGCGTCCGGCGCCCGACCCGAGCAGGGTCTCTATACCGCCATCATTGGCGGTGGGCTGGTGACACTTTTCGGCGGCACCCGCCTGCAGATTGCCGGCCCCACAGGCGCCTTCATCGCGATCCTTGCCGGCATCACGGCAAAGTACGGTATCTCCGGTCTTCAGGTCGCGACGTTCATGGCAGGGCTTATCCTGCTGCTCATGGGCGTGGCGAAGATGGGCGGTGTCATCAAGTTCATCCCGGCCCCTGTCATCATCGGCTTCACCAGCGGTATCGGCGTGATTATTTTCGTCGGGCAATGGGCAGATTTTTTCGGGCTGCCAAAGGCGCAGGGCGAACACTTTCACGAAAAGGTCTGGTCGCTCGTGCATTCGCTATCCCAGATGCACTGGGCGACACTGGGAATCGCCGTCCTCAGCCTGGTGCTTGTGATCCGTTCGTCCAGGTTCAAGCCCCTGCGCCGGGTGCCGGGCCCGCTTGTCGCGATGGTGGCCGCCACCATACTTCAGGCGACGTTTCACTTTGACGGTGTCGCGACCATCGGTTCGGCTTTTGGCGGCATTCCCCAGGGGTTGCCGAAGTTTGGCTGGATCGATCTGTCGCTTGGCGAGATCATCAGCCTCATCGGGCCCGCCTTCACCATCGCCATGCTGGGCGCGATCGAGTCGCTGCTCTCGGCGGTGGTCGCCGATGGGATGGCAGACACGCGCCACGATTCCAACCAGGAGCTCATCGGGCAGGGCATCGCCAACATTGTCTGTCCATTTTTCGGGGGCTTTGCCGCGACCGGCGCCATCGCGCGCACCGCCACCAATATCCGCAATGGTGCGACAAACCCGATCGCGGGCATGGTTCACGCACTGACGCTGATCGCCATCCTGGTCGTGCTCGCGCCGCTCGCGTCGAGCATCCCCCTGGCTGCCCTCGCGGCGATCCTGTTCGTCGTCGCCTGGAACATGAGCGAGGCGCACCGCTTTATCCATATCCTCATGCGTGCGCCGAACGCGGATCGCGTCATCCTGCTCGTCACGTTTCTGCTCACCGTCTTTGTCGACCTGGTCGTTGCGGTGAACGTCGGCGTGATCATCGCGATTCTGCACTTTCTGCGACGCATGTCCGAGGTTGTCGAAACCCGCGAGGTCGGGGCCGCGGCGCTCGCCTCCGAACTCGGCGCGCTTGGCCTGACCGAATTGCCCGCCGGTGTGATGGTCTACGAGATCGACGGGCCGATGTTCTTTGGTGCCGTCGACAACTTCGAACGCGCCCTGGCGCAGACGGGAACCGATCCGCAGACGCTGATCATCCGTTTGTGTCGCGTGCCGTTCGTCGACATCACGGGATTGCAGACGCTCGAAGAGGCCGTCGCCGATTTGGTCAAGCGCGGTGTCGTCGTCATTTTGTGCGAAGCGAATGCCAGAGTCCTTGCCAAAATGAAGAAGACCGGCGTCGTGGGCAGCGATACTTCAGCAAAGTATTGCGATACGCTGGGTGCCGCGCTAACCTAGGCCCTCGCGCAATTTTGCTCGGATTGAACGGGGTGACATCATGAAGGCAAGCAAGGCGGAAAAGCCAGCCAAGTCGGACAAATCAAAGAAGTCCGAAAAGGACGCCAAGCTCAAGAAATCAAAGAAGGGCGACAAGAAGGGCGTTGAAGTCAAGGCCAAGGCCGCCGATGCGCCCAAGGTGCCTGAAAAGAAGGCCCAGCCCAAGGCTGCGGCAAAGCCTGCGCAAGCCGTTAAGGCTCCAAGCAAGCCCAAGGCCGACAAGGTAGCCTCTGCAGCGGATGCCGGGGCGCTTGATCCGCGCATTACCAACCGCGAATTCAAGCTGCTGCTCAA
This sequence comes from uncultured beta proteobacterium, assembly GCA_903894155.1. Taxonomy (GTDB): domain Bacteria; phylum Pseudomonadota; class Gammaproteobacteria; order Burkholderiales; family Burkholderiaceae_B; genus Zwartia. Next base: position 24,227 of record CAITPF010000330.1, on the reverse strand, counting down.
TCCCGAAGGCCTTGACCGCCGCAATAAGGTCATGCAACTGGATTCGCTCGTGGTCTCCTTCGCGCGCCAGTGCGGACTCGAGTTCTTCCATCTCGATAACGCAAACACGGGCCTGCGCAATGTGTATTTCTTCGACACACCGGGCGAGGATCTCCGGCACGCCAACCTGATTCTGCGCGTGCGCGAGTCACGCCAGAACGTGTGGGTCGACGATTGGTGCGAGGTCACCTTCAAGTGTCGCGCTCACGATTTCGAGACCGCGGCGGCGTTTGATCCGACACCGAACGTTCCCCACCGCAACCGCATGCGCTTCAAGGAAGAGATCCTGCGTGGCGACGGCATTGGTTCGTCAAGGCAGATTTTCTCGAACAACGCCGTGCTCGACAGCGTGCCGGTCGACAAGGTGTTCGGCAGCGATTTCGGAAGCGCCACGAAGTTCTTCCCGAACCTCAAGCAGCTGGCGCTCGCCAAGAACGTGCCGGTCCAGATCGTCGGCGGCAAGGTCAACAAGATCCTGGAAGCGTGCCTTCCGCTTGGCACCATCAGCTTTGGCAGTGGGGTCCAGGCACACGTGGAGCTCGCCATCTGGATGCGCAGCGTTGGCGAGCCGATTATCGGCGAACTGGCATATGCCTACCGGGTCACGGACGAGAACCGCGGCAACATGAAGGCGCATCAAAAGGCCGATCAGTTCTTCAAGGATCTGCAGCCCGCGATCGCCGACTGGCTTGCAACCGGAACGACAAAGACTGCCCTTGTGTATGGCAAGCCAGAGTAACGGGGAAGCAGGGGCTGCTGCCACGCCTGACGCCGCCGCTGCCCGCCCATCGCTCATCGAGATCTTCCTCGAGTTTCTTCTGATCGGTGCGGTGAGCTTCGGCGGCGGCATCATCGCCTATGAGCGTGTGCTGCTCATTGAAAAGCGAAAATGGCTGACCAATGACACGTTCATGGCGACGCTCGCCATCAGCCAGACCATGCCGGGGCTCAACTCAGTCAATATCGCGGTGCTCGCCGGCGATTACCTGCGGGGTGCGCTTGGCGCGATCGCGGCGACGATCGGGTTGATCCTGCCCGGTTCGGTGTTTGTGCTCGCAGTGGGCTATCTGTATAGCCAGGGCGCCGATCACCCGATCGTGAACATCCTGCTGGCAGGCATCGCCGCCTGTGCGACGGGCCTGCTGGCTGCGATCACCTACAAGATCGGCAGCGAGCATATCCGGCACCTGAAGTCACTGGCCATCATTGTGGCTACCTTTGTCCTGATGAGCATCTTCAAGCTTTCGCTGATCTGGGTGCTGGTCATCATGTCGCCGATCGCGCTCTATGTGTATCGTCCGGGTAGCGGCAAATGAGCGTGCTCATCCAGCTCTTGCTCACCTTCGGCATGCTGTCGCTGCTGGCGGTTGGTGGCGGTACTGCCGTGCTGCCCGAAATGCAGACTGTCCTCAACAGCCAGTTTCATATCGATCACCTCACGTTTCTGCATATCTACAGTATCGGGCAGCTCGCGCCTGGCCCCAACATGCTGATGGTGCTCGTCTTCGGCGTGCAGATCGCCGGTGCGCTCGGTGCCGGGGTCGTCTTGGGCGCGTTCTTCCTGCCGTCGAGTTTCCTTTGCCTGCTCACGGGCCGCCTCTGGAATCGCATCGGCGAGACCCCCTGGCGGCGTGCCGTGCAGAATGCGCTCGAGCCGATATCCATCGGGCTGATGTCCTCGGGCGTCTATGCCGTCGCGAAGTCCGCCATCGCGGGGCCGGTCACCGGCGTGCTGGCCATGCTGACGCTCGGCGTGATTCTGGCCACGCGGATCAATCCTGTCTTCGTCATCCTGGGCGGCGGCTTTGTCGGTGCGGGGGTCATGGCGATCACCCACCTGCATTAGCAGGGTGCCAGGCCCAGTGGGCTGGATCGAATCCTGCAAGGATGGGATTGTGCTGCAGTTGCACTGCCAGCCCGGCGCGAAGGTGACTCGCGTTGTTGGCGAGCACGACGGTCGGCTCAAGATCGCCCTGCACGCGCCCGCAGTTGAAAACCGTGCCAATGAAGCCCTCGTGCAGTGGCTGGCGGACGTGGCGGGTGTTCCGCGCCGTGCGGTTGAACTCCTGTCGGGCCATACCAGCCGCAAGAAGCGCGTTTTGCTCCGCGACGTTGATCGCGAGCGGCTCATCGCGGCCCTTGATGCCGCGCGCAAGGCCTGACGCATCGGTCCATTTGCCGGATTCCGCTGGCGCCCGATTGCCGGGCAGTTGTTTGGTCGCTATGATGGTTGCGAGCCGGATCGCGTCGCTACGTGAATTCCCTGGCCCAAAATAAATAATGCGCGGCAATTGCGACCGCCCGGAGTGGGACATGATCAAGAGACTGTTCGTTGCAGCAATCGCTGGCCTGTGCGCGCTCGCCGCACACGCCGCCTATCCTGATCGCCCGATTCGCCTGGTTGTTCCGTTTCCTGCCGGCAGCGGAACCGATATCGTGGCCCGGCAACTCGCCGAAGAAATGTCCAAGGGCTTTGGCCAGCCTGTGATCGTGGATAACAAGCCGGGCGCGCAGGGCATTATCGGCATGAATGCGACAGTCGCGGCGCCCCCGGATGGTTACACGCTCGTCGTGCTAGGCGTCACCACGGGCGCATCCAACGTGACGCTCTACCGCAAGTTGCCCTACGATCCAATGCGCGACCTCACCGCGATCGGCATGATCGCGGAGTCGCCAATCGCGCTCGTCGCTGCGCCAGGATTCGCGGCCAACGACACGGCGGGCCTGTTCGAGCTTGCACGCAAGAACCCTGGCAAGCTCACCTGGGGCTACGGGTCGGGCAGCGCCCAGATCGCAGCGGCCAAGCTGGTGAGCATGGGCAAGGTTGACACGGTACCCGTACCCTATAAGGGATCGCCGCAAGCGCTCACGGACGTGATGTCGGGCCAGATCGATTTCTTGTTTGTCGATCTTTCGGTTGCCATCCCGCAAATCGAGGGTGGCAAGATCAAGGCGCTGGGGGTTACCAGCCGCGAGCGCTTTGCGTTGGTTCCCGACATCCGGACGATCAACGAATCGGGCGCACCGGGCTACGACCTGGTTGTCTGGTTCGCGCTGGCAGGGCCCGCCCGCCTGCCTGAGGAAGTCACGCAGCGCGTTTCCACCGAGTTGAACAAGGCGTTGCAGAGCAAGAAGCTACAGCAAGCCTATGCGCACCATGGGCTTGCGACGCGCCCGACGACCCCGCAGGAGTGCAGGGCGTTCATTGCAGAGGAAATCGTCACCTGGGGTGCGTTGATCAAGCTCGCGGGGATCGAGCCGCAGGACTGAGCCCACGGGTCGCCATACGGTGCGTCGTCTTCGTCGCACCGCAATATTGCAACGCTCAGGGAGCATGGGAGCAGAAATGACGACAGCAGCAGGCAGTGCACCGCAAACGTTTCGAGTTGCGGGATTCATCGGGTGCGGCGTGATGGGCGAGCCGATCTGCCGGCACCTTGCCACGCGCGGTGGCCTGCGGGTCATCGCCTTTGACCTCGACCCGGCGCCTCTTGCGCGGCTGGCCGCGCACGGCGTTACCGCAGCGACGATCGCACAGATCAGCGCCGAGGCGGACATTATCTTCCTGTCGTTGCCCTCGGGCGCGGTCGTGCGCGATGTGATCCTGGGCGACGGCGGCCTGCTGGCAGCCGGTCGGCCAGGGCAGGTGGTCGTCGACCTGAGCACCTCGCCCTTTGATCTCACCACAGAGTTGGCGCAACGGTTCGCCGAGCGCGCGATGCTGTTTGCCGATGCGCCGGTGATGCGCACCCGCGCGGCTGCCGAAGCCGGCACGCTCGCCGTGCCGGTGGGCGCGGATCCCCAATTGTTTGCGGCAATCGAGCCGCTGGTGAAAACCTTCGCCAGTGATGTCATGCACGTGGGCAAGCCGGGTTGCGGGCAGGTGACCAAGATCCTGAACAACATGGTTGTCTACGAGACGGTGCTTGCGCTGTGCGAAGCGCGGGCGATCGGCGTGCGGGCGGGCGTCGATCCGAAGACGCTGTTCGAGGCGTTTGCCACCGGCTCGGCGGACAGCTTTGCGCTGCGCAATCAGGGTTTCAAGGCCATCCTGCCACAGGAGTTCCCCGAGCGCGCATTTCCGGTGTCCTACGCGCGCAAGGATCTTTCCTATGCGGTCGCGCTTGCCGAGCAGGTTGGCATCGACGCCACGGGCGCGAAAAACCTGGTGGCGACTTTCGACGAGGCGATTGCCAGCGGATGGGGCGACAAGTATGGCCCGGCCATCAGCCTGGTGTTCGAGAGGGGCCATGCGCCGCGCCAGGAGCGCGACGACTAAGTGTTTCGATTGACAAGGCAGGGTGCGGGCAATATAAACGTCGCAGCGCCCCGCTGAAAGGGGACGCACCATAACAACGGGAAGAGACATGACCAGCAGTGGGCCGGCGCGCGGGGATACGCTGCTTGCGCGCTTTCGCGAGGCGAGCGCCTCGTTTTGCAGGCCAAGGGCGTGCAGCGCGGATCTGCTGCTGCAGTTCGGCGATGTCGCTGCGATCGTGCGCGTTCGCGATGGGCGCGTCGCGCAGATTGTCGACCAGCGTGTTCCGCTCCAATCCTGGGACTTTGCCGTCAAGGGCAGCGAGAACGGGTGGGATCAGTTCTGGCAGAAGTTCCCGCCAGCTGGCTGGCATGACATCCTTGCCCTGAACAAGCGCCGCGAGTTTTCGATCGAGGGCAACCTGCATCCGCTGATGTCGCACCTGCAGTTCTATAAAGATCTGCTGGCGTGCGCACGGGACGGCGCGACATGAGCGTCGAACTTGAACCCATCGTCGGGCGCTATGCGACCTTCGATATCGCCGGCAAACCGTGTCGGGTGTATTTCGAAGAGGCGGGCAGCGGCATCCCGCTGGTGTGCCTTCATACGGCCGGCGCTGACAATCGTCAGTACCGGCACATCATGAACGACCCGGAGGTGACCTCGCGCTTTCGGGTTCTCGCCTTCGACATGCCGTGGCATGGCAAGTCGTACCCGCCCGAGGGCTGGGAGAACACCGAATACCAGTTGTCCACCGCGCTTTATGTGGAAACCGTGATGGCGTTTTGCGCCGCGCTGGGGCTCGAGCGCCCCGTGGTCATGGGCTGCTCGATTGGCGGTCGCCTCACCCTGCAGCTCGCGCATCTGCATTCGGACCGATTTCGCGCCCTCATCGGGATCGAGGCAGCCGATTTCCAGGCGCCCTGGTACGACACGGCCTGGCTGCATCGCGGCGATGTGCACGGCGGCGAGGTTTGCGCGGCGCTCGTGTCTGGCCTGGTCGCGCCGCAATCGCCCGATGTGCACCGGCACGAAACGCTCTGGCAATACATGCAGGGAGGCCCTGGCGTATTCAAGGGTGACCTCTGGTTCTACCGGGTCGACGGGGATTTGCGCGGCAAGCTGACCGGCATACGCACCGATCTGTGCCCGCTCTACCTGTTGACGGGCGAATACGATTTTTCCTGCTCGCCTGAGGATACACTGCGCACGGCGCAGGCCATCCCCGGTGCGCGCGTCACGATCATGCGGGAAGTGGGGCATTTTCCCATGAGCGAGAACCCGCAGCAGTTTCGGCAGTATCTGATGCCAGTGCTCAACGAAATCTCATCCACCTAGGGGACCATCATGAAACTCAAGTATCTAGCGGTTGCACTGACCTGCCTTGGCGCCTCGGCGGCGCTTCCGGCGAGTGCCCAGGAAACCCTCAAAATTGGCGCTCTCGTGACGCTTTCCGGTCCCGGCGCGGCCTGGGGAATCGGCATGAAAAACGCGGGCGAACTTGCGGCCGACCAGGTCAATGCCAAGGGCGGCCTGGAGGTAGGCGGCAAGAAATACAAAGTCGAGATCATTTCCTACGACGACAAATATCAGGCCAACGAGGCCGTCACCGCCGGCAACCGGCTGGTGTTCGAGGACAAGGTCCAGTACCTGATCGGACCCACCGGATCGGCGCCCGCGCTGGCTGTCCAATCGCTCACCGAGAAGAACAAGATCATCATCCTGACGCTTGGCTTCACGCCCAAGCTGCTTGGCCCGGACAAGACCTATACATTCCGCCCGCCCGTCACCACCGGCGAAGTCGCGGATCCTCAGATCGGCTGGGTCGTCAAGAAGCTCGGCGTCAAGAAGGTCGGTGGGATATTCCCCAACGACGAGACCGGCCAGGCCATGTCGAAAGATCTCGAATCGGCGTACAGGAAGGCCGGCGCCGACTTCGCAGCCAAGGAGTACTTCGAGCGCGACCGTGTCGACTTCGTGCCGCTGATCACCCGCATGATGGCGCGCGGGATCGACGCCATCGAACTCGATGGCAACTCACCCACGACGGCCGGGCTGATCGTCAAGCAGTCTCGCGAGATGGGGTTCAAGGGCAAGATCATCCGCACGGGCGGTCCGTCCACCATGGATATCGTCAACGTGGCCGGAAAGGCCGCGACCGAGGGTATGTATGTCCATACGCCGCTCGATGCCTCTCTGGCTTCGACCAAGGTATACGAGGATATGTACGCTGCAAAGTACAAGACCCCCATGAACGGCTTCAGCCCGGTGTTCTATGATGCGACGAACATGTTGTTCGAGGCGATGCGCAAGGCCGGCACCGTCACGGATACCGAGAAGGTTCGCAACGAGCTCGAAAAGATCAAGGACTACAAAGGCACGCTCGGCACGATCAACTGGACGGGCAAGGCTTCATACGGCATTGACCACCAGATGGATGCGCCGTTTTTCATCGCCGAGGTCAAGGACGGCAACGAGGTAATGGTCGCGCGCTGCAATTCCAGCGGTTGCCAGTAACTCCGGGGGTTGAGGCATGAAGCAGGATGTTGCAAAGCCGGTCACGCACCGCATGGCGGATTTTGCGCTGGGCACAACCGGGGATGCGCTGCCTGCGGCCGTGCGGCGCGAGAGCGCCCGTGCCTGGCTCAACTGGGTTGGTTGCGCCGTGGGTGGCGCGGTCACCCCGGCCATGGATGCCGCCGTTCGCGGCCTGGTGTCGATGGGCGGCGGTGATGTGCCGGTGCTGGGCAGGGCTGAGCGAGTCACCGTGGCCGATTCGGCCTTCCTCGGGAGCCTCGCGGCGTCCGCCCAGACCTACGACGATACGCACCTGGCCACGATTACGCACCCGACCGGGCCCGTCGCCTCGGCGCTGCTGGCCGCGTCCAGCCAGCTCGAGAGCGTTGGCAAGCTGATCGATGGCGATCAATTGCTCGTGGCGCTGGCCGTCGGCATTGAAATCGAATGCCGGGTCAGTTGCGCGATCGCCGCTGGCGGTGGCAATTTTGGCTGGTTCATGACCGGGCTGTCGGGCGGCATCGGCGCGGCGGCGGCGGTGGGCCGTCTGCTTGGGCTATCGCATGAGCAGATGGTCTACGCGCTGGGCCTGGCGGCCTCGCAGGCAAGCGGCCTGCGCGCGGCCCACGGGAGCATGGCGATCACGTTCGTGCCGGGCACGGCGGCGCGCGATGGCGTTGTCGCAGCCTACCTCGCTGCCGCGAACTACAGTTGCTCTGACATCGCCATCGACGGCAAGAACGGTCTGCTCCAGGTGCTGACCGGGGCCACGGACGGCTCGCTGATCTCCGATGAGCTCGGGTCCCGCTACGAGCTGCTGAACAACACGTATAAGCCATATCCCTGCGGCATCGTCATTCACCCGGCCATCGACGCGTGCCTGCACCTCGTGCACGAGCAGGGGGTCGATTATCGAAAGATCGCGCGTGTCGATCTTCGCGTGCATCCCGATGCGCTGACCCTTTGCTGGCGCAAATTGCCGGGCAACGCGCTTGACGCGCTCGTCAGCCTCTATCACTGGGTTGGCGCCGCGCTGGTGCACGGTGCGGCCGGCGTTCGGGAGGGCGAGATCGCCTGCGTGATGGACCCGGCTGTGCGCGCGCTGCAGGAGCATGCCGAGGCCGAATCGGATGCCACGCTCGCCAACAACCAGGCGTTTGTTCGGGTAACGCTCGCGGATGGGACATTCCACGAGCACATGACCACCAATGCGATCGGCAGCGTGACGAACCCGATGACCGACGCGCAGCTGGCCACGAAGTTCCGTGACCTTGTTTCGCCGATTCTGGGAAAGCGCCGAAGCGCAGCCCTGCTCAAGAAGTGCGAAAACATGGACCAGGTGCTTGGCATCGGCGAAATTGTGCAGTTGGGCGCGCTCTAGGGCGAAGGGAGCAAGTTTGGACTGGGGCATTCTGATTTCACAGGCGACGATCAATGGATTGATCGTGGGCCTGCTCTATTTGCTGATGGCCGTCGGATTCACCCTGGTGTTTGGTGTGATGCGCATGGTGAACTTCGCGCACGGCGAGTTTTACATGCTGGGCACGATGGCGGCGTATTACCTGACGACGTTCCTCAAATTGCCCTTCCTGGCGGCGGTCGGCGTCTCGTTTTTCGGGGCGATCGCCTTTGGCGGCCTGGTCGAGTGGCTGATTCTGAAGCCTTTTCGCCGCGATGAGCTCAACGGCATGATCGTGACCATCGGGCTTGCCATGATCCTGCAGAACGGCGTGCTGATCCTCGCGGGGCCTGATCCGCTCTCGATGCCGGCGGTGGCCGAAGGCACCTTCTCGTTCGCGGGTATCTTCGTGCCGAACTCGCGCGTGTATGTCGTCGTGTTCGCGCTCATCGTTCTGGCGCTGCTGTATGCCTTTCTCCGGTTTTCGAGGCCAGGGCGCGCGCTGCGGGCCGTCGTCGAAGATTTCGAGATTGCGTCGATCCAGGGGATCCGGGCGCGCATCTACTATCCGCTGGGATTCGGCCTGGGGGTTGGGCTGGCGTCGATTGCGGGTGCGCTCATGGCGCCGTTGTTTACGGTTTCCCCCTTCGTCGGCTCGACGCCGCTGCTCAAGGCCTTCATCGTGGTGGTGCTCGGGGGACTAGGCAGTATCCCCGGCGCTGCGGTTGCCGGCCTGGCGCTCGGCCTTGCCGAAAGCTATGCCAGCCTGTTTTTTAGCAGCAGCACCGCGGACATGGTTATTTTTGCTGTCGTGATGCTGATGCTGGTTTTGCGCCCCAAAGGCCTGCTTGGCAAGGGAGAGGTCTGATCATGTTCTCAAGTCGAGGGGCGCAGGCGCGCGGCGGATTCATTCAGTGGATCGGTCTCGCCATACTGGCCGCGATTGCCGCGTGGCCCTGGTTTTCAGGCGCGTTCGCACTGCACCTTGCGGTGCTGACCTGCCTGAACATTCTGATCGTGAGCGGCCTTGCGATCATTGCGCGCGCGGGACAGCTGTCATTCGGGCATGCGGCGTTCGCGGCGATAGGCGCGTACGCGGCGCTCATCCTTTCGATCCAGGCGGGATGGAACATCCTGCTCGCGGCGTTGGCGGGCATCGCGCTTTCGGCACTCGCGGCCTTCCTGCTCGGCTGGGTCATCCTGCGCCTCAAAGGCGTCTATTTCGTGCTGGTGACATTCTCGTTCGGGGAGCTGACCCGCCTCGCGGCGCTTGACTGGTCGGAGCTCACAGGCGGGGCGAATGGCATTTCGGGTATTACACCCTTGACGATCTTCGGCTTCGCCTTCGATACGCGCGGACGGTTCTATATCCTTGCACTCGTGGTGGCGATTCTTTCGCTGCTGTTGATGCGGCGCCTGTTTTCGTCCAACTTTGGCCACGCCATCGATGCCGTGCATGAAAACGCCGCGCTCGCTGAGTCGAGCGGACTCAGCGTGCACAAGATCCAACTCGTGGCCTTTGTCGTGGGGTCGAGTCTGGCGGCGCTGGGCGGGATACTCCAGGCGCGCTACATCGGTTTCGTGTCGCCGGAGTCCTTCAACACGGCTGTGTCGATCGCCTACATCACCATGCTGGTGATCGGTGGGCAGCGATCGGTCTGGGGGCCGCTGGTCGGCGCGGTCGTCCTGACGCCGCTGCCCGAGTTCTTCCGCGGCGCTGTCCAGACCCAACACATCTTCTACGGCGCGGCACTGATCCTGATTCTGCGATTCTTGCCGGGAGGGCTGTCAAGCCTGGCGAGTCGGTTCAGGCGATCCCAGACCGCTGGTTCGCAGGGAGGCGTTCAATGACGACCGAATTGTTGCGGGTCGAGGGGTTGTGCCGGAACTTCGGCGGTCTTGCTGCCTTGCGTAATGTGTCGTTTTCGGTGGGCCGGGGTGAACTGGTTGGCCTGATCGGGCCGAACGGCGCGGGCAAGACCACTTGCTTTAACGTGGTCAGCGGCACCATGCCGCCTTCGTCCGGAAGGGTCATCTTCGACGGGAAGGATATTTCGGGCGGGCCCCCGAGCCGCGTCGTGGTGGCGGGGCTTGCACGCACGTTTCAGTCGACCTCGACCTATCCGGGCGTCACGGTCGCGGAAAACGTCTACCGCGGCCTGTTGTCCCGCTTGCGGGGCACGACAATGGCACGGTTGACGGGGCGGCACGAACACCTGATCGATCCTGGCCGGGTTGACGATGAGGTGAACGCGATCCTGGATATGTTTGAACTGCAGCAATGGCGCGAGGTCGCCGCGGGATCGCTCGCGTATGGTCTTCAGAAGAAGCTCGGCATCGCCATCGCGATGGCGACGCGGCCATCGCTTCTGTTGCTCGACGAGCCGGCCGCAGGCCTGAACCACGAAGAATGCAACGAATTGGGCAGATTGCTGCGCGATCTGCAGCAGCGCCAGGGTCTGACGATCCTTCTGGTCGAGCACCACATGGCGCTGGTGATGGATCTGTGCGAGCGCATTGTCGTGCTGGTCCAGGGTGAGATGATCGCGCAAGGCACACCCGCGCAGATCCGGGAGAATCCCGCGGTCATTGAAGCCTATCTCGGAGCGCCCGACTATGCCCATGCTTGAAGTGCGCAAGCTCAGCGTGCGTTACGGGCCGCTCGAGGCGGTGCGCGGCATCGACTTCGTCGTGGATGAAGGGCAAATCGTCGCGCTGATCGGATCCAACGGCGCGGGCAAGAGCACCACGCTCAAGGCGCTCATGGGCCTGGTGCCGATCGCGAGCGGCCAGGTCCTCATGCAGGGGCACGAAATCGGTGCCGAACCCGCGGCCTCACGCGTGGCGCTCGGCCTGGCGCTTTCGCCGGAGGGCCGGAGGCTTTTTGGCCGCATGACGGTACTGGACAATTTGCTGGTTGGCGCGCACACCGTGCATCGCCGCGCCGATATCGAGCAATCGCTCAAGGAAGTCTACGACCTCTTTCCCCGTGTTCACGAGCGCCGCGGCCAGCTGGCAGGGTCGCTCTCGGGCGGCGAGCAGCAGATGGTCGCGATCGGGCGCGCGCTGATGGCAAGGCCGCGCCTGCTATTGCTGGATGAGCCTTCCCTGGGGATCGCGCCGAAGATCGTGACTGAAATCGCAGCGGCCATCAGCCGGCTGAACCGCGACGTCGGGATGTCCATTATCCTGGTCGAGCAGAATGCGCGCCTCGCCCTGAAGCTGGCGCATCACGCCTATGCGCTGGAGCACGGGGAAATCGTCCGGACCGGCCGTGGCGATGAATTGCTGGCGGACCCCTTCGTGCGCAAGGCGTACCTCGGCGTTTGACCGGATCCCGGCGCGCGCCGGAGCCGGTCAGAATCACGCGCTTCGTTTCACGCAAATCGCCCTGGTTACGCCGGGGCGATTTCTATTGCTCGACCTGGATATTTGCGGCCTTGATGACACTGCCCCAGATCAGGCTGTCCCGTTTGATCAGCGCATCGAGCTCTGCCCCGCCGATGAAGTTGGGTTGCAGGCCCATCCCCTCGATTTTTGCCTTGTTGGCGGGCGAGTTAAGCAGGCGGATGATTTCGGCGGAGAGCTTGTCGACGATCGGGCGTGGCGTCCTGGCCGGCAGGAAGAACGTGAAGAATCCATAAGGCTCGAAGTCCTTGTACCCAAGCTCGGTAAACGAGCGCACGTCGGGGAGAATCTCCGAGCGCCTTTCGCCGGTCGAGGCGAGGATCTTGATCTTGTCCGATTTGATCTGCGCCCGCAGGTTACCGACGTCGATGAAGGCGGCGTCGAGCTGACCGCCGATCACGTCCGTCAGCTGGGGAGCGCCGCCCTTGTAGGGGATGTGCGTGAGATCCAGCCCCGCTTGCTGTTTGAGCATTTCGCCGTGGATGTTGGATGACGTGGCCGCCCCATACGAACCGTAGCTGTACTTGCCGGGGTGCGACTTGACCTCGGCGATGAACTCTTCAAGCGTATTGGCGGGAAAGCGCGCGGGCACGACGAGAAAATCCTGCGAAAGCCCGATCTGCGCTACCGGGACCAGATCGGTCGTGGCGTAGGGGATCTTCGTGAACAGGTAGGGGCCCTGAATAATGGTGGTAATGCCCAGCAGCACGGTGTAGCCGTCCGGCGCCGCCTTGGCCACCAGGTCGTTGCCGATCATTCCGCTGGCGCCTGTCTTGTTTTCGACGATGACCGGTTGTTTCCAGGCGTTGGAGAGCTCGGCCGCTACCAGACGTCCGAGCGCATCGGTGGACCCGCCCGCCGAGTACGGAACGATGATCCGGATCTGCCGGTCAGGGTAGCTCGCTGCCGGATCGGTTTGCCCGAACGCAGCGCCCTGCGCGCAGGCCAGCCCGCAGGCTGCCGCGGCCGCTCCAATCCAGCGTAGCAACGTCTGTTTCATGTTTTGTCTCCCGCCTGTTTGTGATTGCCCTGCCTCGCCCCCGGCAGGATCGGGGTGATTAGTCAGCCATGCCCGGCACGATCGCCGAGAAGCCGCCATCGACATGCACGATTTCGCCTGTGACACCTGAGGCGAGATCCGATAGCAGGAAAGCCCCGACATTGCCGACATCCTCGATCGTGATATTGCGCCTGAGGGGCGAATGCGTTTCGACATACTTCATGATTTTCGTGAAATCCTTGACGCCGCTCGCCGCGAGCGTCTTGATGGGGCCGGCCGAAATGCCATTGGCGCGGATGCCCAGCGGGCCGAGGTTCGCGGCCAGATAGCGCACGCTGGCCTCCAGGGACGCCTTAGCGAGGCCCATCGTGTTGTAGTGCGGAACGACACGCTCGGCGCCGAGGTAGGTCAGCGTGATCACCGAACTGTTGCGACCCTGCAGCAGGGGAAGCGCGGCCTTGACCAGCGCGGCAAAACTGTAGGCCGAGATGTCGTGCGCGATCCGGAAGCTTTCCCGTGTGTAGCCATCCAGGAATTCCCCGGTGATTGCCTCGCGGGGGGAAAAGCCGATCGCATGCACCAGGCCGTCAAGGCCATCCCAGTTTTTTCCGAGCGCATCGACCGCGGACGCGATCTGGGCATCTTCGCTGACGTCACAAGGCATGACGATCGAGCTGCCGAATTCCTCGGCAAACTCGACGATCCGCTCATGGAATCGCTCACCGACATACGTGAACGCCAGTTCGGCACCCTGCTCATGGCATTGCTTTGCAATGCCATAGGCGATCGAGCGGTTCGAAATGACACCGGTCACCAGGATGCGCTTGCCAGTCAAAAATCCCATGTGCCAATCCTCGCCCTGCAAAGAGTTGTACTTGCTCAGCCCCGGGTGCCAGTGCCCGGTATGCGAATCTTACTGCCGGGCTTGATCGTGTCGCTCTTCAAATTGTTGAGCGACCGAAGTGTGGCGGTCGTCGTGCCGTATTGGCGGGCGATGGTATCGAGCGACTCGCCCTTGCGCACGACATGGGTGCGTGCGCGCTCCGGGGGCTTGCTTTTGGCCGGGGTTGCGGCGGGCCGGCCGGGTGCGGGCAAGGTGATGCCCTGGCCGGCAGGCCCCGGGATCAGCAATGACTGATCGGTTGCATTGCGTGTCTGCGGGTTGATGGCGTTTGCCTCGCGAAGGCGCATCTCGGATACGCCGAACTTGTTGGCGATCGAGGTGAAGGTTTCGCCAGGCTGCGCCTGATAGATCTTCCACGACGTCAACTCGCCCTTGTACTCGGCCAGGTTGGCATTGAAGATGTTCACCTTGTCGCGCGGCAGGATCACTTCGTGCTCCTGCTGGGCGACGATGATCGGCTGGTTGAACGAGGGGTTCAGCGCCTGGAAATCCTCGATCGGCATTTCAGCCAGCTGCGCGGCGACATGGAAGTCGATGCTGACGTTCTTTTTCACGGAGACGAAGTAGGGCTCGTTGTCGACAAGCGGCAATACAACGGCATAGCGCTCGGGATCTGCCACGATGTTCTTGATGGCCTGGAGCTTTGGGACGTAGTTTCGCGTTTCGTCTGGCATGCTCAGCGACAGGTAATCGGTGGGTTTGCCTGCCGCCAGGTTGCGCATGACCGCTCGCTTGACCGATCCTTCGCCCCAGTTGTAGGAGGCGAGCGCAAGGTACCAGTCGCCTTGAAAGTCGAAGAGGTATTCCAGGTAGTCCAGGGCGGCGTTGGTCGAGGCGATCGGGTCGCGCCGCTGGTCTCGCCACCAATCCTGCTTGAGCTGAAACTGCGTCCCGGTGCTGGGGATGAATTGCCAGAGCCCGGCCGCCTTGGCACGCGAATAGGCCGCCGGGTTGTACGCGCTTTCGACAAAAGGAAGCAGGGCAAGCTCGGTCGGCATCCCGCGGCGGTTGATCTCGTCGACGATGTAATAGAGGTACTTGCCCGCACGGGTCGCCATTCCCTGCATGGCGTCCGGGTGGGAGGCGTAATAGACCGTCCACTTGTCGACCAGCGGGGAATTCAGGTTCGGGATGGCATAGCCACGGCGAATGCGCTCCCAGACGTCAAGCGGCGGAACCGTGAGGTCGATCGTGCGCGACGTATCCTCCGCAACGAAGCGCGGCCCGTCCTGCCCCTTCTGCAAGCTGGCACAGCCGGCGAGCGCCAGCACCAGTGCCAGAAAAAATATCCTGAAAAAAATCTGCATTCCGTTCAGCGAAAGCTGTTCTTCCATTCACGCAGCGCGGCGAAAACTTCCACCGGAGTGTCGAGCTTGCGCTGGGCCCATTGACTTGCCGATTTCACCACAGACGGTACTGCGGTGCGCATGAACGGGTTACAGGCCAGTTCCTGCCCGATCCGGCTGGGCACGGTGGGTTCCCCCTGATCGCGCTGGCGAATCGCCTCGGCCTGCCATTGCTGCAGCTCCGTGTTGGCGGGCTCGACTTCCCGGGCCCACCGCATATTGGACAGCGTGTATTCGTGCGCGCAAAAAACGCGCGTCTCGGGCGGTAGCACTGCCAACGCCGAAAGCGATTTGGTCATCTGCCCGGGCGTACCCTCGAAGACGCGACCGCAACCGGCTGCGAACAGTGTATCCCCGCAGAACACCGCTGGCGTTCCCCCGACGCTCCCGGCGTAGGCGATATGCCCGGCCGTGTGGCCCGGCACATCGATGACGGTCAGGTCGATACCCAGCGCCGAATCCTCAAACCGGGCGCCGCCCTTCATCGCCGTGTCGCAAACCGGTAAATTCTCGGTCGCGGGGCCATATACCGTCGCGCCGGACGCGTCGACCAGCCGCTGGACACCGCCGACATGGTCGGGGTGGTGATGGGTGAGTAGAATGGCGGTGAGCCGCAGGTTGAAGCGATCGAGCGCATCCAGCACGGGCACGGCATCGCCAGGATCCACCACAACCGCGGTCTCACCATTTGAAATCAGCCAGATATAGTTGTCGGAAAACGCGCTCAGGGGCTGGATACGAGTTTTCAGGCCGCGATCTGGCGACGGTTGGGCGGTAGTACTCATTGGATTCGTGATCACATTGTCGAACGAAGAACATCCCATTGTAAGGCTCTCGCACTGGATGCAGACGGATCCCGGCAGCTACGTGCTTGACTGGGAGCAAGCCAGGATTGACGCCCTGGTCACGGACGTCTTTGGTTACAACGCGTTACAAGTCGGAATGCCCGGCCTGGATCTCCTGCGGGCGAACCGCATGCCCTTCAAGGCCTATGCCGGGCCGGTGCTCCAGAATGGCGCCGCTGCCTGTGCGGGCGTGGGTGCAACGGTACTGGCTTGCGCCGAGGCGCTCCCTTTCGCTACCCAGAGCATCGATCTGCTGGTGCTCCCGCACGGGCTGGAAACCACGGATTACCCGCATGAGGTGCTGCGAGAGGTCGAGCGGGTCCTGGTCCACGAGGGCCGGGTCGTGATCACGGGTTTCAACCCCTGGAGCCTGTGGGGCGCGCGCAACCGGATGCCCTGGATGCCTGAGTGGTTTCCCCAGTCTCAAGGCGCCCAGGTATCGCTTCACCGCCTCAAGGATTGGTTCAAACTTCTTTCATTGGACCTCGATCGAGGGCACTTCGGTTGTTATGTTCCGGCTTTTCGCTCTAACAAGTGGATCGGGCGCTTCTCCTTCCTCGAACACGCCGGCGACCGGTGGTGGCCGGTTTGCGGCGCCGTCTATATGGTCTCGGCCGTAAAGCGCGCGGCAGGCATGCGCCTGATCAGCCCCCCCTGGAGAACGCCCCGGCTGCGCGCACGCGCGGGGCAGGCGGCGGGGGCGTTGAACCGCGGGCTGTCCGATTACCCGAAGTCCGTGCAGGATCGCACAAACCCTTACGCAGGAAACTGACTTGGATAGCAATAGTAAGAATCACGTTGAAATCTGGACCGACGGTGCCTGCAAGGGCAATCCGGGCCCTGGCGGCTGGGGCGCATTGCTGCGTTCTGGCAATACGGAAAAGACCCTGCACGGCGGCGAGTTGCAGACGACCAACAACCGAATGGAGATGATGGCGGTCCTCGAGGCGATGCGCGCGCTCAAGCGCCCGTGCCGCATCGATCTGCACGTGGATTCGCAGTACGTGATGAAGGGCATCAACGAGTGGATCCACGGCTGGCGCCGGCGAAATTGGCGCAAGTCCGACGGCAAGCCCGTGCTCAATGAGGATCTCTGGCGGCAACTGGATGCCGAGGTTTCCCGCCATGAGGTGGCGTGGCACTGGGTCAAGGGGCACGCGGGCGATCCTGGCAACGAGCGCGCCGATCTGCTCGCCAATCGCGGGGTCGAGGAAGTGCTGGCGCGCGCGCGCGCTGTCGTATGATTGGCGCCATGCGTTCCATTATTCTCGACACTGAAACCACGGGCCTGGACCCGGCCAACGGCCATCGCATCATCGAAATCGGTGGTATTGAAGTCGTCAACCGCGGCATTACGGGCCGGGATTTCCATACGTACCTGAACCCCGATCGCGATAGCGACTCCGGGGCTCTGGATGTACACGGGCTGACGACGGAGTTTCTCGCCGACAAGCCCAGGTTTGCGGACGTGATCGATGAATTCCTGGCGTTTATCGAAGGCGCTGAACTGATCATTCACAACGCGCCTTTTGACGTCAGGTTCCTGAATGCCGAACTTGAGCGCCTCGGACGCCAGCCTGTCATGACGTACTGCTCTGGCATTACCGATTCGCTCGCGCATGCCAAGACGCTTTACCCGGGCAAGCGCAACTCGCTTGATGCCCTGTGCGAACGCTACGGGATTTCCAACGCCCACCGGACCCTGCACGGCGCCTTGCTCGACTCCCGCCTGCTGGCAGAAGTGTGGCTTGCGATGACCCGCGGGCAGGACAGCCTGCTGATCGATCATATCGACACACCGGATCAGGCGATCGCCGGCGGCAACGGACTGCACGCCGTTGAAATCGATCTTCCCGTGATCGAGCCCAGCACGTCCGAGCTTGAGGCGCACCAGCAATACCTGGCTGCGCTGGATAAGGCTTTCAAGGGCGAGTGCCTGTGGCGCAAATACGGGTAAGGCCGCCCGCAAGATCCATGATGGCAACACGGGTCACCCGTTCGGTCTGCAGGCCAGTGCGCGCATGACAATGCGCCGAACGAGCCGATTTCGGCTGAACGATCCTGACCTGGATCCAGCCGCGATCTACGCCTATCCAGAGCATTTGCGCCAGGCGATCGACGATCTTCCGGCAGCCCCGGGCGTCTATGTGTTCCATGGTGATGAAGCGGATCTGCCGCTCTATATCGGCAAGAGCGTCCACCTGCGCCACCGTGTTCTTTCACATCTGCGCAATGTCGGGGAAGCGCGCATGCTGCGCCAGACGAGGCGCATTTCCTACCTGCGAACGGCAGGGGAGATCGGCGCCCTGTTGCTTGAGGCGAGCATGATCAAGCAGTTACATCCGTTATTCAATCAGAAGCTGCGACGCACCCGCCAGATGTGTTCAGTTCGCCTGCGCGAGGGCCAGCCCGAAGTCGTCTATTCCAAAGACATCAATTTCGCGACTGAACCGGGCCTTTATGGGCTGTTCGGCAGTCGCCACGCGGCACTGGAGCATCTGCGGTCAATTGCCAACGAGCATCGACTGTGCCTGGGGATTCTGGGGCTCGAGCGCGTGGCCCGGGGGCGCGCCTGCTTTCGCGCGATGATCAATCGCTGTGCCGGCGCCTGCCGGGGTGACGAATCCCGCGAGGATCACCAGGGGCGCCTTGAGGCCGTGCTCGCGCAGATGCAGATCGTTTGCTGGCCCTATCCCGGCGCGGTGGGCCTGCTGGAGCGCTTCGAGGAAATGCGCCAGGTGCACGTGATCCAGAATTGGTGTTACCTGGGCTCGGCCGATAGCCTGGAGGCGGCCCGACACCTTGATCGGCAGGCCCCGGGGTTCGATTCCGACGGGTACAAGATCCTCTGTCGGCCGCTTCTGTCCGGCACGGCGCAAATCGTGCCGCTTTAGGTGAGCTTGGCCAGCGTCTTGTGCTGGATCAGGCCGAAATCGATATGCGCCCCGAGCCCCGGGCCCGTCGGCGCATGCACCATGCCGTTCGCGTCGATCTCGATGTCCTGGGCCAAGCCGTACTTCTGCGATTGCGCGGGCAGCAGCACCTCGAAAAACTCGGTGTTCTGGATCGCCATCAGCACGTGCAGGTTGGCGACATTGTTCAACGAATTCCCGCCGTGGTGCACTTCGAAATTCAGGTGAAAAGTCTCTGCCAGGTGCGCCGCCTTCATGAGCGTCGTGATCCCGCCCTTGACCGCCACATCGCCGCGCAGGAAATCCGTGGCGCGCTCGCGGATCCATGGCGCGTAGGAATCCAGTCCCCCGGCCGGGTACTCGGTGGCCATGATCGGGATCGAGAGGTGTTTTTTCAATTCGACATAGTTGTAGATGTCGGCGTCGGCGAGCGGATCCTCATACCAGTAGAAGCCCAGCGATTCGATCGCCTGCCCCACGCGCAGCGCGGCGGGGTAGTCGTAGCTCCATACGGAATCCAGCATCAGCAGGTAATCGTCGCCCACCGCCTTGCGTACCGCCTCACAGACCCGGATATCCTCGCGCCATGATTGAGGCGGATGAATCTTGTAGGCAGCCATGTTGAGCGACCGGTAGTGCAGGGCCTCCTCGGCATAGGCTTCGGGGCCCGCAAGCACCGCAGAGCTGATGTAGGCCGGTATCCTGTCGCGGTAGGTGCCGAGCAGGCGGTGGATCGGCAGGCCAGCCACCTTTCCCGCGATATCCCACAACGCGATATCCACCGCGCCGATTGAGCGCACCGTCGTCGTGCGCACCCGCTTCCACATCGCCTTGTAGAGCTTTTCACGATCAAGCGGATCTTGCCCCACGAGGATCGGCTTGAGGTATTTGATCAGGCTCGCACCATCCATGTCGGCGGGATAGAAAGCGGAACCCAGGAAAGCGTGCCCCGTGAGCCCCTGGTCTGTTTCGATGGACAGCAGCCCGAGCCGGCTCTCGCCGGAAAATCGGCCGGTGTGGGCCCCGTAGCTCGTGGCGGGGATGTCGTCCCACGCAAACAGCGTCAGTGTGACGTCCTGAATCTTCACTGTCATTCAACCTTGATGTTGGCGTCTTTGATGACCTTCGTCCACTTCGGGATTTCGCGGCGGATCAGCGCACTGAACTCTTCCGGGGTACCTGCCACGACATCGACCCCGAGTTCCGCGAAGCGGTTGACGACGTCCTGCTCGGTGAGGATTTTCACCAGATCCTTGTTCAGCTTTTGGACGACTGCCGCAGGCGTCCCTGCCGGCAGTTGCATGCCAAACCAGACATTGACCTCATAGCCCGGCACTCCGGTCTCGGCGACAGTCGGGATATCGGGGAACATCGTCGAGCGCTTTGATCCCGTCACGGCGATGGGCTTGAGCTTGCCGGCCCGAAGCTGGGTCATCACGTTCGGGATGTTGTCGAACATAAGGTCGATTTCGCCGCCCATCAACGCCATCACGGCGGGAGCCGACCCCTTGTATGGCACGTGCGTCAGCTGGGTATCGGTCATGCTCTTGAAGAGCTCCATCGAAAGATGATTCGACGATCCGGATCCTGTCGATGCGTAGTTCAGCTTGCCGGGGTTTTTCTTTGCGTATTCGATGACGTCCTTGACGCTATTGAAGGGGGACTCCGTTCGAACGACAAGCACGTTCTGCGCCGAGCCCGCCTGAATCAGTGGCGTGAAATCCTTGATGGCATCGTAGGGCAGCTTGTCGCCGTAGAGCCCCGGCAGCGACGAAAACGGCAGCGGCGAGACCAGGATCGTGTAGCCGTCGGGCGGGGATTTTGCGACGAACGCGTTGCCGATGGTCGTATTGCCGCCCGGCTTGTTCTCGACCACCACGGATTGGTTCCAGAGCTTCCCAAGCTTCTCGGCGGATACCCTGCCCAGCGTGTCGTTAAAGGCGCCCGGGGTGTAGGGGACGATGATGCGCACCGTGCGATCGGGATAATCGGCGCGGGATGTCACCGGGGCAAGTGCCGTCGCAAGGGCCAGGCCAGCGCCGAGAATCGTCTTGATGGGGTGTCGCATGGCGGTTTCCTCTCAGAACTTGACGACGTAGCCGGGCCCGTCGATCAGGGGGTACTGCGCGAAAAGCGACTCGTCCACTTCCAGGCCGATGCCAGGCCGGTCAAGTGGCTCGACGCAGCCATCGGCGCCAATCTCGAAGGTCTGGCCGAACAGGTCCCGCAGCGGATTGAAGCTCGACACGCAGGCCTCGAAATAGCCGGAATTCTCGATCGCCGCAATGAAATGCAGCGTTGCGGCATGGTTGATCCCTGTCGCTGAACTGTGCGGGTGCACCGGGATCCGCCAGGCCGATGCCATGGCGGCAATGCGCAACCCCTCGGTGATGCCGCCGCATTTCGAAAGATCCGGTTGCCAGACCTGAACCGCGCGCTCCTCGAGCAATTGCGCGAACTCGAACCGGTGGTAGTGATTTTCGCCTGCGGCGATCGGCACCAGCGGCGTAATCGCCGCCGCCTGGCGGTACGATGCGAAGTCGTGGCACGCGAACGGCTCTTCGAGCCAGCCGGCCCTGATCTCGGCCAACACGGGCAGAACACGACGGGCGTCCGCCATGGTGTAGTTGGTGTTCGCGTCTGTCAGGATATCGATATCGTCGCCGAGTACCTTGCGCACATGTAGCACGCGGTCAATGTCGTTGCGGGCGTTGTCGCCCAGACGCAGCTTGATTGCCCTGTAGCCGCGGGCGACGTAGCCCTGCGCTTCTTCGGCGAGCGACTCCTTGGGCTGGAAGCCGAGCGAGATTCCGCCCGCATAGGCCGGCACGCGCCGCTTGCTGCCACCGAGCAGGGCATACAGGGGCATATTCGCCGCCTTGCCCCGGATATCCCAGAGCGCCATGTCGATGCCGGCGAGCGCCAAGGCCGCGCCGGAACCCACCCCATGACTGGAGAGTTGCATCCGGTGCACCCGCTGCCAGACGCCGACGACGTCGGTTGCAGCCATCCCGATGAGCATGGGTGCGAGCGTATTCTGCAACAGGCTGACAACGGCGCCCGGGCTGCGGCCGGGGTGTGCCTCGCCATAGCCGGTGATGCCCTCGGACGTCTCGACCTTGACAATGATGGTGTCGCGCTTGGTGGTGCTGCCCACGCCCATCGTGACGGTCTTGCCTTCGGGCAGTCGAAACGAGAGCGGAATCGCCTTGATCGACGTGATCTTCACCTAGTGTCTCCACGTTATTGATTCGATTTTTCTGCATAGTAGCCGGACGCTGGCGGCTCGTGCGCCCGGACAAGAAATTTTCAGCCGCGCAGTGGGGAAAATCGGGCAAATGTGTCTAACTTGCGCCCAAAAATGCAACGTCAAATCCGGGCGAACGACTTTCCGGCAACTGCGGTCGATCAATTCAAGGCGCTATGTTCGGTTGCGTACAGACGCAATTCGAAAAAGTGTCCATCATGCCCGCGCGGTAGTGGCCCACTGGGTTCGGGGGCACGATCAGGGTTGTGAGGCATGAAATCCCTCACTCCCCCATTCTCCCATCACTCCGGACACCCCGGAAGCGACTACGAAGCCTTCTCAGCGATGCGAGGCCGGGTCCTGGAAATTTCTACCTCCGGCTTCAGTTTGTTCAGCGCGATCAATTGTGAGTTTTTCATAAGCCATCAACATGATTCTGCTCAGATGAGCCCCGTCGCGCAGCGTGTCGATTCACGTAGCGCCACTGTCGGGTCGGACGCGCGCAAGGTACTTATCGTCGATGATGTCGAGGAGGCCCGGTGGGTGCTGTCGACCCTGATGCAACAGGCGGGACATACCCCGCTGGTTGCGGTCGACGGGAAACAGGCGATTGCCATCATCGAATCCGATGCACCCGATCTCGTGCTGCTCGACGTCGGTTTGCCGGACATGGACGGATTCGACGTCCTGACATGGGCAAGGGCGCACGACAAGGGAATTCCTGTGATCATGATCACAGGAAACGTGTCGGTGGGCGATGCCACGCGCGCCATGAGGTCTGGCGCCTACGATTACGTCTCGAAGCCCTTCAGCAACGAAGACATGCTCCTGACCGTTCGCCACGCGCTCGAGGAAAAGGGCTTGCGCCGCCAGCCCAGGCAGCTTTACGAAAGACGGCGTTCGACAAGTTCGCTTGAGGCCTTAATGGGTAGCAGCGCGGTTATCCAGCGCGTCGTGCAACACGTGGCACAAGTAGCTCCGACCGACTTTTCGGTCTTGATCACAGGTGAAACGGGTACCGGCAAAGAACTGATCGCCCAGGCCATTCACGCGGAAAGCCTCCGTTCAAGCCACCCGCTTGTCGTGCTCGATTGCGGATCGATCCCGGAAACGCTGATTGAAAGCGAGCTGTTCGGCCATGAGAAAGGATCGTTTACCGGGGCGCACCAGGCGATGGCCGGCGCGTTCGAACTGGCCCACGGCGGCGCTATCTTTCTCGATGAGATCGGCAATCTTCCGCTCGCCATGCAGGGAAAGTTGCTTCGGGCGCTCGAGACCCGGCGCATCCATCGGGTCGGTGGAGCCAAAGAGCGCGCCTTCGATTTCAGGGTGATTGCAGCGACGAACATCGACCTCAACGCAGCGGTTGCAGCCGGGCTGTTTCGTCGTGATTTGTACCATCGTCTTGCAGAGTTTTCCATTAATGTTCCGCCGCTGCGTGAACGCAAAGAGGATTTGGGCTATCTCGTACACCGAACCCTGAATGCAGCCAACGGCGAGTTAGGCAGGCGGATCACCAACCTGTCGGATGCGGCATGGAAGATCATCACACGCTACGACTGGCCGGGCAATGTACGGGAGCTGAGGAATCAACTTCGCCGTGCCGTGCTCCTGAGCGACGAATCCGACGTGATCCTGGAAGCGACCGCTTTTGTCATGCTCGACGTCGAAGATTATCTGGTCATTCCGGATAACGCGACCCGGACGAACCCGCGTCGAGACCCTGAGTTCGAGGACGTATCGAATGTGCTGGCTTCGGCACTTGACAAGGTTTCTTCCGGACAGGCTGTCTTGTCGCTCAGGGACCTTGTGCGGGATATGGCGACGCAGTTCGAGAAAATGGTCCTGCTTGAGTCGTTGAAGATGAATGCGGGAAACAAAGCGAAAGTTGCCCGAAGCCTGAGCATCGACTACAAGACGTTGCACACCAAGCTCAGGGTCTGTGGCATCACGTCCGATGCGCCCACTCATAGTTGCACGCAGCTCAGCGATGCTACGCAAACAACCCGAGTTAATTCCGCAGGGGTTGCAGAGGGATCATGACAGAGAAAACGGGGCAGGATGCGTTTTCGGAGGGTATGCTGCGGATCGAGAGCGTCGGTCGTCGGCTCGGCGACATGTTCGGCCAGGGCAGAGCTGTCGCCTTGCGTGAAAGGGAGGTGTGACGGTGGCGCACACAGAGACGGCGCTGCGCGGCGTGTACCTGTACTGCCTCGCGCGGTCGAGCAATGCTGAAGTCATTCGGCAACTGAGTCTCGCCTCCGGCGAATCCGAGGCACACTTTCCAGTCGAGGTTCTGGACGTTGACGGCCTGCAGGCGGTGATCGGCGAAATCGACACCGGGCAGTTCAC
>CAITPF010000329.1 GCA_903894155.1 uncultured beta proteobacterium | reverse complement strand
TCTTCAGCTACTACTACTGGGACGTGGTCCCGGAAATTGTGCTCGGCCGGTTTAACTCGATGGCAAGAATTGTGACAGTAGCCGCCATCATGGTCTGGAGCTTTTTTATCGTCGGCTACGCCGAACATCATGCCAAAGCGGTTTACGTTGGCGTTTCGGTGTTCTGTCTCTCGGTCTATCTGCTATCGGTCTGGCGCGTGAAAGAGGGGGACTACCCGCCGCCTGAGCAGCGGAAGACCACGAATCCCTTGGAGCCGATCTTTGACTACTTCAGGGATTGTTTCAGCAAGCCCTACTATCTTTGGATCTTCTTCGGAACCCTGCTCTTCCAATTGGGCAACGCAGGGAATGGATTTCAGTTCTTTTACCTCCGCTACGACTTAGGGATGGATTTGACCACTACCGGCTGGATCGACGGAGTCAGCCAGGTTGCAACAACCGCATTTGGAGTGTTATTGGGCTACTCGGTCGGCTCGATCATTGATCGGGTCAAGCCGATTCGGGTGATCCCTGTCACCTTATTTATCTGGGCGTTCCTGACGTTTATTTCCTTTTTCATCGTCCGCGATAAAACGACCGCCGCCATCATGGCCTCACTCATCAACATCAACATGTTCCCATTCGGAGTGGCCCTGGGAGCCGTCACCGTCGAGCTTTTCCCCCGCGAGAAAATCGGCCAGTTCTGTTCGGCGCAGGCGTTTTTCTACCAGACGATCATCATGGTCCTGAACCCGCTCGCGATCTCCCCGTTTTTCGATTGGCTGAAATTCAACCGCGGCGGATATCTCTGGACGGCATTTTTCTACCTTCTGGCCGGGCTTGTTACTGTGAAAGTTTATCTCAATTGGAAACATAGACAGGAAGCGACCCCACACAGCACATGAGCGTAACAGCAAAATCCTACTGCCACATTTACGGACAGCTCGGCCAGACCGCCAACCAGTTTTCCGCAGAGCTGGATCACTTGCTCAAGCTGGGGCTGGTTTGCGATACCGACTTCAGTTTTGAGCAGGGGGCACAACACCACGAATCATTGAGGAAATTGCAGCAGCGCGGTGGACTGGTCGCTCCGAATATTTATCCGGTCGATTTTGACCCCGCCTGCACCGATCCGAACTGGTGGAAGTATTCCGAGGCGGAATGCGTGCGGCTGCTGCACATCGCGCAGGAACGCTTTGCCACTCTGGGCTTTGGCCCGATGGTGGCGGTCAATACCTACACGACCGGCAATGGCTTCGTTGCGGCGTGCCGGCAACTCGGCATCCGATACATCCTCGGTTTCTGCGCCCCGACGGTCATCGAAGATGGCGGATGGTCAATTGCTCACTACGGTTCGCCACTCTCGCCGTATTTCATTTCGCCGGAGGATTTCCGAAAGCCCGAGAACCCGGGCAGACGCCCTGACGCGGTGATGATGGCGAGCATGGAACTGCGTAATCCGCTTGTCTGCCTGAACCACTGGAGCGAAGGTCCGTGGTGCCCGCTCAATGCGCTGGCCGCCGACCGCTGGCTGGAACCGGGGGCCGAGCCGCTGCCATTTCTTCAGATGGCGGAAGATTGGCTGCGGCAGGCGGAGATGACCGGCACTCCG
>CAITPF010000328.1 GCA_903894155.1 uncultured beta proteobacterium | reverse complement strand
GCCAGCGCGATTGACAACGCTGCGCACAAGAGCGCCGCGCACGTGTTCACGCGCATGTATCCCGATGCCGCACTCGCGGCGGCCCGTTACGCCGATGCCGCGGCGGCAGCCGGCGTCGAACTGCATCCGCTCGCGGGGCTGCCGGTCTCGATCAAGGATCTTTACGGCGTTGCAGGCGAAACCACCATGGCAGGCTCGATCGTGTGTCGCGGCGAGCCCGTGCAGGCTGGCGACGCCCCGGCGGTCGCTCGCCTGCGCACGGCGGGTGCGGCGATCATCGGCAAGACCAACATGACCGAATTTGCTTTTTCAGGCATCGGGATCAACCCGCATTACGGGACGCCGGTCAACCCGACCGATGCCACCGCCGCGCGCATCCCCGGCGGCTCGTCCTCCGGAGCCGCCGTGTCCGTTGCGCTGGGGCTGTCGGTCGCCGGACTCGGTTCGGATACCGGTGGGTCGATCCGCATCCCCGCGGCACTCAATGGCCTGGTCGGCTTCAAGAGCAGCCAGGGCCGCGTTCCGCTCGATGGCGCGCTCGAGCTTTCCCGTTCGCTCGACACCGTCTGTGCAATGACACGCAGTGTCGGGGATTGTCTGGTGGTTGACGGCGTGCTGGCGGGTGCCCCGCTGGCCGTGCGCCGGCGTCCACTGGCCGGCATGCGCCTGGCGATTCCGCAAACCGTCGTCCTTGACGCGATGGAGCCGGCCGTATCGCGTGCCTTTGACCGGGCGATCGCGTTGCTGTCGGCTGCCGGGGCGCAGATCTCGGATATCAAACTGGCCGAGCTCGCAGAGATCCCTGCGATCAATGCGCCCGGCGGCCTTTCGCCCATCGAAGCCTATGCCGTGCATCACGAACGGCTCGCGAAGGCACGGGATGCGTTCGACCCGCGCGTCGCGCTTCGGATGATGATGGGGGCGCAGGTGACCGCGCAACAGTACATCGCGCTGCTGGACAACCGGCGCGCGTGGATCGCGCGCGTGGAGCGGGCCATTGAAGGGTTCGACGCGGTGATTTGCCCGACTGTGCCGATCGTCGCCCCCGAAATCGCGCCGCTGGTCGCGTCCGACGATGTGTTTTTCAAAGCCAATGGCCTGTTGTTGCGCAATACCTTCGCATTCAACTTCCTGGATGGCTGCGCTTTCAGCCTGCCGTGCCAGGCGGCGGGTGACCTGCCTGTCGGCTTGATGCTCTCGTCGGTCAATGGCGATGATGCCCAACTGGCTGCTGTCGCGCTGGCGGTCGAGCATGCGCTGGCGCTGGCTTAGCGTTTTCGAGTGCGATCGGGATCTTTGAAATCAATCGAAATCAATGAAACCGATCGTAATCAAATGGTGGTGTCCACCATCTTGTACCGGGGAATGGAAAGCGTAGCGTAGGAATCAGTCCAGCCAACACAGGGGGATTGATCATGAACACGATGCGTCACGGGCTTTTCGGCCTTCTGATTTCGCTCACCGGGTGTGCTGCCTACTATCCTCAGGCCGGAGGCTACGGCTACGGTGTTGACCAGGGGTATGGGTATGCGGTGGGTATCCCGGCCCCTGTGTATTCAGCGTATGTCGGGCCGGCTGTTTCGGTTGGCTATCGCCGGCCTGTGTATGCGCCTGTGTACGCGCCTGTCTGGCGCGGTGGGCCAGGGCATGGCGGTCACGAATCGCGCGGTTACGAACGCCACGATGGCCATAGCCCGCGCGAACATCATCGCGGCTAAAAAAACGGCGCGCCAACGCCATCACTGGCGGGCGCGCCGCATCGCGCGGTCCAGGCAAGTGCTCTAGACGACGCTGTCCTCGTGGAACTTCGCGATTTCGTCAGCCGTGTAGCCGAGTTCGCCCAGAACTTCGTCGGTGTGCTCGCCCCACCAGGGCGCGCGCGTGACGACCTCGGCGGGCGTGCGGCTTAGCTTCATGGGCAGGCTGATGAAGTGGCGGACCTTGCCGTCGTCGCACGTGATCGGCTTGTCGATCTCAAGGTGCTTGACCTGGGGATCCTCGAACATTTGCGGCACGTCGTAGACGGGCCCGGCAGGCACGCCGACGCGATTGAGCGCTTCAACCCAGTAGGCCACCGGCTTCTTGCCAAACTCCTGGTTGAGTTCCTTGTTGACCCGTTCGCGGCTGGCCACGCGCAGCTTGTTGATCTTGAAATCGGGTTCTGCGAGCAGATCGGGCCGCTCGATGATCTCGCACAGCTTGACCCAGTGCCCTTCGCCCGAGGCGCCCAGCGTGAAGACGCCGTCAATCGCCTGGTAGAGGCCCATTGGGCAACTCGTCGGGTGATTGTTGCCCGCCTGGGTCGGGACATCGCCGTCATTGAGGTAGCGCGCCGCCTGAAAATCCAGCATCGCGATCTGCGAGTGAAGCAGCGACGTCTGCACCCACTGCCCACGGCCCGAGCGTTCGCGCTCTAGCAGGGCGGTCAGGATCCCGATCGCCGTGTAGAGGCCGGCGCTCATGTCGGCGACCGCGATACCGGCACGCATCGGGCCCCGGCCCGGCTCGCCCGTAACGGACATCAGCCCGCCCATGCCCTGCATGACCTGGTCGAATCCGGCCCTGCTGGCATAGGGGCCATCCTCGCCGTAACCGGAGATGCTCGCCATGACGATGCGCGGGTTGATCTTGGCGAGCGTTTCATAATCGACGCCGAGCTTTTTCTTGATGTCCGGGCGCCAGTTTTCAATGACCACGTCGGCGTCGACAATCATCCGTTTCAGGATGTCGAGCGCGCCCGGCTTTTTCAGATTCAGCGTGAGGGATCGTTTGTTGCGGTTCAGGTTCTGGAAATCGCCGCCGTCGCGCTTGTCGGCGAAAAGCGCCTCGTTGGGATCGACGCCCTTCGGGGGTTCGACGCGGATGACGTCGGCGCCGAAGTCAGTGAGAACACGCACGCAGGCGGGGCCCGCGCGCACGCGGGAAAGGTCGACCACCTTGAAATGCGACAGCGCGGTTGAGGCCTGAATCTTCGGCATATAAAAGTTCCCCGGAAGTATTTTTTTGATTGCGATTTGCCGGCAATTTTACACAGTTGCCTGACAGGTGTTTGCGGGGGATACTGGGGGTTTTCGGGAACTTGCTGAAGGATCCGTATGTCGCCCTCCATCGTGCATCTGTCGATTCCCGTCGTGGATATTGCTTCCACGCTCACGTTCTACCGTGACTTGCTGGGCTGCGACGCGACACGGATTCTGGACGATCGCGTCGACATCGCTTTCTTCGGCCACCATCTGGTTGCGCAGCTCTCGCCCGAGGAGGCGGCTCACCGGTCCGTGAGCATCGGGCGCAATCCCTATCCATTACGGCATTTCGGGGTGATCGTCACCCCGGATCTCTACGATGCCATGCTTGCCAGGCTGTGCGCCGCCGGCGTGTCGTTTGCGATGGAACCAGACCGCATTTTCATCGGCACCCCCCGGGAGCAGACCGTGTTTCTCGTATTCGATCCTTCGGGCAATGCGGTGGAGGTCAAGGGGATGCCCAAGCCCGCTGAGGTATTCTCGACCACCTGACCACTTATTGTTCGCTAACCCGATCACCAGAACGGGGACCCGATCCCCGCGACCTGAAGGAGACTGACGTGACAGTTGCAACGAGGATTCTTGCTGTTTCGGCGCTGGCCGTCGCGGTCCTTACGCCGGGGGCGGCGCTTGCCGACTACCCGGCAGATAAACCCATACGCCTGGTGATCGGATACTCTGCGGGCGGCGCGGCTGATCAGCTTGCGCGCCCAATTGCCGAGAAAATCTCGAAGATCATTGGCCAGTCGATCGTCATGGAATATCGTCCCGGCGCGGGTGGTGCCATCGCACTCGAGGTGGTCGCCCGTACGCCGCCCGATGGCTACACCCTCCACCTGACCGATTCCGGCCCGGCCACGATCCTGCCGAATCTGCGCAAGACGTCCTACGATCCGCTCAAAGATTTCACCCCGATCGCAATGGTTGGCAGCGGGGGTACGGTCATCGTGGCCTTGCCCACTTCGCCGGCCAAGGATGTCAAGACCTTCATCGAGTTGGCCAAAAAGGATCCGGCGGCCTGGAGCTACGGCACTTCGGGCATCGGCGGAGTCGGCCACTTGTCGGCCGAACAACTCAAAGCGGTCACGGGCATGACCATCACGCATGTCCCCTACAAGGGCGGCGCACCTGCGCTGGTGGAATTGATGGGCGGCCATATCCCGGTACTGTTTTCCTCCCTGGGGTCCGCCTCCGCCCACCTGGACGCGGGGCGTGTGAAGGGCCTTGCGGTCACGTCGATCAATCGGGCCAAGGCGCTTCCGGATGTTCCAACGCTCGCCGAATCCGGCTACCCGGGGTTCGATGCCCAGATCTGGTTCGGCTTCGTGGGCCCGGCCGGCCTGCCCGACAACGTGATGAAGATATTGGTGCCTGCCTTTAACAAGGCCATGAAGGATCCGGACATCGTCAAGTTGATCGAGCGCGAGGGCTACGACCCCCTCAACCTGACCCCCGCGCAGATGCATGATAAGATCAAGTCGGACCTGGGCCAGTGGGCCGGGGTTATCAAGGAAGCAAACGTCACCGTTGACTAGTTTGCCCACCGGGCAGGCGTCGGGCGGGCTTGATTGTCGGCCTGTCGGCCGTTATTTTCCCGATTCATCATGACTGAAGACCAACAACTCGCCTTTCGGACGATCTCGTCGACTAATCCCCGTAGCGATGCCGAGCGCGACGAAATTCACGGCAATCCCGGGTTCGGTAAGTACTTCACCGACCACATGGTCTCGATTGACTGGACGACAGGTCAGGGCTGGCACAATGCCGAGGTACGGCCCTATGGCCCCCTGATGCTCGACCCGGCGGCGTCTGTCCTGCACTACGCCCAGGAGATCTTCGAAGGCCTCAAAGCCTACCGGCATCCCGATGGATCGGTCTGGACTTTCCGTCCGGAGGCCAACGCGGTGCGCATGCAGCGGTCCGCCCATCGTCTGGCGTTGCCCGAGCTCCCGACGGATCTGTTTATCGAGTCGATTCGCCAACTGGTGCGTGCCGATGCGGCCTGGGTGCCCGGAGCCCCCGAGACCAGCCTGTATCTGCGTCCGTTCATGATTTCGAACGAGAATTTTCTGGGCGTGCGCGCAGCGCACCAGGCGGCGTATTACGTGATTGCCAGCCCGGTTGGACCCTATTTCGCCAAGGGCGTCGCGCCCGTATCGATCTGGGTCTCGACCGACTACGCCCGCGCCGCCGTTGGCGGTACAGGCGCAGCCAAGTGTGGCGGGAACTACGCCGCTTCACTGTTGCCTCAGCAGGAAGCCTACGAGCACGACTGCTCGCAGGTGCTCTTCCTCGATCCGCAGTACGGCAAGTATCTCGAAGAGCTCGGCGGCATGAACATCTGCATGGTGCATCGTGACGGCACGGTGATTACGCCTGAGCTTTCGGGCAGCATCCTTGAGGGCGTCACCCGCACGAGCATTCTGCAACTCGCGCGTGATCGCGGCCATCCCGTCCAGGAGCGCAAGGTCACGTTCGACGAGTTGCGTGAAGGCATGGTGAGCGGCGAGATCGCCGAGGTGTTCGCTTGCGGCACGGCCGCGGTGATCGCGCCGATCGCAGCGCTCAAGGGGCGCGGTTTCGTCGTTGGCGATCCGGCGGCTCCTGCCGGCAAGCTCACCATGTCCCTGCGCGAAGAGCTGACCGATATCCAGCATGGCCGTCGTCCCGATCGCCACGGATGGATGATGCGACTCGTCTGACCCTGTCTGACCGATGCGGCGAGGGCAACCCGCGCCGCGTTCGTCGCCAGTGATTTGCGTAAGGAACCGTCATGCGCAACGTTCACCTGATCGATCATCCGCTGGTACAGCACAAGCTCACGCTGATGCGGCAGAAGTCGGTCAGCACCAGCTCGTTTCGCCGCTTGCTCAACGAGCTCGCCGCCCTCATGACCTACGAAGTCACGCGCGATATGCCAACGCACGAAGTCGAGATCGAAACCCCGCTTGAGAAGATGAAAGGCCGGATGATCGATGGCAAGAAGCTGGTCTTTGCCTCGATCCTGCGCGCGGGCACGGGCATACTCGATGGGATGCTGGATGTTGTACCCGGTGCGCGGGTCGGGCATATCGGCCTGTACCGCGATCCGAAAACCCTTCAGGCGGTCGAGTACTACTTCAAGATGCCACAGGATATACAGGAGCGCGACGTGATCGTCGTCGACCCCATGCTGGCCACTGGCAACTCGGCGATTGCCGCGATTGACCGGATTCGGCAACTCAATCCCCGTTCGATCAAGTTCGTCTGCCTGCTGACCTGCCCGGAGGGTATCTCTGCCCTGAGCGCGGCGCACCCCGATGTGCCGATCTATACTGCCGCGATCGATCGCGAACTCAACGACCACGGGTACATTCTTCCAGGGCTCGGTGACGCCGGTGACCGAATTTTTGGCACCAAGTAGCGCTGGCGCCTCAATCCAACCAGGGGCTGTTCATGGACTTGGAATCCGCCGCCGCACGACTCGCAGCCGATCCGAATTACCGGGTGCTGCGGCGCGTGCAACTCGCCGAGCACCACAGTTTCGCTGAAAATACGTCCGGCGAACCCGTCGGCCGCCTCGCCGTGGTCGATACCGAAACCACAGGCTTCAGCCTGGAGGGCGGCGACCGGATTATCGATATCGCCATCGCCACGTGCGAGTACGGCCGCGAAAGCGGCACGCTCTACCGCGTGGTTTCCCGCTACGAAAGCCTTGAGGATCCCGGCCAGCCGATCCCGGCCGAGGTGGTGCAACTCACCGGCATCACCGACGAGATGGTGCTCGGGCAGAAAATCGACGACAGCGCGTTGGCCCAGTCGCTCAAGGGGGTCGGGCTGGTTGTCTGCCATAACTCCGGTTTTGACCGGCCCTTCCTTGAGGACCGCTTTCCCGCTTTCCGCGAGATGAACTTCGGCTGCTCGTTCAACGAGGTGCCCTGGCGCTCCTGGGGCATCAGCAGCAGCAAGCTCGACTACCTCGGCTTCGTGTTCGGCCTGTTTCACACCGGCCATCGCGCGCGTGCCGACGTCGATATGCTGGCAGCCCTGCTCGGGCAGAATGCGCCCGACACCCAGGGATCCGTGCTGTCCATCCTGCTGGCTGCGGCGCGCCAGCCGACCTGGCGCATCTATGCGCTGGGCCTCTCGTTCGACAACAGTCAATTTGCGAAATCGCGGGGCTATCGCTGGCATAAGGGCGATGCGGCGATTGCCAAATCGTGGTGGATCGAAACGCGGGATGAAGCCGAGGAGCGCAAGTTTCTGCTGCAACTTGGCTGCATCAACCCGCTCGTGTTCAAGCTGACGGCCCGCGAACGCTATCGGACGACCGCCGCCATTGCGCAAGGACAGTAGCGCGCAGTCATTGCGACCGCACGACGCCGGAGATGGCGAACGCGCAATGAAGGGCTAACGGAGCGCTTCGCGCAGGGTCGCGTCAGACATCCGGACCACGTCGCTCTTCATGAACTTGCTGAGATTGACGTCTCGCCCGTCGATCGTCATCCGGGCCGACCGCGCGTTTCCGATGACCAATGAAGCGAGCGCATCCGCCGGGAATTCGAGTTCCTGATCGGGCTGGAAGATTTTTTCGGCCCGGGTGCCGTCGCTTTTAATCAACTGCACCCAGCAGGGCGCGTCGAATGTCACCTTGATACGGCCTTCACGGCTACCCGAATCGGGAGGCGTCGCGCTGGCGGGCGCTGTCGCCGCGGCGGCTCTGGAGGCGGCTGACGACAGGGCACTGACTTCGGGTGCGGGCGCTGCGGACCGCTCGCCTTCGGCGGGCGGGGCCGAAGAGTCGCTGGACGACGGGACACCGCCTGACCGGTTGGGCTGACCGTTTGCTGCGTTGGCTGCCACCAGACTGGGTGGTGCGGAGGCTGAGGAGGCGGCCGCAGGCGCGGGGGGCGGGCTGGGTGTCGCAGAGGCGGCGGGTGCCGATAGTGCGGATGGTGAGGAGGGCGAAGCGGATGAGGAGGGTGAGGAGGGTGAGGAGGGTGAGGAGGGTGAGGCGGATGTCGCGGCGGTATCTGAACCTGGCGCGGGAGTAGAGGGATCGAGCACCTTATCCCGGAACACAAAACCGGCAACGACGAGGATCAGGACGAAAGCGCCGGCAATCCATGCCTTTGCATTGCGGCTGCTTCCAATCGTGGGCCTGTCGATGCGTCCGCCGATTCCGACCCGCTGCGGGGTGAAGCCCGCGAGGCGGGCAGCTGGAGTTCCATCCTGAATACCCGCATGCGCTTGACCGACGGCGGCCGCCGCCGCAGGCAATACAGCCTGGTCGACTTCGATATTCAGAAAATCCGCGTATTTCCGAACCGTGCGTTCGTAATAGCCCGCCGAATAGGACGACGGCATGCTTCCGGATTCGATCGCCTGAATCTGGCTGGCCGAAACGAGCAACTTGGCCGCCACATGGTCAATGCTCAGGGCGGCGGCTTGGCGAGCCTGTGCAAGACGGCTTCCAATTTCCGGGGGAGCCAATGGATCTGGGCTGATGGGCTGTTCGGACATGAATCGTTGCCGTTCCAGGGTGTGCGTTATCTTGTCGATGCCGGGTAATGATAAATCGACTTGATCAATGTCGCATTATGCCTTGTGCCGCGTTGCGCCGAGGCGATATATTCCCCCCACCACTCCTTGCCAAACTGGAAATTTATGAGCCAGAACGCCGCCGATTCCCTGTCTTCCTTGCTGACGGCACGCTATGGAAGCCTTAATGAAAGCCAGATCGAACCCAACGACATTTTGAATGGGTTGCTGTCGCACCGTTCAGTGCGTGCCTTTGCCGACAAGCCGCTGGCCGATGGCACGCTTGAGCTCCTGGTCGCGGCGGCCCAGTCGGCGTCGACCTCCTCAAACCTGCAAACCTGGAGCGTGATTGCCGTTGAAGACAAGCAGCGCAAGCAGCGTCTTTCGGTCCTGGCCAACAATCAGGATTTTGTGAGCGCGTGCCCGCTTTTCCTTGTCTGGATCGCCGATCTGTCGCGCCTCAAGTCGCTTGGCCTGAAACGCGACAAGCCCCACGAAAGCCTTGAGTATCTTGAAATGTTGCTGATGGCGACCATCGACGCGACGCTTGCGTCCCAGAACGCCGCGGTCGCCGCCGAGTCCCTCGGCCTTGGGGTCGTCTATGTGGGCGCGATCCGTAACAACACGGAACTGGTTGCAAAAGAGCTCGGCCTTCCGCCCAAGAGCTTCGCGGCCTTTGGCATGTGCGTTGGTCACCCCGATCCAGACCGACCGGCTGCAATCAAGCCGCGGTTGCCGCAGTCTGTGGTGTTGCACCGCGAAACCTACGACGACGGAGCGATCCACGAGACGATCGATGGCTACAACGCCACCATGGATGATTTCTATCGCGAGCAGAACATGAAGCCGCTCGGCCCCTGGGATCTGCACTCGCTGAACCGTGTGCGCGGCGTCGATGCCCTGCAGGGTCGCGAGCGGCTTGTCGAAATCCTCAAATCGTTTGGGTTCGGCTTGCGCTAGGCCATCTCGGCGGCAGGCTCTGCCGCCGCCTCGTCGTCGGCCTGGCGTCTCTGCAGTTCCCACATCTGCGCGTAGACGCCAAGGGCTGCGACGAGTTTTGCGTGTGTGCCCCGTTCGACGATTCGACCGTGCTCCATCACGAGGATCTGGTCGGCGTGAACGATCGTCGACAGCCGATGCGCAATGATCAGCGTCGTGCGGTTTCGCGCGAGCCCCAGAAGCTCTTGCTGCAATGCGCGTTCGGTGCGGGAATCGAGCGCCGACGTGGCTTCGTCGAAGATCAGCATGGCTGGTTTTTTGAGCAGCGTGCGCGCGATTGCCACGCGCTGCTTTTCGCCGCCGGATAACTTGAGCCCGCGTTCGCCCACCTGTGTTTCGTAGCCATCCGGCAGGTGCTCGATGAAGTTTTCCATTTGCGCGGCGCGGGCTGCGGCGTGAACGTCTTCGGTCGAGGCCAGGGGGTCGCCGTAGGCGATGTTGTAGGCGATGGTGTCATTGAACAGCACCGTATCCTGGGGCACGATGCCGATCGCCTGCCGCAGGCTCGCTTGCGTGACCCGCCGGATATCCTGACCGTCAAGCAGGAGGGTGCCAGACTGCACGTCGTAGAAGCGAAACAGCAGACGCGCGAGCGTGCTTTTGCCAGCACCGCTCTGGCCAACCACCGCTGTGATGGTTCCGGCCGGGATGACGAAGCTGATGTCCTTGAGGATCGGCCTGCGCTCGTCATAATGAAAGGAGACATTGTCGAACCGCACTTCGGGGCCGATCGCCCGGTCGGCCACGACCAGCGCTGGTGCGCCAGGGGCGTCGGCGACTTCCCGATCTGCCGTCAGGAGCGTGAACATGCGATCCAGGTCGGTCAGCGACTGCTTGATCTCGCGATAAAGCACGCCCAGGAAGTTAAGCGGTATGTAGAGCTGGATCATCAGGGTGTTGACCAGCACCAGATCGCCTAGCGTCATGGTTCCCTGGGTCACGCCGACGGTCGCGCGCCAGAGAATCAGCACCAGGCCGATGGCAATGATGAATTGCTGGCCCATGTTCAGGAAGGCGAGCGATTGCTGGGATTTGACAGCGGCCGACTGGTAGCGCAGCAGGCTTTCGTCGTAGCGGCTCGCCTCGAAGGCTTCGTTGCCGAAATACTTGACGGTCTCGAAATTGAGCAGCGAATCGATCGCCTTCTGGTTCGCGCGCGAATCCATGTCGTTCATGGTGCGCCGGTAATGCGTGCGCCATTCGGTGACGACGATCGTGAAGACGATATACACCACCAGGGCGGCGAGCGTGATGGACGCGAACCAGATATCGTAGAACCAGGCGAAGTACCCGAGCACCAGACAGAATTCAAGCAGTGTCGGCAGGATGCTGTAGAGGGTATAGGACACCAGCGACTGGATGGCGCGGGTTCCGCGCTCGATGTCGCGGCTGACCCCGCCCGTCTGGCGCGAAAGGTGAAAGCGCAGCGAAAGGGCGTGCAAGTGCTGGAAGACCTTGAGCGCGATTTGCCGCACGGCGTGCTGCGTGACGCGGGCGAACAGCGCCTCGCGGAGCTCCGCAAAGAGCGTCGAGGAAAACCGCAGCATCCCGTAGCCGACAATCAACCCGACCGGCACCACCAGGAGCGCGGTTGGCGACGCACCACGCACGTCGAGCGCGTCGATCAGGTGCTTGAGCAGGATGGGAATGCCAAGATTGGAAAACTTGGCCGCGACGAGGCAAAAAATCGCGAGCGCAACCCTGCCGCGATATTCGAGCAGGTAAGGAAGCAAATCCCGGATCACTTTCCAGTCGGCACGGTACTTCTTGCCTGAGGGATCGTGCCCGACGGGGAGGGGTTCGGTCGAGCGGCTACTGGAATGTCTCATCACCGGGCAATGCTATGCGCGCGACGCGAATTATGCAAATTGATCGGTGAATTCGCGCTGGGGCGCAAATGAGTCCACCTCGTTGACATTGAAGGCGGCGCGCGTAGGCTGGATGCCCGGAGTTCAGAGGAGATTGCCGGATGTCGTATGTAGTCATTTTTTCGGTCGTCGTTGGATTGATCCTCGGCTTTGGTCTGGATCTCGCCATTCGTCGGCTGCCACGCACGCTATTCCCCGAGTTGCGCGCCGCTCAGGCGGTTTCGCAGATCCCGCCGGCGTCTGCCCGGGTCGGCCGGCAAGCGCCGGGATTATCCTGGCGTGCGCAATGCGCTCAAGCGGCGCCGACGGCTGTCGTGATGCTGCTTGGGGTCGCGATTGCAGTCTGGGCGACGAACCGGTTCGGGCTCACCGGGTCCGCGGCAGTTCACGCGGCGTGTCTCTGCGGGCTGGTCGTGCTCGCGGGGATCGATCTGCGTCATTATTTACTGCCCGATCTTCTGACCTACGGGTTGCTGGGCCTGGCGGTGATCGCCAGCGTCGCGGGGCTCAGCAACACGGGTCTGGTGCAGACGCTTTGCGGGGCGATCCTTGGGTACGCCATCCTGTGGGCCCTGAATGCGTGCTATCGGCGCGTGCGTCGTACCGACGGGTTCGGCGGCGGTGATCTCAAGATGATGGCATCGCTGGGTGGCTGGCTCGGGCCCGCGGGCGTGATCGATGTGCTGACGCTGTCCAGTTTGACGGCCCTTGTGTGCTCAGCGACCTTTGCGATGATGAAATCGCAACGGCTTTCGCTGCAAAGCCGTATCCCGTTCGGGCCATTCCTGGCGGTTGCCGCCGCCGCGCTGATGGTTTCGAAAACTGCTGGCGCTGACGCAGGTTAATCCTGGGCGCGGCAAACCCCGCCGTTCTGCACTGCACCCCAACAGTGGGATTTCAATCCAACCCTTGCGGTGAGGTTCAGAACGGCGGGGCTTGCCGCGCACCCGCTCAACGATTCATGACGTCACCGCGACGGACTTCACTTGAACCCAAATTTGCGTCCCTGCTTGCAGATTCAGCAGGGCAATGGATTTTCGGGTGACCCGGGCAAGGATGAGGGTCTGGTCACACTGGATCCTGACCAGCGCCTGCGAAGGGTGTGTGCTCTCGGGGATCGACTCCACAACACCCGGGAAGTGGTTTTGAATACTGGTGCTGACTGGTTCAGCGAGCGTGATGCTGACGTCCTTCGCCAAAATACGCAGCCGGACATGCTTTCCGATATCCAGGCCGCTGTCGCTGACCCAGAAGGCTCCGCCGTCAAAGTCGACGCGCAACAAATTCCATTGTGGGTCACGTGCCGCAATGCGCCCGTCGATCAGGACGCTGACTTCGTCCCAGGTCGAGACCGGGCTGCTGAGCGACGCAAACACTTGCGCAGCCGGCCCCGAGCAGCTGATGCGTCCGCGGTCCATCACGACGACGTAGTCGGCGAGGCGGGCGATCTCATCGATCGAGTGCGTGACATACAGCATCGGCGTGCCGAACTCGTCGCGGATCCTTTCCAGCCACGGGAATATTTCCTGTCTCCGGGCCTGATCGAGCGCCGAGAGAGGCTCGTCAAGCAGCAGCAACTCGGGCTGGGTTGCAAGGGCACGCGCGATGGCCACGCGCTGGCGCTCGCCACCGGACAACTCATCCGGCCGGCGCTTCAACAGCGACTGGATGCCGAGTAGTTCAATCGCATCATCAAGCGCCTTTCGGGAGGAGGCCGATTTGACGCGCGTGATTCCGAATTCGAGATTATTGCGGACATCCATGTGCTCGAAAAGGCTGGCCTCCTGGAATACGTATCCGATCGGCCGTTTCCAGGTGGGCAGGAAGACCGATGCGTCGCTGTCCTGCCAACGATGAGACTGAACGCTGACAAGGCCGCGGGCGCCGCGCTCCAGCCCCGCAACGCAGCGAAGCACCGTTGTTTTTCCGGATCCGGACGGCCCGGATAGCACGGTAATTCCGCGCTCGGGGAAGTACATGTCGAGCGCAAGATCGAAATCCCGCCGGGAGAGCGTGAGCGCAACGCGATTTAGGCGCGGCGTCACGGCATGATCCTGCCGTTGCGGCGTTTGAACAGCGACAGGCTGAGAAGCACGGCAAACGAGAACACCACCATGCCACCCGCAAGCCAGTGCGCCTGACCGTACTCCATCGCTTCGACGTGGCTGTAGATCTCCGTGGAGACCACCCGGGTCTTGCCCGGGATGTTGCCACCGATCATCAGGACGACACCGAATTCGCCGACCGTATGTGCAAAACTCAGGATGGCTGCCGTCATCAGCCCGGGGCGCGCCAGGGGAAGCGCGACGCAAAAGAATGCGTCGATCGGACGGGCGCGCAATGTGGCGGCCACTTCCATGGGCCTTGGGCCGATCGACTCGAACGCGTGCTGAATGGGCTGGACCGCAAACGGGAGCGAAAACAGAACCGAACCGATCAGCAAACCCGTGAACGTGAATGACCAGATCCCCCAGCCCATGGCAAGGGTGAGACGACCAAGTGGACCATGGGGCCCCATGACGACCAGCAAGTAAAAGCCGAGCACCGTCGGCGGTAGCACGAGCGGTAGCGTGACCATCGCGCTGATCGGGGCACGCCAGCGGGATCGTGTTTGGGACAGCCACCAGGAAAGCGGTGTTGCGAGAATCAGCAACACAATCGTCGTCAGGCCGGCGAGTTCCAGCGTTAGCCCGATGGCTTCAAGGGATTGCTGGTCGATCGGAAGCGCCATGAGTCTTATCGCCCCCTGCGGGTAATCATCGTGCCCGAAGTCATAGGTCGTATCCAAACGAACGAATGACTGCCTTTGCCTTTTCGCCCTTCAGGTAGGACAGCAGCGCAAGTGCCGCCGCATTATCCCTGCCCTTGCTGAGCAGGACCGCATCCTGCCGGATGGGAGAATACAGATTCTCTGGCACGACCCATGCCGAGCCCTCGGCAATCTTGCCGTCGGCGAACACCTGGGAAAGTGCGACAAATCCGAGTTGTGCGTTCTCGGTGGCAATGAACTGGAACGCCTGGGAAATGTTTTCACCCTGGACAAACTTGGGCGTCAGCTGAGCTAGCACCCCCATATTGGTCATTGTCGCGATCGCTGCGGCGCCGTATGGCGCGAGCTTGGGGTCTGCCAGCGCGAGGCGATCGAATTTGCCTGACCTGAGTACTTCGCCCTTGTCATCGACAAAATTCGCCCGCTTGCTCCACAACACCAGCTTCCCGATCGCGTAGGTAAATTGCGACCCTGTTAGGCCCAGGCCCTCCTGCTCTAGCCGGGCTGGCGTCGCGCTGTCCGCCGAGAGCAATACCTGGAAGGGCGCACCATTCCGGATCTGGGTATAAAACTTTCCGGTGGCGCCGAACGACAGGATGGCTTTGTGCCCCGTATCCAGTGTGAATTGGCTGGTGATCTTCTGCATTGGCGCAGTAAAGTTGGCTGCGACGGCCACGATGACTTCGGCCGCCTGCGTCGGTGTGCCGAAGGCAGCGAGCGCAACGAAAACAGAAGAAAGCAATTTCACGACCAGGTCGCTATTCAGAAAAATAATAGCGAGTTTATCACGCGCTATTCTATTTATGAATGGCGGATTAGAATTTCGGGAATCAGCCCGAGGCGATATGACAACGAAGAAAGACACCATCCGATACGAGCAAGCGCTGGGCAGCAACGCCACGGACAAGAGGATCGACATTCTCAGGCGTATCGGCGAGGTCGGGTCGATTTCCGAGGCAGCGCGCAGCGCAGGCGTGAGCTACAAGGCCGCCTGGCAAGCGATTGAAACGCTGACCAACCTCGCCGGGTCTCTTCTGGTTGAAAAAGTCGTCGGCGGTGCAGGCGGGGGCGGTGCACAGTTGACCGCGACGGGCGAAAGATTATTGCAGGCATCCGATCTGCTGACCGCCGCAAAGGATGAGGTGATTGCCAACCTGACCCGCGCGCCCGAATCCTCTGGAGCCATGGGCGGCTTGAGTTCACTGGGTTTGCGCACCAGCATGCGCAATCAGTTTCCATGCCTGGTCAAATCGTTGCGCAGGCGAAGTCCATCCATGCGCGTCGAACTCGAGCTTGCG
>CAITPF010000327.1 GCA_903894155.1 uncultured beta proteobacterium | reverse complement strand
GGGCCTTTTGCTGGATACAACGATATGCTGCCACTTGCGTCCGATCCAGCAGCATGCAAACCCGCCACACCGCAAGGAAGGATTCTTCCGTCCTGCTTCTACTGACTGAAGAATAGTTCCCGGGTGGTCGACGATCCGACCACAATGCAGTCCAGCACCATTATCCTCCACCCACAGCAATGTCATTCTGAACGCAGCGAAGGATCTGCCCTGAAAATAGGAGCCAGTGGACGCGATTACTTGTCCCGGAGGGACCAAAGGAAAATAGCCCATGTATGACAGCGTCGGCTTAGTCAAGGCATTTTTTATGGCCCTTGGCCGTAAAAAATGCGTAGGAAGGCGTCGGCGTGGGGAGGCCGGTGTCAAGGGCGCGTACTTTGCGTTCATCTCGACCCTTGACACCGGTCTCCCCACATCCACAATTGGATTGGGTCGAATCTCTGGTTCTTTCTGAGATTCGACCCATAATTGGAAAAACCGTCTTGCCTTTCGATCAACGACCAAAGCCCGTCACGTTGAATCAATCATTTTTCGATGGCAACCACTTAGGTTCCATCAACCATGTATTCGGTCCGGCACCACTCCATGATTACTTGTTCAAACTCCCTCGGTTTGCAAGGGAGACGGGGCGTCCAATCAGGGTGTCGGCCTAAGCCGCTGCCACTGGGCTAGACGGACTGCCCCGCGTGCGAACCGCGCTCCATCACCTGCTTGTAGTTCTGCCCGGAGCGCAACATCCAATAAAGTCGAACTGCCAGCTTGTGTGCGATGGCCACTTTAGCCACGCCGTGATGCTTGTTCATCGACAGGCGCAGATACTGCCGGTGCCAGCTTGGATCGTACCTCTGGGCTTTACTGGCAGCCTCTACCAGCAACCAGCGCACGAGCGTATTGCCCTGCTTGCTGATGTGGCCCAGGCGGCGCTTGTCCGAACTGGACTCCTCGGCCGGAATCAGGCCAAGATAGCTGGCCACCTGCTTGCCCCGCGGAAACCGCTGCCAATCGCCGATCGTCAGCACGTAGAACAGAGAAACCACCGGCCCTACTCCCGGATGGGTCATCAGGAGGCGAGCTTCCGGGTTTTCCTCGGCGGCCTTCAGCACCGCTTCGTCCAACGGCTCAATCCGCTTGTTCAACTCCTCCAGCAAGAAAAGCAGATCCTTGCGCCGCTCCACGTTCCAGCCCGACACCGGCAGCTCCTCGATCTGCTTGCGCCGCATCGCACACCATACCCGTTTACTCAACAGGCCTTCGTTCTTGGCCATCGAGTCCAACTGGTTCTTGATCCGTGCCCGGAATCGAACCATACGGCAACGATGCAACAACAACTGCCGCAAATCCTCGTTCTCCACCGGAGGCTGCCAGACAGCCGGAAATCGATCCTCCACCAGCATGTTCAAAATGTGCCTGGCATCCCGCTTGTCGGTCTTCTGCCGGCGCGGACTGGCGGCCCGGATCGCGCTCGGGTCTCCCAGCACAAACTCATGACCCAATTCCTGCATCAACTGACGAAACCAGCGAAAGTTCCCTGTAGCCTCAGCTCCGATGCGTACCTGCCTTCCCACAAGAGAACGGTAAAACTGCTCCGCCTCCTCGGGGTGGCACAAACGGCGCTCACCATACTCGCCCGTCTCCTGGTCCACAAAGGCGATCTGCTGAAACCGCGGATGAAAATCACATCCTATAATCATCATGCTCGGCTCCTTTCCTCCCGAGCTCTTGGTCGTTTCGCAGCAACCAGTCTACTCAGGTCGGAGGAGCCGACGCTGTCATGTAATCAGG
>CAITPF010000326.1 GCA_903894155.1 uncultured beta proteobacterium | reverse complement strand
GCACGTCAATTTCTGCGGTGTGCTCTTGGTCGGGCTCGGCTGCGAAACCAACCAGATCAGCGATCTGCTCACCGCCGAGCACCTTGCGGAAAATCGGCTGTTCAAGACCTTCATCGTCCAGGAACGCGGGGGCACGCGCAAGACGGTGCGACGCGGCGTCGACCTGATCAACGAAATGCTGCCGCACGCCAACAACGTCACGCGCACGGAGGTACCGGTCAGCCACCTGACGATCGGGCTTCAATGCGGTGGCTCGGATGGCTACTCGGGGATCTCGGCCAACCCGGCGCTCGGCGTCGCGGTCGATCTGCTGGTGCGCCACGGCGGCACGGCGATCCTCTCCGAAACGCCGGAAATCTATGGTGCGGAGCATCTGCTGACCCGACGTGCGGCGACGCCCGCCGTGGCGCAAAAGCTGATCGACCGGATTCACTGGTGGGAAGACTATTGCGAGCGCAATCACGGCGAGATGAACAACAACCCCTCGGCCGGCAACAAGGCCGGCGGGCTCACCACCATTCTTGAGAAGTCGCTTGGAGCGGTCGCCAAAGGCGGCACCACGCGGCTCGAAGCGGTATACGAGTACGCCCAGCCGGTCACGGCCAAGGGCTTCGTCTACATGGATACACCGGGCTACGACCCGGTGTCTGCCACCGGACAGGTCGCGGGCGGTGCCAACCTGATCTGCTTCACGACGGGGCGCGGCTCCGCCTACGGATGCTCCCCCTCGCCTTCCATCAAGCTGTCCACCAACAACATCCTGTGGGAACGCCAGAGCGAGGATATCGACATCAACTGCGGCGAGATCGTCGAGGGCGGTGTTTCGATTGCGGACAAGGGCGCCGAGATCTTCGAGGCGATCATCCGCGTGGCATCAGGCGTTAAGACCAAGAGCGAAACCTACGGCTACGGCCAGAACGAGTTCGTTCCCTGGCAGATCGGCGCTGTCATGTAAGCGGGTGCGCGCTGTAAACCAACCCGGTCCGGATCGCGCCCTGCCTGGCGATTGCGCACCGGAACGCAACCTGAACCGAGGCCGGAGCCTGGATCGTCATGCTTGAACTTCTGGGTCGCTCTTCCTCGATCAACGTCCGCAAAGTCCTC
This sequence comes from uncultured beta proteobacterium, assembly GCA_903894155.1. Lineage (GTDB taxonomy): Bacteria > Pseudomonadota > Gammaproteobacteria > Burkholderiales > Burkholderiaceae_B > Zwartia. The sequence continues at coordinate 2,011 of CAITPF010000326.1, read as the reverse complement.
TGGACCTGCGCAGAGCTCGGCACGGCCTTCAAGCACACAGAGTGGGGATCGGGCGAGCTAAGCCTGAAGGACCCCGCCTTCCTCGCGCTGAACCCCAACGCAATGGTTCCCGTCATACGAGATGGCGGCCTTGTCCTTTGGGAATCCAACACAATCTGCCGCTACCTCGCGGCAAAGTCAGCGCGCGACGACCTGCTTCCGTCTGATCCGGCCCGGGGCGCGATCGTAGAGCAATGGATGGATTGGCAGGCCACGGAGTTGAATTCGGCCTGGCGCTATGCATTCATGTCATTGGTGCGCAAGAGCCCGGCGCATACCGAGCGTGTTGCCCTGGAAGCCAGCATCGCAGCCTGGAACCACAACATGACGATACTGGACCAGGCGCTGGCGAAAACAGGCGCCTACGTGATCGGGCCGGTTTTCACGCTGGCGGACGTGGTGATCGGGCTGTCGGTGAATCGCTGGATCATGACGCCGATTGTGCGCCCCGAACTGCCCGCGGTGTCGGACTACTTCGAGCGCCTCACCGAACGACCAGGATTTCGGGCGCACGGACGAAACGGGCTGGCCTGACCGGGGTCGGGCTCGGTTCAGCATTGCCTTTGTTGTCCTGGACGCCTGGTTCGCCAGTTCGGCCGGCGTGAAAGGCACGACGTAGGTTCATGGCCAAAGTACTAATATATTAGTATCTTAGCGTTAAGATAGAATCCTGCAAACCGTCCCGAGGTCCGACCGATGCGTGTCGTAGACAAAATCCCGCCCTTGCGACTGGATCGCCACCGCCAGAGCGCACCGCAAGTGTTTGATGCGCTACGGGCACTGATCATCGCGCTCGATCTTCCGCCAGGCACCGTGCTTGTTCGGGGCGAACTCGCCGAACATTTCGGCCTGAGCCAGACGCCGATCCGGGATGCACTCATGCGCCTGGCCGAAGAGGGGCTGGTCGATATATTCCCGCAGCACGCCACCATCGTGAGCCGTATCGATATCGCATCGGCGCTCGAAGTGCATTTCCTCAGGCGCTCGATCGAACTTGAAATTCTTCGCACGCTCTGCGATTGCCCGCAAGCCGAGTTGCTGGCGCTTGTCAGCAAATTGCGCAGTCATTTACGCGTGCAGCAAGCCTGCCTGGATCCGCTGGATTTCGCGGCCCTGGCCGAAGCTGACCAGGCGTTTCACCGCGACATGTACACAGCCGCCGGCGTGGCCAACTTGTGGAGTCTCGTGTGCCAGCGCAGCGGCCAGATTGACCGGCTGCGCCGGCTCAATCTGCCCGCGCAAGGCAAGGCGCAGGCGATCGTGCGCGATCACGAGAGGATTCTTGAAGCGCTGGCCGCACGCGACAAGGACGCGGCCGAATCCGCGTTGCGCGATCACCTGAGCGGCACACTCTCCTTCGTAAAGGAAATTCGCAAACTCCATCCGGAATGGATTAAAGATTAAGTTCGCGCCTCCCGCGCAGGTCAACCTTTGGCTGGCCCATCAAGGGCAGCCACAGCGGACCTGGCATCAACGAGGAAACCCGTTCATCACTTGAATTTCGCGGGCCATCGCGGGCACCACGTCAAACAGCAGGGGCAGGTAGCGCTCCCTGAGCAACCTGCGCGCCTCGGTCGCCAGCATGGACGCAGTCTCCTCGAACTCACCCGCGCGGGTGATCAGGGTCACGCTGCGCTCTGGCACGGGAGCGCGCAGCATATCGACGCGCACACCCTCCAGCCGCTGCAAGGTTTGCATGATGTGCAAGGGTGTCGTGATTGCCCAGCCCACCCCATTGCCAACCAGGGCGCACATCATATCGGCGTTGTCCACCTCGATGCGCCGGGTGTCTGACACGCGCAGCCGGCGCAGGTAGCGCTCGATGATCGCTCCGGTGGTCGAGCGGCTCGTGTAGCGAATAAACGGCAGTTGGCCGGCCAGGTCGGCCAGGTCGACGGCCCCCTCGCGGCCAGGCATTCGCGCGGCTGGGTGCAGCAAGACGAATCTCTCGGTCAGTATCGGAAATCTGGAT
>CAITPF010000325.1 GCA_903894155.1 uncultured beta proteobacterium | reverse complement strand
TGGCCAATACAGCGGGTTCAGCGTTACCCCACCGTAGATCCAGCAGGTGGTATCTCGCGTGTACAGCGTGTTCGGCAACGGCGGCAGAAGGTACTCGGTGGCGCCTGCGGCTTCCTTGACGATCTTGAGCGCCTTGCCACCCGCCGACTCGGGGAAGTCAAGCGTCGACAACCCGCCAATCAGCGTCTCGGCCAGCGTGCGATTGTCCAGGCCCTCGAGGTAACTGCGCAGTTCGTCGATGAAACCCAGGCCCACCTGGTTGGGCACCACCTGGTTGTCGAGTATCCACTTCTTGCCCTCGGGCACGGCCACCGTTTCGGCCAGCAGGTTGTGCATTTCCACAACCTCGATGCCGCGGTCGCGCATCTTCATCGTGAAGTCAAAGTGATCGCGCTTGGCATTCTCGACCCAAAGCACATCGTCGAACAACAACTGGTCGCAGTTGCTCGGCGTCAGACGGCTGTGAGCCAGGCCGGGCGCGCAGACCATGACCTTGCGCAACTGCCCGACTTCCGAGTGCACGCCGAACTTGACCTCGCCTTTTTTCTCTTTCGCCTTTGCCTTTTCTTTTGCCATGGTTTTCTCCGTGGATTGAATCAGATGGAAATCGTGCCGGTCACCAGACCGTAAACACCGTAGATGCCTGCCACCAGAATCACACCGAAGGTGACCCAGTCGCTGGTTTTCGCGAATACCGGTTTGCCCTGCTCGCGACGTGCAATGAAGTAGAGCACGGTGCCCGGCGCAAAGAGCACGGCAGACAACAGGATGAACTTCAGGCCGCCAGCGTAGATCATGAACAGCGTATAGGCCACCGCCAGCGAGGACAGGATCAGGTCGCGCCGACGCTCTTCGGGCCTCACGTCATAGGTTTCACCGCGCTTGGCGATCATCAGGCCGTAGGCGGCGACAAACAGGTATGGAATCAGTGTCGTCGCACTGGTCAGGTTGAGCATCAGCGAGAACGCGTCGCGCGACCAGTAGGTCGATATCACGATCAGCTGGATAATGATGCTGGTCGACCACATGGCCACCACAGGAACATTGTTCTTGTTAACCCTGGCGAAGGCCTTGGGCATGTCTTTCGACCGGCCGGCAGCAAACATGACTTCGGCGCAAATCAGCGCCCAGGCCAGGTAGGCTCCCAGTACCGACACCAGCAATCCGACACTGACGAAGATCGCACCCCAGGGGCCGACAACTGATTCGAGCACCGCGGCCATCGACGGCTGGCGCATCCCGGCGATGTCGGCACGTTGCAGCACGGCGTAGGGCAGCAGCGTCACCAGCACCATCAGGGTGGTCACGATGACGAAGCCGAGGATCGTCGCCTTGCCGACGTCGGCGCGCTCCTTGGCAAAACGCGAATAGACACTGGCACCTTCGATGCCGATGAATACAAACACCGTCACCAGCATCGTCGCCTTGACCTGCTCGAACAGACTCACGGTCAGGTCACCACCGTAGAAGTTGAAACTGAACAGATCCAGTTTGAAAGCGACGAAAGTGAGCACAATGAAGACCATGATCGGGATCACCTTGGCCACCGTGACGATGCTGTTGATGAACGCCGCCTGCTGTACCCCGCGCAGGATGAGGAAGTGGAACAGCCAGATGCCGACTGAGGCCACCGCGATGGCAACTGCGGTATTGCCATCGCCAAAGATGGGAAAGAACGCGCCCATTGTCGATTTGATCAGCACCCAGTACGACACGTTACCGATGCAACTGCCGATCCAGTAGCCGAAGGCCGAGAGAAAGCCCGGGTAGTCGCCGAAGCCTTCGCGTGCGTAAGCATAGACGCCGGCATCGATGTCGGGCCGGCGCTCAGCCAGCGCCTGAAACACCCGCGCCAGCATGTACATGCCCGTACCGGCAATGAGCCAGGCAATGAGGGCGCCCAGCGGACCGGTGGCGTTCGCGAAGGTGCGGGGCAAGGAAAAAATGCCTGCGCCGACCATGCCGCCCACCACCATTGCCGTCAAACCCCAGCGCGACATTTTTTGTTCAGTAGCCATAGCGTCTCCTCGTGCCCTATTGGTTTGCCGACCAGGTTGCCCTATTGGTTTTCCGGCGGAGTCTATCCCGAATGCATCCAACTGCACCTTGTGACCTTGTGAGGTTCAGGGGTTATTCGAAATCTGTACGGATAACCAGCAGATCGGTTCGATCAAGCCAGACGGCGATCCCGGCTAGCTCAGGTTCATGCGGATTGTGCAAGAATCGTCATACAGGGAGTCGTCGCCCGCATCGACCGGAGGCCAAAAATCGGATTTCCGGGACTGACCAGGGATGATTCTGCACGCTTAAGCATGCGCTTAGTGACCACGCAACTTCAAATAGCCAAATGACGCAACCTTCTACGCCGATCAATCAATTATTGCAGCAGGCGATCGCAGTTCATCAACGAGGTCAATTCAAGGAAGCGCAGGCGATTTATGTGCAAATCCTGAACCGACAGCCTGATCAATTTGATGCCTTGCAACTGCTTGGAACGCTGGCTGCGCAAACGCAGAACCCGGCAGCGGCAGTCGAGTTGATGACGAAGGCGCTCAAAATCAATCCACGTCATGCGCCAACCCACAACAATCGCGGACTTGTCCTAAGGGAACTCGGGCAACTCGATGCGGCAATTGCGGCCTATGACAAGGCCATTGCCATCGCGCCCGATTACGTCGACGCCTATTCGAACCGCGGGAATGCACTGGCGGAGCTGAAGAAGTTCGGCGCGGCGATCGCCAGCTATAACAAGGCCATCGCGATCAAACCCGATTTCGCCCAGGCTTATCTCAACCGAGGCAACGCGCTCATGGATCTCAGACAGCTTGAGCCGGCCGTCGAGAGCTTTGACAAGGCCATTGAGATCCAGCCGGGTTTCGCGCAAGCGCACTGCAACCGGGGCAATGCGCTCAAAGGGCTTGGTTTACTGGCCCCGGCCATTGCCAGTTACCAGCAGGCGATCGCCATTGATCCGGATTACGCGGCGGCGCATTCGAACCTGGGCACCGCGTTTCTTGAGCTCGGGCAATTCGACGCGGCGGTCGCCAGCTACGACAACGCCATCGCGGTTCGGCCCGAATTCGCCGAGGCCTATTACAACCGTGGCAACGCGCTCCAGGAGCTGAAGCGCGTGGATGCGGCCATTGCCAGTTATGAAAAGGCGATTGCGCTTCAGCCTGATTTCGCTGCAGCCCACTTCAACCGCGGCAACGCGCTTCAGAAGCTCCGGCAGCCGGACGCGGCCGTGGCGAGTTATGACAAAGCGATTTCCTTCCAGCCGGATTACGTTGAAGCACACACCAACCGTGGAAATTTGCTGGCGAAACTCGGGAATTTCAAGGCGGCGGTTTCCAGCTATGACCAGGCCATCTTCCACAATCCGCAGCACGCAAAGGCGCATTCCAATCGTGGCAACGTGCTCGCCCAATTGAGGCAGTTCGACGCTGCGGTTGCCAGTTACGACCGGGCGATTCAGATCGATCCGGAATATGCGGAAGCTTACGATAATCGTGGCAACGCCCTGGTTGAGCTGAAGCGACTTGACGAGGCAATCGCCAGTTATGACAAGGCGATCTCGCTGCGGCCCGATTTCGCCGAGCCGCATAGCCACCGGGGCAACACCCTGTATTCAATGAAGAAGCACGACGCCGCGATCGCGAGTTACGAAAGCGCGCTTCGCATTAAGCCGGACTTCGAATTCCTGTTCGGGATGCTTCAAAGTGCGCGGATGCAATTGTGTGATTGGCAGGATTTTGATCACCGCATTCTTCTGCTCGAAGAGAAGATCCGCACCGGGGCCAGGGCTTCGCCACCATTTTCCGCCCTGGCGCTGATCGATTCGTCTGCATTGCACAGGACGTGCGCCGAAACCTATGCCAATGAAAAATATCCGCCAGCCAGCAAGGCAACCGCGTTCGCAAGGCGCGCAAGATCGGACAAGATCCGGATCGGCTACTACGCCGGTGATTATTACAATCATCCGGTCGCCTTTTTGATTGCCGGGCTCTTCGAGTTGCACGACAGGGATCGCTTTGAGGTCATCGCCTTTTCGTCCGGGCCCAATAAGCAAGATGAAATGCGCAAGCGACTGGAGCTGTCCTTCGATCGGTTCATTGATGTGCGCGATTCCAGTGACGAGGATGTCGCGCGGATGAGTCGGGACATGGGCATTGATATCGCGATCGATCTCTCGGGATATACGGCAGACGGTCGCACGGGCATATTTTCCCATCGAGCCGCGCCGATTCAGGTCAATTACCTCGGCTACCCGGGGACCACGGGGGCGGCGTATTTCGACTACATCATTGCCGACAACTACGTCATCCCGCCCGAAGCGCGGCAATACTACACGGAAAAAATAGTTGCCATGCCTGACAGCTATCAGGTCAATGACAGCAAGCGTGTGATCGCAGATACGCAGTTCAGCCGGGAGGACCTGGGGTTGCCCGGTACCGGGTTTGTCTTTTGTTGTTTCAACAATAATTTTAAAATCACGCCCGGTACGTTCGACATCTGGATGCGGGTGCTGAAAGCCGTTGACGGCAGTGTCCTGTGGCTATTCGAGGATAACCCCGTGGCAGCCGATCATCTGAGGGGCGAGGCGCAAAAGCGGGGGGTGCCCGCCGAACGGTTGGTGTTTGCCCGGCGGATGTCGTTGGCCGATCACCTTGCCCGGCACCGCGCGGCAGATTTGTTTATCGACACACTGCCATACAACGCACACACCACGTGCAGCGACGCATTGTGGGCGGGCCTGCCCGTTCTGACCCTGATGGGCGAATCCTTTGCCGCCCGGGTCGCTGCCAGTCTGCTCAATGCGGTGGGCTTGCCGGAACTGGTGACGTCGACACCCGCGCAATACGAGGCGCTCGCGATCGAGCTCGCGACGAATCCTCAAAGACTGGCTGGCATCAAACAGACGCTCGCCGAAAACCGGCTCGTCGCGCCACTCTTTGATACGGCACGTTTTGCCAGGCACATTGAAGCGGCTTACACGATCATGATGGAGCGCCACCTGGCGGATATGCCGCCGGACCACATCCCGTTATTGCCTTAATGTTCGTGCTGGCACTTGGTTGCGCCGGCGCGGTGCGGTATGCTCGACCGGGATAATGCCGACGATAAAAATGGCAATCCCCGGAGACAATAATGCTTCACGTTCGACAAAGGCGTTTGGCGCTAAGGCTGTTCATTGCACCAGTGGCATTTGCCATTGCACCGTCGCCTGTCGTTGCACAGGATCGGAAAACAGTCAGGGTGGTTGTCGGGTTTCCCGCGTCGTCGATATCCGATATCGTTGCCAGACTGATTGCGCCCGACTTAGGGCTGGCGCTCGGCCGCAACGCGATCGTTGATGTCAAGGCGGGGGCAGATGGTCAAATCGCCGCGCAGGACGTCATGCGACAGCCGCCCGATGGCAGTACGCTGTTTGTCGCGACGAATAGTCCTTTGCAGGCGGTGCCTGCGATGCGGCAGCCGCCGCCCTATGACCCTGTGGTGGATTTTTCACACATCGGGTATATCGGCCGGTATGTTCACTTCCTGTTGGTGGCGCAAGATACGCCATTTGGCAACGTGGCAGAGTTGCTTTCCTACGCGCGCGCTAATCCCGGAAAGCTGAATATCGCCAATGGCGCAACGTTTCAGAAGGTCGCGTCCGCGCAGCTATTGAGCGATACGCAGACGCAAATGAACGAGGTGAACTACAAGGGCGAACCGGCGGCACTGACCGATCTGGTTGCGGGCAGGGTCCAGGTGATGATTTGTTCGCAGGGGGTGGCGCTTGAATTTCTCAAAGAGAAGCGGGTCAGGGCGTTGGCCGTGAATGCCACGCGCAGAAGTCCTTACGCTCCGGATATCCCAACGCTGCAAGAGGTGGGCCTCAAGCCGTTTGAGGTTGTCCCCTGGGTCGCCCTGATTGGTCCACCGGGCATGCCGGTCGAATTGATTGAGCAACTGAACCGCGCGCTTCGCAAGACGATGGCCCGCGCGGATATCAAGGAGCAGCTTGAGCGAATTGGCATCGAGCCCGGTGTTTCAAGCGCTGCGGAATTACGGCAAATGGTGATTGATCAGCTCAAGATCTGGCAGCGCAATGTCAAATCATTGGGCCTTGCATCCTGAACCCGCCGGAACACCAGAAATGGTTCGCCTTCCCGGTTGTACTTGCAGCATTTGAAATATGAGAAAGTCAATGAACGGTCATGCGTCGGTCATGCCGGATCCCGCCGGGATCCTTGCGAATTTTGCGGCGAAGCTGCAGTTCGACGATATTCCGGCAGATGTGATCGATCTGCTGAAGCAGCGGGTTCTGGATACGCTTGCCTGCGCGCTTGGCGGTGCCACCGAGGCGCCGATCAGTACGCTGCGTGAATATGCACTCTCGATGGGGGGCGCACCACAAAGCAGCATCTGGGTGTTCGGTGATCGCGTCCCCGCCCCGATGGCCGCATTTGTCAATGGACCAATGGCCCGGGCGCTGGACCTGGGCGATTGCCATCCGGAGGGGCAACATATGAGCGAATATATTTTGCCGACGATGTTTGCCATCGCGCAGAGCAGGGGGCCGATCAGCGGCAAAGAGTTCCTGACCGCATATTGTGCTGGTGGAGAAGTGCAGGCCCGAATCGGCAACGCCTGTTTTGGCCTGTCGGGGATCTCCTCCTATGGACGGATCTCGAACTACACGCAGTGGGGCGCGATCGTGGCCGGAGCCCGCTTGCTCAGGTGCGACACGGATCGATTATGGAACGCGATGGGCATCGGCTATTCGACATTGGGCTCCGGGGATTTTCAGTGTGTTGCGGAAGGCAATCAGATGATGCGGGTCAAGCATGGATTTACGAGTGCCGATGCCGTGCATGCCGCCGAGTTGGGCTATCGCGGGATCTCCGGTACGCGAAATATTTTTCTCGGTCCGCGCGGGTTGCTTGAAACGCATTTTCATAAGAAGAATGATCCCGCCGCGTTGACCCGCGGCCTGGGTGCAATCTGGGAATGGCCGCAGTCGATGACAAAAGGCTATGCGTGTTGCTACGGCGCGCATGCGAGCATGACGGGGTTAGAACAGTTGATGCGACAGAACAACGTGACCGTTCGCGATATCGAATCGATCGAGTGCGGGTTGCACCCAACTCCGTTTGGCCTGGTCGCAGACAATCCTGCAAAAAAGTGGAATCCAGAGACTGCGATTGAAGCGCAGTTCAGTTTGCCATACTGTGTGGCCAGCATCGCGGTGCACGGTCGCCTACTGTCGAATGAACTTTCGGCTGCCGCGCTTGCGAACACCGAGGTGCGCGCGCTGATGCCCAAAATCAGTGCGCACCTATTGCCGAGCGAGGTGCCGACATTTTCCGGAACCGTCGAAGTCACCACGGTGCAGGGCAAGCGCTTCTTCGTCGAGGTGCTGCATCCCTATGGTAGCCCGGGAAACCCGCTCGGGTGGGAAGGCGAGATCAGCAAACTTCATGCCTGTGCGGCGCTCACGCCCAAGCCGATGTCCGCGGATCAAGTCGATAAGGTGGGGCAGTTGTGCCGGCACCTTGAAGAGCTTGACGACGTATCGGCGGTCGTGGACGCGCTTTGCGTGACCTAGTGCCGCAGATCGCCGCAGCGCTTTCCCATTGACCGCGGCGCGCGAGGAAAAACGCAGGGCGGATCGATCCCCTGTCGTTCAATGACGGACATGGGCGCCCTCGTGGAGCGGTCGCGATATTCAGGGTTTCGCGAAGAAGCTGTCAAACCATGCTTTTTGATCAATCACGCCGAAGATGAAAACAGCGCGGTGATCGGCATGGTCGCCTGCGTAGATTGCCTTGGCGGGTTCACCGCCCAGTAGTTTTTGGGTCGCCTCCGGCAACTGTCCAATTACGGCCGGGGTGACTTCGTCTGAGCCACCGTAGTAGGTGCGCAGCGGCACCTCGCTTCGCCAGCGGTAGGCCTGGTTGTTGTCCAGGACCTGCCAGTAGGGCGAATCGCCCAGGAAGCCACTCTTTGCAAACTCAGGCTTGATGAATTCACTCAGCCTGGAGGGTGTCGCCTTGGCGAATGTTTCCCAGTCGATCTTGCTTTGATAGAGATCACGCGCGGCCTGGACGTACTCAGAGCGGACCGCGGATTCAAGCAATCCCACCTGCCTCAGGTAATACTCCTGTGCCTGCAACTGAATCGCTACCACGGCGGGCAGGTAGACCGCGTCGACCGGCTGGTAGTTATTCAACCAGCGATTCATCGTTAAATAGATATCCACGGGAGCGCTCGCCGCAGCGACCGCAGTGACCGGCACGCCGACTGAGTCAAGTTTCTTGAGAAATTGCATCGTCACCCAGCCCCCTTGCGACCACCCGCTCATGAAGAAGTGACTGATTCGGATTTTCATTGAATCGAGGATATCCTTGGCGGACCAGAGCATATCGAACGTTGCCTGGCGGGTGCTGTCCTTGACCAGATAACTGTCTGGAAGATTCGAGATCCCTCGCCCGAAATAATCGGCGCTCACCACCACGTAGCCTTGTGACGCGAAGCCAGCGAGCATGATCCTGGTTTCCATTGAATTGTCGGGATTGGAGGGAACGAAGCTTTTATCGAACACGGTGCCGTGCTGGTATGAAACCAGGGGCAAGGTGCGTTCGCTGGTGACGGGTATTGCAAGCAGGCCCGATGCGACCGTGGGCTGGTTGCCGAATTCCGGAATGACGGACCGGTAACGAACCCGGTAGAGTTGGACGGCATACTTCGCCGGCGAAAATTTCCCTTGATACTCGGTCGGCTGCGTCGATGTGCTCATGAATGCGTCGAGTTCGGCGCCAGTGACGCGATTCAACTTTTCCTGATCGTATGTTCCAAGGAGCTCATATTCGAGACCCGAGTGAACCTGCGTCGCGACTGCAGATTTGTCGGCAGCATTGGCGCCGCATGTGCTGAAGACCAGCACAAGCATTAATAGAAATTTGGCAATCATGGTGCACAGCCTGTTAAAAAATATCGGGTGCAGGCGCGCTTACTCGCCGATCTGCTCGATCGAGAAATCTTCTACATCGGGATCTTTCAGAAAATCCAGGGCTAACAGCGCCCGGGCCTGCGCAGCGTCCTTGTCCGCCCAGACGTCGGCCTTGATCTGCATCTCGTTGGTTTTCATCCCCTTGAATGAGATGCGTGTCACCTGAAACCCATAGCCTTTGAGCCGGGCACGGACAATCTCCTCGGTCGGAAACGCTCCGGTTGCAAACACGGCCTCGATAATCGCAAAACTTCGACGCGAGTTGAATGGATATATTCGCTTGAAGGTCAGCAATATCAAGGTCGCGAGCACGGTCCCCGAAATGGCCAGAAAGTATTCCGAGGTGCCAATCAGGATCCCGATGGCGGAGACGAGCCACACGCTTGCTGCGGAGGTGAGCCCCTTGATCGTCAGGCCGTCGCGCACGATGACACCGGCACCGATAAAACCGATGCCCTGCAAAATGCCCTGGATGACTCTGGATCCGCCGGTTCCCGGTTGCTCCATGAGATCGGCGTAAGTGCCTGGCGCCAGGCTGATGGTAAGGATCGTCGAGGTCATGCAGATCAGGGCAAAGGTGCGTTGCCCTGCCGGATGGCCGTTTTGATAGCGCTCGTAGCCGATCACGCTGCCGGCGATGATCGCCAGAACGAGCTTTGCCAGGGCGGGCAGCGCGGGCGAGGCAAGAATTTGGTCTAGATAGTGCATTCGTTGACGATGCCCGGTTGTTGAAGATTCCCGAATGGCGCTGATTTTAGCAAGCGGCGAGTCTCGGACCCGAGGGCTCAGGCCTTACTGTGTGCTGCCATGCAATGCGCCTGATCAGGAACGCACCGATCACCTGGCCGGAAACAGCTCCGCGAGTTCTTCCGGTGTGAACACCCGGGATCGGGTATGGAAGGCCTTGCCCTCGGGGCCTTCGAGCGAGAATGTGCCGCCGTGCCCGTCGATCACGTCGAGGATCAACTGCGTGTGCTTCCAGGTTTCGTATTGTCCGAGACCGATATAAAAAGGGCAGCCGCCGATTGATCCGAGATAGACGTCACCGGCGCCAATGGTGATTTCGCCGGGTAGATAGCAATTTGCCG
>CAITPF010000324.1 GCA_903894155.1 uncultured beta proteobacterium | reverse complement strand
TGCGTTGACGTATGCCTCGCCCTGAAGGGCAAGGCTTGTAGCGCCCTTGATCAATCGTCATTGCCGTTGCCTTGGCGATGAGGCGAGCTTCGTTTCGACTCAGAGGGGCGCGTAGGACTTGAGGAAGTCGTCCGCCATGAGCTGCTCGCCGATTTCGGTGTGGTGGACGTCGCCCTTGACGAAGTAGCGATCGATCATCGGCTCGAGCCCTTGCGCTGCGGCCGTGTCGAAGAAGAGGGGGAATTCATCGTAGAAGTTCCGGCAGCGACCTTTGCAGAAATCACGCCAGATCTGCGCATGGCGGGAATCTACCTTGTCAAAGCGCAACTGGCTGGGCCACGGGTAGACCATCACCGACAAGGCGATGCCATTCTTTTGCAGCAGGTCGTGAAGATCGGTCATGAGCCGCACCGACTTCCCGATCGCGCCGTCGATGCCCATGGCACCGTAGCCGCCCACCGCCGGGTCGTATGTCCATGCGGAGCGGTCGGCGAAGACGAACACCTTCTGGCGTGCGTATTCCGGGTTGATAATCCAGGTCTTCAGGGCTCGCATTCCGGCGTAGGTCAGGGGAAACATCTGCTCAAGCCTGCGCTTGACCCCGTAACTGGTCGCCTGTGTATCGATTGCCGAGCCGCGCATCGGATCGACGGGAAGGACCACGCCGTCCTTGATCGCATAATGCACGGCCTCGTCCTGGATATCGCTGATGTCGACCATGACGATGAGTTCCTTGAACCGGAATCCCGCGCTGAGCAGCTCCCGCGTCTTGACCAGGTAAATCGAAGGGGAGTAGCTTCCGACCGAGAAGTTCGCGATTCGCAGATTGGGCAGCGCCGCGGCGACCTTGCCGACGAACGTCTGCTCGTAAGGCAGGCCGATACCTTCGGCGAAGCTGTCACCCATGAAGGCGACGTCGTAGACCTTGTTGTCCGGGGTCGTTCGATCGCAGCGATCCTTGAATCCGAAGGAGTTTGTGCATACCCGGTAAGTCTTGCCGCCCCACATGCCTTCGCCGTCAAAGTCGGGCGCGAGCGTGTGATGATAGACGGGGTGACTCACGCGGTACTTCTTTTCGTAGACTTCTTTCAGTGCTTCCATTTGATCCGTATCCTGGAGCCCGGCCATCAGCCGCGGCCCAAGGAAGTAGTCTGCAGCGAGCAGCAGCAATGCCGAGATGAGGATCGTTGGCAGGATGCTGGAAAGGATTTTTTTGATTTTGCGCATGACAGGGAACGCGTTCGCGGTGACAGGAAGAATGATACAGTCATCCCGCCTCTGGACGTGCAACGGTGTCCGGATCGAGAACAGAATATGGAATCGGGTCGACACCGATCCTGGGGAGAATGACATGTGCTTTCGCGAATGGTTACGCGCGGTTTGCGCGTTGATTGGGTGCTTTTCCATCCTGATGCCCGCCACCTCGGCTGGCGCGGATGCTTATCCCGCCAGGCCGATCCGGCTGATCGTGCCTTTTGCCGCTGCTGGCACCAGCGACGTCATTTCCCGCATCATGGGCCAGCGCCTCGCTGAGCGCTGGAATGTTCCCGTGGTGGTTGAAAACCGGGCGGGCGCGGGCGGGAACATCGGTTCGGAGGCCGTCGCGCAATCCGCCCCTGATGGCTACACGATGCTGCTTGGCACCGTGGCGACGCATGGCATCAATGCCAGCCTCTACAAGAAAATGAGCTTTGATCCGGTGCGGGATTTCGCACCGATCAGCCTGCTTGCTTCGACCCCAAGCGTATTGATGGTCAACGCGTCGCTGCCAGTCCACTCGGTGCAGGAACTGATCGCGTACGCGCGGGCCAACCCGGGGAAGCTCTATTTTGGCTCGTCCGGCAATGGAAGTTCGCACCATCTGGCCGGGGAACTGCTTAATTCCATGGCGGGCGTCAAAATCACGCACGTACCCTATCGGGGTACGGCAGCGGCGCAGACGGATCTGATGGCCGGCCAGATCCAGGTGATCTTCGATACGCTCCCCTCGGCGATGCCGTTTATCAAGTCGGATAAATTGCGCGCGCTGGCGGTGACCAGCGCGCAACGCGATCCGGCATTGCCAGCGCTGCCGACCATCGCCGAGGCCGGGTTGCCGGGGTACGAGGTGGGCTCCTGGTACGGGTTGCTGTTTCCGGCCGGAGTCGATCCGGAGATCGTCAGACGGGCGAACGAGGCGGTGGTGGCCGTGGTGCGCAGCCCGGAGGTCACACAAAAACTTCTTGAGTTGGGTGCGACGCCGGTTGCGAGCACTCCCGAGGCGTTTGCCGACTTCATCCGCAAGGAGCTTCAAAAGTGGGCACCCGTCATCAAGGCGTCCGGTGCGATTGTCGACTGAACAGACTGGTGTGCGCGGCCCCTGGGGCCGCGCGAAACGAAAGGATCGAAGATGGACGGAAAGTCGCGGGTTGGCTTGATCGGGTTGGGCAATGCGGGCCTGGCGCTGGCTCAGCCGCTGTTAAAACGATTTGAGGTGATGGGATTCGACCTCGACGAGGGGCGCCGGGGGATCGCTGGCGCCGCGGGGGTCATCGTCGCGGACGGTGCGGGGCCGATCGCCGACCAGTGCGACGTGATCCTGCTTTCGTTGCCGACCCCGGCGGCATCGCGCGCCGCAGCGCAGGCGCTGGCGCAAGGCAACCTGCGTGGCCGGCTCCTCATCGAAACCAGCACAGTGGCCCCGCAGGACATCGAGTGGCTGGTGACGTTTCTGGCACCCCACGGGGCCGAAGTCGTCGACGCGGCGATCGTGGGCGGCGTGCAGAAGCTTGCCGAAGGACGGACGACCTTTCTGGTGGGCGCATCGGAGCAGAACTACCCGCGCGCGATTGCGGTCCTGGAAGCTGCCGCAGAGGAAATTTTCAATCTCGGTGGCGTGGGCAACGGAATGCGCGCCAAGGTCATTAACAATGCGGTCGCCCACACCACCATGGTCATGTTGCTCGAGGGTGCGGCGCTTGCCTGCAAGGCAGGCGTGCCGCTGGAGGTTTTCTACACGCTGATGCAACGGGAATCCGGCCTGACGCGGCCGTTGACGCATCGATTCGGGGAGCGCGTTCGAAACGGCGATTTCGAGGGAGGCATGCCAACCGCGAATGCCCGCAAGGATTCCTTTCTGGCGCTGGAGCTTGCGCGCGACCTTGGGGTGCCCCTGTTCACCATGCAGGCATCCCACACCGTCTACGAAGTCGCCCACCACGAGGGGCTTGATCGTCTGGATTACGCGTCGATTTCCCGGTTGTGGGAAAAATGGCTGGACATCGACATGGCCTACGGACGGCGAGACGACAACGCGCAGCCCACAGGCAACCGCTAGACAGGACAGGTTGACGCGGTTCGGCCGATCCAGGACGATCAGGGCGTCCCGCCGACACGCGGGGGGACTCAATTCGGGAAAAATGGGTTGAATTAATGTCCTCCTTGGGATTTACTTCAGCGATCAGTTATTGGATGCATAGTTGCCGGAGAACGCGAAATGACCCTCACGAATGTGGGCTTCACGGGCAGGGCGGTCCGCCGACTTGCCGCTTGGTGCTGCCTGGGCCTCATCGGCTTGTGCCTGTCGCCCGCAGTTGCGCAGACCTATCCCTCCAAGCCGATGCGGATCGTCATTCCGTTTGCGGCGGGCGGATCGACCGACATCCTTGGCCGGACAATCGCAAGCCATCTTGAACGACGATTTGGCGTGCCTGTTTTTGTCGAGAACCGCCCTGGCGGGGCGACAGTGGTCGGCGCGATGGCTGTTGCCAAGGCCGAGCCCGATGCCCACACGCTTTTGTTGGCGAGCGACACGACGTACGCGATCAATCCCCACGTCTTGCTCAACACGGCCTTCGATCCGCTCAAGGAGCTTGCGCCGGTTTCGGTGATCGGCAACGCGCCGAACTGGATCGTCGTTGCAGAGAATTCGAAGTATCGGGATTTCGCGTCCTTTGTTCAGGACGTGCGCGAAAACCCGGGAAAGGTCTCGGCCAGCGTGAATTCGATCGGCGGGCAGGTGCACCTGGTACTCAATGCGTGGGCACGGCGCAACAACCTCGACCTGACCATCGTTCCATATCCCGGCGTTGCCAGGGCGGTACCCGATCTGATGGGAGGCACCCTCAGTGCGATCTGTGATGTGGTCGGCGGAACGGCGCGCTACGTTGAGGACGGCAAGATGCGCGCGCTGGCCCTGTTCCAGGCGGCGCCGTCCGATCTCGTCAAGACACCGTCCTATACCGAATCCGGACAGAAGGACCTCGACATCGTGACCTCGTTCGTGATGTTCACCACCGCAGGATCGAAGCAGGTCGATATCGACAGGGTCAGCGCCGAAATCGCCGCGATCCTGAAAGAACCGGAGGTGGCGGCCAAGCTCCGCACACTGGCGATTTCACCGGTCGGGCTGAATCCCGCCCAATCTTCCGCTTTCGTCCTGCGCGAGAACGCGCGTTTCGGAAAGATCGTCGCAGAGACCGGCTTCAAGCTGTAGTGATTCCGATCGATTCCGCTGGCGTTGTCTGAGTGCCCAATGGAGCAAGCATGGCTGATGTGAATAGTGCCCGCATTCCTGATTTTTCAGGCACGCCGATCAGGCTCGACAATGGAATCGAAGGACAGATCCTTGAGTTTGAAAGTGGCACGCCCGATACCTGGTCGCAGATCATCACCGGCAAAGGCCTGACGCGTTTGCAGGTTCATCTGCAGCTATTTATTCCACCGGGCGAAGGCCGGCGCGCGCTGGTCTTTCTGATCCCCGGCAGCACGGGCATCAATCGTGCGCACGTGCGCCATGCGAATTCCCTGACCGGGCAGGGGATCGCCGCGTGTATCGTGGACAGCTTTGGTTCCAGGGGGATTACCCACACATATCATGATCAGCGGCAACTTACCTTTTCCGCGGGCACCTATGATTTGCTGCGGGCCGCCGCGACGCTGATGCAGGATCGCCGCATCAACGCAGAGGCACTTGGTGCGATGGGGCCGAGCCGAGGCGGGACATCCGTGCTTCAGGCTGCGATGACGCCGCTGGCCGAAGCGGTTCTGGGCAAGGGAAATGCGTTCAAGGCTGTGTTGCCGATGTATCCCTCGGGCATCTTCCAGTTCATGACGCCTCACACCGGCAGGACGGCGATTCGCATCACCATGGGTGATTCGGACAAATGGACCCTGCTGTCGGCGATTCAGGGCTACTGCAACGCCATTCGATTGTGCGGAGGCGATATTGCGCTGAAAGTCTGGCGTGACGCCGAGCACAGCTTCGATCGACCGGACATGCCTTTGACGTTCGTACCGGACGGGCTGGAATCGACGCGTGCTCCGGTGTATTACCTCGACGAGCAAGGAAACTTCTACAACCTGTATACCGGATTGCCCGATCCTTCACTCACCGAGGCCGATCTGCGAAAGGAGATTCACCTGCGCTTCGGCCACGAGGGATGCTCGCTCGGGTCAAAGCCTGGCCAACCGGAGCTATTTACCGAGGACATGCTGGCCTTTTTCAAAGACAAACTGCTGGGCTAGCCCTTAGTTGAGGCTGAGGGCGACGATATGATCGCGGCCCGTGTTCTTCGCCTCATACAGCGCGACGTCGGCCACGCGCATGATGTCATCGATCAGGACGCCGCTCAGGGTGTTCGCCGTGGCGATGCCGATGCTGACGGTGATCGGAATTTCCTGACGGCCCGCGAGTTGGCTCTGATAAAAAACCGGATGCGTGGCAGCGGCCAAACGGAATTTCTCGGCGACGATCATTGCCTGGTTGCTGGAGGAGTCGTTCAGCAAGACACAGAACTCCTCGCCCCCGATCCTGGCGAGCATGTCCGACGACCGGACGAGCTTTTCCCAACGACGGGTCAGCTCGATCAGGACCTGGTCGCCTGCGTCATGCCCATAGCTATCATTGATCAGTTTTAAGAAATCAAGGTCTAGCATCAACGCCGACATGGGACGCATTCCTTCGCGCTCAACCTTCAGCATCTTGTCCGCGAAGGCGGAAAATGCGCGCCGGTTCGGAAGCCCTGTCAACGAATCGGTATTGGCGTCTGATGCCAGCTCATCTTTGATCCGCGTGAGATGTTCACGAAGCTGGCGCTCGTGTTCAGCGCTTTCTGAATGTGCAATGGCGTCGGTGATGTCGCTGTAGAGCGCGACGTAACGGGAGATCTTCCCCCAGACGTTTGTGAAGGGAACAATCGTTGCCTGCACCCAGTATTGATTCCGCGTCTTGGTGAGGTTACGAAAGGTTCCTCTCCAGATGCGGCCCGAGTTCACGGTCATCCAGAGATTGCGATAGAAGTCTTTGGGATATATGCCCGAATTGAACATGCGATGGTTCTTTCCGACGACCTCCTTGAGGGAGTATCCGGACCGGTCGAGAAATGCCTGATTGACTCGAATGATGTTTCCGTCAGGGTCTGATTCGCTGACGATCAGGTGGGCGCCCATGGCTCGCGCTTGGTTTGCCAGCTCCGTCGCGGAGGATTCATACCGGAAATACCAAAGAAACAGATACCCCATGAAGGCCAGCACAAAGAGGCTGAGAATCGCTGCTCCGTAGATGAACCGGTCAATGGCTTCCGAGTTCTGCGCAAACAGGGTCTGTTCGTCACCCATCAGGGCAAGCACAAAGCGGTGGTCGTTGTCGCCGCGATAGGACACCAGCCACTGTCTTGCCGGCCCAGCCGTGAAGTATCCGACTGGCTTTTGCCGAAACTGCGTCCGCAATTCAACACCTAACTGCGCCTGGTCGGTTTTCAGGGATGCGCGGTCTGCGACGATCAGTTGGCCTGTGTCGCTAAACAACAGAACCCGGGTCGAGGCTTCGTTGACCCGGTTTGACCAGAGATCCCGGAGTTGGCCGGTATCGATTGTGATGACCAGGTGAAAGGTTTCGTCCGCGGTCCGCACCGCCATTGATCCGACCCAGTAGTCACCTGACGCACCGGAAGGCGTTTCGTGTCCACCTCCATACAGGTCCTCGCCGGCGTAGACCTTCCCGAAGATCGGCTCCTGGCGATCCGGGTGGGAAGTGGCCTCGGGGAGCAAGTCGCCGGGGATGACGATCCCCAGGTTGCGTGCGGTTGAGCTGGAAATGATTTTCCGCGATGAATCGACGAGCGACAGGCTCCGAACGAACCTGTCGTCCTGGATGAGTTGCTTCAGTGTTGCGGCAGACGGGGGATCCGCGCCAACGCCCCGGCTTGCGATCATCGCGCTCGCCGCCTTGAGTCTGGCCGCGACCGAGTCAAGTGCTCGCGCGATGTGCGACTCCAGCGCGACCGAATCGGAAATCAACTCCTTCTTCGCCGACAATTGAATATTCTGCCGGAGAATGTCAATGCCGTAGAGCGCGCTCACCCAGATGGCACCAAGGAGCACGATCAGCGCCGCGACGAAGCCGAGCCGGAATCGCTTGGGGGTGATCCGATACTGGAACGCGGTTTCCGGGGCAAGGTTGGGCAAAGTGGTGGAGTCAGAGTGCATCGATGAAATTCCAAGCGAGGATCATACTCGCGCAGACGACCCTGCCGGGGTTGCCAAGTCGATGAGGGAAAACAATTTGGTCATTCAATGCCACGCCAGCTAAGCAATCATTTGCCGCGCGGGGCCGCCGCCTGGAATATTCCGATAAGCGGAATCTTCACGCAGGGGCTTTTATGACATCCGTCCCCGTAGGCGAGGCAGGATTTTTAAGCTATTCTGCACCGATTCTTCGACAGACTGGCGGAATCGGGCTGAATGCTGCGCCTTGCGGCGGTGACAAGGGAACAGTTGAAAATGCGCTTTCTATTTCGTAGCGTCAGGGTTGCCATCGCGTTGCTGCCCGCCGTCGTGTGCGTTGGTTGTACGACGCCCTACACGCCAGACTTCGCCGGAATGTCCGCGAGCTACGCGCAGACTGTCGAGCAGTATCAGATCAACAGCGTGCTGATGAACATCGACCGCGCGGCAGGTCAGCGCCCGCTGAGCTTCCTTGATATCCCGAGTATTACTGGCACGGGCAGCGTCACGAACGCGCCAACCGTTGCCGCGGTGTTTAGCAATGCTGTGCCCGGTGTGACCGGAGTCCTTGCCGGAAGCCTCGCCTCGGTGACGCCGGGATGGACACTGACGGTTGGAAACTCCTTCAACTTCACGCAGTCGTCGCTCGACAATGCGACCTTCTGGAC
Source organism: uncultured beta proteobacterium (assembly GCA_903894155.1). Classification (GTDB taxonomy): domain Bacteria; phylum Pseudomonadota; class Gammaproteobacteria; order Burkholderiales; family Burkholderiaceae_B; genus Zwartia. The sequence continues at coordinate 16,788 of CAITPF010000324.1, read as the reverse complement.
AGGGTTCCTGACGCCGATCTCGCTCGACACGGCAAAGTTCTTCTCAAGGCATCACCTGCCCAAGGCACTGATCTTTACCCTGCTCATTGATTCGATTGAGCTCAAGGATCCCGCCGGCAAGGCGCATTTTTATTACAACAATCCTGAGTTGCACTCCTATCACGAGTTTCAGGAAATTCTCCACAAGTTGATCCGCTACGGACTCGACGTCGACGCGGTCGACATCGCCGTCAATAACGGGCCGGCCAAGACCGAGAAAGAATTACTTGATACCTATGGGAAAAACTACCGCTCCGCGTTGATGCAGTCGGGGATTGAACTTCGCGTAATTTCTGTCGGCAGCCAAACGAAGTATCAGCCGGTCAAGTTCACAAAGTCCTATCAGCTCTGTCTCAAGACCAACGAATACCGGAATTTCGCACAACTGGAGTTTGATAAAACGCTTTTTTGTGAAGATCCAGGGCCCATCGATTTCGGCGGCGACAAGAAGAAGTCATCCTTCAACCTCGTGTTGCGATCCACTCGGGATATCTTCGACTTTCTCGGGCAGGTGGTCTATGTGCAGAACCGGGCAAAGGATCCCCTACTCCTGACAGTTACGCCCTTCGAGACCATCGCCAATCGCAAGGACGGCGAGAGCCGGCAGCATGCGATTCTGGTGGTCGAGAAAAATGCTTCCGGGCCACATTTCGCCGCGGTCCGGTCGCTCGACGGAAACAAGTACTCGATCCCCGCCGAAAACAATGGCTATTCGACCCAGGTCATGAATCTGGTTTCGCAGCTGCTGACTCTTAACAAGGTGTCCGGCAGCGTACCGCCGTCCCCGGCGGTGCTGATCAAGTAAAGCGATCAGATTCAGTCCGGTCGATCACCTGCCATTTGGTAAACGACGCATCAGGAGCGGCGCATGTGAACAATCGCCTGCGCGGTTTTTCGAGCCCGGAATGCGCCGTTGCGCCGGGAATACATTATTTCGCCGTGACTTCAGGTCGAAGATATAATTTGGCGCATTGCACCCACCTTGTGCAGGGCCACGCTGGTTCGCCGCTCAAATGACGAAAAACAATCCTATTGCCCAGTTGCCGCTATTGAGTTTCGCGTTCTTCCTGTCGGGCGGGGCTGGCCTTATCTATCAGGTTGCGTGGCAGCGGATCCTGTTTTCAGCGTTTGGCATCGACCTGGTGTCCGTGACGGTGATCGTCTCGGCCTTCATGCTCGGGCTGGGAATCGGAGCGATCGCCGGCGGGCAAATCGTCGATCGCCATCCTCAACACGCGCTTCTGCTCTTCGCATTGAGCGAAGCGACGATCGGCGTATTCGGATTCAGCAGTCCCGCGGTGCTGTACTGGGCCAGCGATGCTTTTTTTGACCAGTCCTATCTGGTGATCGGAATCGTCAACTTCCTGCTTGTGCTCATCCCCACCTCGCTCATGGGCGCGACGCTCCCGATTCTGATCGTTCATCTGACCCGCACCTGGGGCAACGTCGGGCAGTCAACCGGATGGCTGTATTCCGTCAATACCGTGGGCGCCATGGTCGGCGCCCTTGTGACGAGCTTCGTCCTGTTCAACTTCATTGGCCTGAACGCCGTCATCTACATTGCCGCCACGATCAATATCCTGGTCGCTGCGAGCGTCTACTTTTTGCTGAGTGACCGGAAATGAGATCGCTTGCGCTGCTGCTGTCGTTTTCGGTCGGCTTCCTGAGCCTTTCCCAGGAAATTGCCTGGGTTCGAATTGTCGGCTTCGCCTATCAGGGAAAGCCGCAGGCATTCTCCTTTGTGCTGGTGGTGTTCCTCGCCGGCATTGCGAGCGGTGCTTATGTCGGCAAGAAACTCTGCGAGCGGTTCGACAACATTATCGGCATCGCGGCATGGTCGCTGGTGTTTGCCGGGCTTGTTGACTTCAGCCTGCTGACGCTATTGCCGATGATCTTCAAGATGGATCCGACGCTGTTGCGGCTCGCGCTCCTGTCGTTCTCGATCCTGATCACGGCTGCCGCGAAGGCCATCCTGTTCCCGGTGGTGCACCATATGGGATCCGCGCTCAACGATCGCCTTGGGCGGTCGGTGTCGACCGTGTATTTTGCAAATATCCTGGGTTCCACGACCGGCCCCCTGCTCACCGGGTTGGTGTTGCTCGAGTGGTTGTCCGCTGCCAATACGATGCGCCTGATCGCCGCGTGCACGCTGGGCCTGGCCGCAGTGACATTGCTCAACATCAAGACCGTCCACGCCATGGTGACCAGGGTCTCGTTCGTTGTCATGGCCGCAGTGACTGCCCTGGCCCTGATCGGCATCGACAAGAGCAATACCGCGCTGATCTACAGCATGGCTGAGGCGGCCCCGGGCACCATCAAGCATCTGGTCGAAAATCGGCACGGCGTCATTCACGTCGTGGCGGGCAAGGACAACATCGATACGGTGTTCGGCGGTAATGTCTACGACGGGCATACGACCACGGATTTGCACAGCAACGTCAATGGCATGAATCGCACCTATCTTCTGCATGCGCTCATGCCCGCACCCAAGCGGGTGCTGGTGATCGGGTTGGCCACCGGGGCCTGGCTGAAAGTGCTGACAATGAACCCGAAGATCGAGCATTTCGACGTGGTCGAAATCAACCCGGGTTACGCGGAAATCACGAAGAACTATGCAGAACTCAAGTCAATCCTTGACGATCCTCGTGTAGAGATCCACTACACGGACGGGCGTCACTGGTTACGAACCACCGACCATCGCTATGACCTCATCGTGATGAACACGACCTGGTATTGGCGTGCTTACAGTACGAATCTGCTTTCGCAGGATTTCTTCAGGATCGTGAAAGAAAGGCTGAATCCCGGCGGTATTTTCGCCTTCAACACGACCTGGTCAGGCGATGCGTTCATCACCGCCGTCGATGGATTCAAGTATGCCTATCTTTACGGCAACTTTGCCTACGCGTCAGACCATGATTTTCGTGGCGAGATCGCCCACGCGCCGGAGCGGTTGCTGGCACTGACCGACAATAACAAGCCGGTGTTCAATGCAAACTCGAAAGCCGACATGGACGCAATCGATGCGCTGATGCAACGCAAGTTCGAAACAATTGACGAAAAGATTGCGAGCAGCCCGGTCAGGCCGGAAATCATCACCGATCAGAACATGCTGACGGAATTCAAGCATGGCCTGAAGTTCGGGCGGCAATTCATCACGGTGTACGTGGATTCCTCGAAGCAACCCGAAAAGTAGCCTGATTGAGCTGGTATTCAGGGCTGGCACCGCCGATCGCGCTACTTTGCCGACGTGACTGAAAGGTCGTAATCCGACCTGATCGTCTCGATGTCGATGATCCTGACGTGCCCAGCGCTGTAGTCCAGCGCGTTGAGTTTAAGGTAGACCCTCCGACCGCTGCTTGTCTCGGTAAAGTAGAGGTTCATGTTCCTCAGGTCGTACACGACTCGCCAGCGCGCTTCCCGTGCATCGGCCCGCATGGCCGGCGCAAGACCCGTCAAAAGTGATGCAAGATGGGAACAATCACCAAAGGACTCTCAAGTCCGCAACACCAGAAAAATACGCCGCTATAACGCAGGCGAGTCATGCGCCAGCAACAATAAAAACAACAATAACTTAGTGTGCTGGGGGCGGCAATAGCTTGATTCGCGGTAACTGGTAAAGACCTACAGGTACTTACATACTGCATTCGCAAATAACAATAATTTTTGTTGAGATTGCTTGATAAATCGCAATAAGATTGTTATCAGTCCGGTAACGGTCTCCCAATTGCCAAGCGTCATTCAGGCGCAATCAGGCCGGGAACGATGCCATCACGACTGACGCGATACAGGCACGTTGCGGATTCCAGGTGAATAAACGCATCGCAGAGTTCAGCGAGCACCGGATCACAACGGTCGAATGCATGCATTGATGTTGTTATGGGGAGTAGCGCATTGCTGTTAGAAGCTCTTGCTGGTCTGTCGATTCTGGTGGTTGGCGAAAGTCACCTCGCGCTGCCGCTCAATCTGGTGAATCCGCTGGTGGATGACCTGACATCGAGAGGAGCCAGCGTGCATTCCGTGGGTGTCTGTGGCGCGGGGGCCAGTGATTGGTTGAAGCCTGTCCAGGTGTCCTGTGCTGGCGAGCGACGCAGCAATGCACAAGGAACATACCAGTTCTATGGCGCAACGACGATACCGATCATGGACCTCGTAAAAGCCGACAAGCCTGATGTCATTGTCGTCATCGTGGGTGACGCGGCGGTTGCGAATAAAGCGCTGCCGACTTCATGGGTGTGGCAGACGACGACGGATCTTGCGAAGGCGATTGCGTCCACAAAAACGACTTGCGTTTGGGTCGGGCCGCCATGGGGCGAGGAAAGCGGGCTGTATTCAAAGGCGAATCAGCGTGTTGAATACATATCCAACTTCCTCGCGCGGAATGTGTCGCCCTGCGTCTACGTCGATTCGTTGAAATTCTCGAGGCCCGGAGAGCGGAAGACAAATGACGGACAGCATTTAAACAAGGATGGCTACAAGTCGTGGAGCGCGGCCATCGTCAAGGCACTGACTGAAATACCCGCGATCGGAAAATTGAAGCCTCAAACCAAAGTGGCGTCACGGTAAAAACGCCAAAGCCGTTGTGGCAGTCGGTATCAGCAGAGCAATTCCTTGCAACCCATGGCGTAACACCTGGACGCCAAATATCCATGAAGTGGTGGCAATGTTTAAGAAAATAAAAAGTCTTGTCAGCGCCTTGCGCGTAACAAATGATGAAGCAAGGCAAGATGTCAGGATAATGGAACTGCGCGCTGAAACGTCTGTCATTCCAACCGGTCGCGCGATCATCGAAATTGCGCATACCTACGATATCGCGGCATGCAGCGTCACGCTTGATGGCAACGAATGGGGAAGGGTCAAACGCGGTGAGTCTTTGCGCGTGAGAGGTTCGCGCACCCGCCTCAATGATGGCAATCGCTGCTGGCTTTGGTGGGAAATCGAGGGTGGCCAGAGCGGCCGGCTCACCTGTGAAGCGCATAAGGACGATGGCGCGGTCGTGTCGGTTTACAAGGGTCGGCTCGCGCATGAGCTTGTAAAAGAGAGCAGATAGCGCGCTGCAGCGTGCTGGCAAACGAATGCGACCAGTCACCTCTGATCAGTAAGATCAAACGTTTTTGCAGAGTGGCGCTCAATAGCGCCGGTTCCGATTGCCTGTTTGACCAGACCTCGTGGACGATTGTCGGGCGATTTCAGCCGTGGAAGCGAGGCAGAAAATCAGCGTTGGCGGCCAGGTACTTTCCCTGCGCCGCCTGCGCAACGCAGTCGGCCAGACTGTCCCACTGTTCGCCACTATCGGCGGTTACCCTGCCGTTTTGATCGACAGTCACTCGTGCGACATCAATCGTGTTGCGGACTGCCCTGCGTCGGATGAGGTCGCTTGGCATTTGCTCATCACAGTCGTCGCGCAAGCCCCATCCAGCGACATCACCGCCTTTCAAGGCAGCAGAGGGCGAATTGGCCAGCACCAGAAATAAATGCCAGGCACGTTGCATCGGCGGCATCAATCAAACTCAAAGTGGGAACAAGTCCGTGGCATCGTTGCGAACCGGACTAAGGTATCATTGTATTGACTGATTGCCAGTATGACAAGAGATTTATTCCCTCCACGTCAAAGAAGACGACGCAACGACTCATTCGGTAGGTGAATTTGTGATCACATCCTGGTTGCATTCGTACGATTTGCTTATCGTCGCGACGCTCGCGGCGATTTATATTTCGACGGCTGTCGCTATTCACTGGTTGTGCTTTCGCCCGGCAACCCGCGCACTCGTGCTGAGTTTTGATGGTGTCGTCACGCCATTCATTGGTTTTTCTACTGCCATCTTTGCCCTGACTGCAGCATTTCTGGGTGCATCAGTCTGGCAGAATTTTCAGGCAAATGCCGATGCGATCAAGAATGAAAGCAAAACGATCGTCGAATTTATAACGGTGACAAACGCCATGCCAGGCCTGGACCATGAGGCACTGGTATCCGCAGCGCTTGTTTATGTGCGTTCGGCTGCTGAGCAGGAGTGGCCCAGGTTAAAGACGACAAAAAAAACCGATCCACAAACCGAGGCTGCGTTTTCTGCGTTGCTAACAACAATCTCCCTGGCCGCAGCCAATGACGGTACCCCCCCATATGTTTCGAGCGCCTTGGCGGGATGGATGGCAACCCTTGCTCATGCGCGCGTGGCTCGGCTCAGTCTGTTGAGCAACACAGCCGATTCCGCGCGCTGGCTGTGCGTCGCACTATTGGCAGTCCTGGCGCAAATATCGATCGCCGCCGTGCACCTTCAAAAGAAACGCGCAATGGCGCTGGCCTTAGGCGTCGCGACGATCTCTATCGTTGTGATGCTGGGATTAATTGCACTGTCCATAGAGACTCACACGGGCATGATTTCGGTATCCAATCAACCCATGGACCAGATATTGCAGCAATTTTCCGCCAATTTGCGGTAGGTGGTGCCCAGGGCCGGAATCGAACCGGCACGCCTGGCGGCGGGGGGCGGAATTCAACAGACAGGGGATGCCGCAGAACGTTTCGGCGCTCAGGCAGGCTATTTGCACCGTGGCATGGCGTGGCCGGCACGGTTGTACTACCTACGCGTTTTCAACCAAGTCTTGATATCACGCGCGATTCGCAGCATTCCTTGGGGAATGACTGCATCAACCATCTTGGGTTGACATACATCGCTCCTAGAACTGTGTTGAATGACAATTGATTTGCTGGCACGGTACGAGAGTACTGTTGGATTGCGAGCCATGAACATGCTGATGGCCGCATCAACATGCATGGGCCCCCCATCGGGATGGCCGCCAGGCCTGGCCTTGCAATCAGTCAGATACTTAATCAGGGATGGAATCACGCGCTTCTGTACGGCAAACGCGTGTGTGCATTCAAATCCACCGTCGGTGAGTATCCACCTAAGCGGCCCATCCACTGTCGCACGCACGTGACCCGGATACAAAAAATCCCAGGTCGGTTCATTGCAAAGTTCTATGAGCGCGTCAGCCCTATCGAACATCGACGTGAACGTTGCGTCATCCTCAAGGATGAGTAATCGCTCTGTTCCTTCGCTAAGGGCGTTTTGAAGAACCGCAAGGTGACTTTGAAAACAGCCGTTTGCCCCGATGGACGGAAATCCTTCCGCTGACGTGGGTCGAATTGCGTCAAAAAACTGAACAGTTCCACTACCCGGAGTCATGTTGAATTTGGTCAAATCCGATACGATCCGAGCGCGTCGATCCCCGCGGTCTGATAGGCTAATTATTCGAATTGAATCAAACTGGGAGAGAATTGTTTTCATCAGTTGCGCACGCTTTGGAGAACAATTGGCGGCTAACTATCTACCGGCGGAGGCATTTGTAACGGAAAGCCGAAAATTGGCAAGCTGGCAATAATCTTCACCATGGTAACTGACTTGTACTGAGCGTGGTGAGGAAACTGGTGATGATGCCTTGCTGCATATCTTGCCACCAGGATGGTAGTCATCGCTTCGGTTGGCTTAAGTCCGAATCACGTAAACGTAAGGCAGGATTAATTACATAATAAATGCAGGATATAAATACTAGTAAACTAACAGATTGTCAGTCTATTTGGTCGATTCAGTCGGATTACGTGGCGTTGTCAGGGTGCAAATTCGGTAGCCTGTAATACAATCTCCTGCCATATTGGCGTTGGTCACCTTTCCTGGCAAATAGCTTGAACTTAGCGCGCTCGGTTTTTACTGAAAGCCGCCAAAATCCAGATTCGCTGGCGGTGGTTTGCGGCAAGGATTCACTGACGTACCTGGAGTTGGCCAGACGAGCGGCGCAATTCGCGGCTTGTGTCCGGCAATATCAGCGTTTCGCGCAATTGGCTTCTGGTTCTCTGCGCGTCGGTGTAGTTGCCTCTCGCGGAATTGAGGCCTGTGTCACAGTGCTGGGTGTGTGTTGGGCTGGGGCCACGTACGTACCGATCGGATCGCGCATTCCAGAAGATCGCTTGCTGGCGATATTGTCACAGGCGGACCTTTCGGTGCTTATCGTTGATAAGGATGGTCTCGATGTGCTGACCGAAAGGGTGCTGGCAGCTTCGCCGGACCTGGTCATCATCGCGGATGTGCAAGATTTACCATGCGGCCAAGGTCGCATCCGGTTGATTGATCGCGACGCGCTGCGCACCGTCGAATTCGATGAAACGCCCCCCCCCAGACCGATGGCGGCTGATGAAACCGCCTATGTCATCCATACCTCAGGAACTACAGGTGCCCCTAAAGGCGTGATGATCAGCGTGGGCGCAGCGATCCATTACGTCAGCAACATGTCACACCTGGTCGGATTGCGAGCCAGTGATCGCGTCCTGGACACATTTGACCTGACTTTTGACGTCTCGGTGCACAACCTGTTCACCACATGGCATTCCGGCGCAACGCTCTACATATTGCCTGCCTCGCAGGTCATGAATGCCATCAATTTTGTCCGTACCAATCAGCTGACGGTCTGGAGTCTGGTTTCGTCGTTTGCCGCGATGTTCCAACTGACCGGGTTAGCAACTCCCCAATCGCTGCCAGCGTTGCGGCTGACAATGTTTGGCGGTGAACCGTTGACCACGGGAATTGTGGAGTTCTGGAGGAATATCGCTCCCAACACAGCAATCTACAACCTGTACGGACCAACCGAGGCGACAGTCACATGTCTTGCCCTACGGGTGCCGGAAGTTTTGCCGAGGGCTCCCGGCGCAGGCACGATTGCAATAGGAAAGCCACTCCCAGGCGTGGAGGCCGCAGTGTTCGATGATGGTAGCGGCGTGGTCGCTGACGGCACTGCGGGCGAACTGGCCATCTCAGGCATTCAACTCGCGCAAGGCTACCTTGGCGAGGCCCCAGTGCCGGATCGCCGATTTCCAGTGTTGCGCGGCAAACGCTGGTATTTGACTGGTGATCGGGTCATCCGTGACGAATCGGGGACATTCCACTTCCTTGGGCGTAACGATCATCAGGTCAAGATCCTGGGGCATCGGGTCGAACTCGAGGAGATCGAGCACCATTTGCGCGATGTGACGCGCGCACCATTGGTTTGTGCCGTTCCCTGGCCTGTCGTTGACGGCAAGCCCATGGGCGTCGTCGGTGTCGTCGGATCTGCCGCCGTGGATGCGCAGCAGGTGTTGAACGCTCTCGGGGCCCGGTTGCCGGAGTACATGCTTCCAACTGACGTCGTGGCGATGGAATGCATTCCGCTGACGCGCACGGGCAAGATTGATCGTCGTGCGTTGCACGATCTCGTTGATTCCCGGTTGCGTTAATCAACTCCACGGGAAACTCATTGCCTGAAATGTCGCATACGCATTTTCCGCCCTCCAACACCTTTCATCACAGGATGCGTGGCTACTTTGCGATTGATGAGCGCGAACCTGTTGTCGCGTATTGCCAGACCGCGGCGGGAAAGATCGCACTTTGCGTGGCGGCAGGGCTTGCGCTTCAACTTGTCACCCTTGTCGTGCAACCTGATCATCGGTGGTGGCAAGTGGTGGCGGTTATCCTGGCCGCCGCAGGCATGGCCTATCTTCCAAAACATCGCTCCGCGATTCTGTTTGCCGGCACCACTTTCCATTCGGTTACCTCGCTGCCGCCCACGGTCAACGCGCACGTCGCGCTGGCGACATTCATGATATTCGCATGGGGTACGTTAGTGCTTGTGCGGCGGAACAAAAGCCATGTCTATGCGCGAAGGCCCGTCATCACGTTGATTTTCGTCGTGGTCGGGATGTTCTTGATCAGCAGGTTATTGCCAACCGGGTTGCTGCGCAGCGGCGTGCTCGCCTTAATGTGGCTAATCAATACGTATATCTGGTTTATCGCCTACGCAATTGTTGACCAGAGATCTCGACACGTCAGCTCCGATATGTTCCAGTTGGGAACAATGCAACCCTTCTGGGGAGCGACGACGACACCGTTTGGGAAAGGTGCGGCTTTTTTGAGAAAAACGCTTTCGCACACCCCCCGGGATCTGGCGATCACCCAGATCAAGGGCATCAAATTGTTGGTGTGGGCCAATATTCTGCTTGGCCTGAAGCTATTTCTTCTCTGGCTAACAGTTGAGACGTTGAATCTTCCACCCGTTGAGCAGGCAATGACGGCGTACTTGCGCGGTGAGCCGTATCCGATTCTGATCGGCTGGGCCGGGATCATTGCTGAAACAGTCGACTTTACGCTCTGGCTCGCCGTCTGCGGCCATGCGATCGTGGGCACCGCGAGACTCGCTGGATTCAGACTGCCCCGAAACATGTGTCGACCGCTGGAGGCACGAACGCTTGCCGAGTTCTGGAATTGCTACAACTTCTATTTCAAGGAGCTGATGGTCGATTTTTTCTACATCCCCACATTCCTCAAGACGTTTCGTAAGCACCCGCGTCTGCGCATGTTCTTCTCAACGTTAATGGCCGCCGGGGTCGGCAATTTTTTATATCATTTCCTGCAGGGAATATTTCTGTTCGAAGAAATCGGATTCCAGAGTGCGCTGGACCGATTCCATGCCAGCTATCTTTTCTATTGCACCGCACTCGCAGTAGCGATCGGGATATCACAACTGCGCGCTCATGCCGGCTATGAACCGTCGGCTACTTTGGTTGGCCGGATCAAATCCTTCGTCGTTGTGTGGGGTTTCGTGTTCTGCCTTCAGGTATTTGCCAGTGAAGGATGGACGTTTTCGTTAGGCGACCGGCTATCCTACATGATCAGCCTATTTGGAATCAGCATATGAACGTGAGCGACAAGGAAACACTGCGGGTGTGCATTCAAGGACTGCTCGAAAAGAAAAGGCGACCGACCGAATTCAGCGACAGCGATTCGCTGTTCATTAGCGCCAAACTCGATTCATTTTCCATGATGAAACTGATCATGGAGCTGGAAGTGATGTTTGGCATCGATTTCTCTCGCGTCGATTTTGACGTTAGCCTGATCGATTCCATCGATGACATTGTTCGTTTGGTTGACTCAAACTAGCGTTCGTTCGAGCAGACATCATGGACGCGGTGTCGGTGCCCAGGGCCGGAATCGAACCGGCACGCCTTGCGGCGGGGGCCGGAACTCCTGGACGCCATGCATGCGATTTCAGCCGTGGAAGCGGGGCAGCAAATCAGCGTTAGCAGTTAAATGCCTTCCTTTCGTGGCCTGTTCAATGCAGTCGGCCAGACTTTTCCATTGTTCGCCAGTATCTGCAAATACTCTGCCGTTTTGATCGACAGTCACTCGGGCGACATCAATCGTGCTGCTGGTTGTCCTGCTTCGGAGTAGGTCGACAGGCGTTCGCTCACCACCGTCTTCACGCAAGCCCCATCCTGCGACATCCCCACCTTTTAAGGCAGCAGAGGGCGAATGGGCTAACACCAGGAATAGGAGCCAAGCACGCTGAGTTGGCGGCATCAGTAAAAATTACCATTGGAAAGAACGGGCAGGATTGCCGCGCACCTGACTGAATCAAGATTTCTTGGATGCTTGTCAGTATGGCAGGCGACAGGTTTTTGCAACGTCGGCCGGTCGTGTCGTCATACTTCCCGGCCGCTCAATTCGCCGTGGCCTTGAGTAGCGCCGTCTCGAAAAGGTTGCATGCGTCTTCCAGAGCGTAACCTGAAACCGCGGCGAACGCTGCGTGCGACATGACATTCCATTCGGAGTCCGGCATGTCGCAGATTGCAAGTATGGCGTCCGCCATGGAGCGCGCATCTGGCTTGACCAGTATTCCACCGCCATGCAATAGGAGTTCGGGCGCCGCGCCCGCCGGGGTTGCGATCACCGGCGTGCGGCACGCCATTGCCTCAATCAGTGGCAGCCCAAAGCCGTCCTTGCGTGATCCGAAAAGCCAGGCATCACAACTGGCGTAGATATCGCGAATCGTCGTTTGGGGTGGGCGGTAATGAAACTCAACGTTTCTGGGCAGCGGCATATTGGGCGTAGGATTCACGCTTGCGAAACACTTCACTCTAAACGCGGGGCACTGCTGGCGAGCCAGATCGATCGCCTCGGCGATGATGTCGCACCCCTTCGGTTTAAAGTAGTTATACACAAACCCAACAGTCGGTATCCCGTTCTTTGACCGGGGTGGTGCGTTAAAGAGCGTTAGGTCAACCGAGTTCGGTACCAGTGCGACAATTTTCTGACCGAATTCATTGCGCAGCAAATCCTCGAGCCACCGGGTCGTTGTGATTTTGGGGGAATTGATTCGATAGGCGGCGTCTACCTGATCGCTGCTGCCACCCCATATTTCGTAGTTCTGAACGAAGTGAATACGCACGCCCTTGCTTTGGGGCATCGAATCAAGCCACTGGGCGACAATCCACCAGGTGGCGATCAACACATCGGCATCAGGTAGTTCCGATGGCAGAAAACCCGTGGAGCGCGCAACGGTTGTGAGTGGAACCTCGGGCTGTGTGGCGTGGCCCGCCAGTGGTTTTTCGAACGAAAATGCATGCTTCCACTCGCCTCGCCAGACCGCACGAATGCGTTCATGAAACGCAAGCTGACCAGGAACTCCGCTGACAACCTTCACCGTATGACCACGCCGCTGGAGCAGTTTTGCGTAAGTGGCGACCATACGGCATCCGCCGCTGAGGTCGTCTCTGGGGATGACGAACGTTATTCGCAATTTTCGACTTGTCATCAAGTGCTGTGGGTCTCGAAACTCGTTCTGGTGCGAGTCGTGCATTGGCTGATTGCCAAACTAACGACGATTCTCTCACTGATAGGGAGTAATTTCCATGACAAACTGGCAGCCACGCATTGCTCAGACAGTGAACATCGAACGACGGGCAACATATCATTGACCATCTAGAGCGCTGAATCGGCTATCTGATTTTTAACGAATAGATTGAAATCGGACGCCGCCAACGGCCGACTGAAATGGTAGCCTTGGAAGCCATTGCAATTGATGCTGGTCAGGAAATCCTGCTGCTCACGGGTCTCAACGCCTTCGGCGATGATCTGCATTCCCAGGGACTGCGCCAGATTAACAATCGCGCGAACGATGGTTGCATCATTGGGGTCGGTGAGCACATCGCGCACGAAGCTCTGATCGATTTTCAACTGATCAATCGACAGTTCGCGCAAATAACTCAGAGACGAGTAGCCCGTGCCAAAGTCGTCCAGAGAGAACGAAACGCCTTGCGCCTTTAATCGAGCCATCTTTTTACGAACGTCGGCCAAATCATGCACGAGCATGCTCTCGGTCAACTCGAGCTTCAGCCGGTCGGCGCGTGCGCCGGTAAGCTTTAACGTCGATAGTACGGTGTCCACAAAGTCCGTCATCTTGAACTGCGCGCCGCTCACATTGACCGCGAGAGTCAGGTGCTCCATGTTCGGCATGGACGACCATCTGACGAGTGTCTGACAAGCGGCGTCCAGCACCCAGTTCCCAAGGTGTGAGATCAACCCGGCCTGCTCAGCCAAGGGGATAAAGACCGCCGGGGAAACTGGTTCCCGATCCGGACGGATCCAGCGCAACAGAGCTTCCGCCCCGGTCAACCCGCCGTGGCTCTGGAACTGTGGTTGGTAATAAAGTGCAAACTGTTCGTCCTTCAGGCCCTGGCGCAGTTCCGCGATAAGTGCCGAACGCTCATTGACCTGGTGTTGCATGCTAGCGTCAAAAAAGCGGTGAGTATTTTTGCCTGAAGTTTTGGCTTGGTACATCGCGATATCTGCGCGCTTGAACAAATCATCCACGATCGACTGCTCAGCGCCGAACAATGCCATCCCTGCGCTGATGGTCGTGTGGTGCTTGATATCGGCGAGGTGAAAGGGCTCAGACAATGCGGACGTGATCTTGCGTGCAATGTCATCCGATTTTGCGGCTGCCAGGGTTGTATCGGTGTCGAGCTTATTGAGCAGAATGGCGAATTCGTCCCCCCCAACCCGCGATACGGTGTCGTCTTCGCGCACCAGGCTCATCAATCTTGTCGCGACAGCCTTCAGCAGTAAATCCCCGTGTTCATGCCCGTAGGTATCGTTAATTTCCTTGAAGTTATCCAGGTCCAGAAATAACAAGCAAGAGTAGACGGGGTCACGGACGGAACTCGCAATGCTACGCTGCAGACGGTCGGCAAGGAGCCGCCGATTTGGAAGACTTGTCAGCACGTCGTGGTAGGCCATATGCTCAATACGCGCCTGAGCCTGTCTTTGCGCCGTAATGTCGCGGTGACTGCACACAAAGTGTGTGCATCGGCCCACGCTGTCGACGAGAGGAACGATGTCGATATCGCACCAATATGCCTCGTCAGTGCGCGTGTAAAGCAAGACTTCAGCCTCGATCGGCAGGCCATTCATCATCGCTCGCCCGATTCCGGCGACTACTTCAATGTCAGTAGCAGAGCCATACAGCATGCTGATAGAGCGTCCGAGAACGTCCTCGGGCGTGTGGCCGGTACGGCGCGAAAATGCGTCATTGACGAAGACCAGCCTCGGCTCCCTCGTGCCTTCGTCACCGCTGTCGGTAATGACAACCGCGTCATTCATTTGTGCCACGCACGCCTCAAGCAGGCGGAGTTGCGACTGCTTGGCATAGATCTCACTGACATCCTGAACGGTCACGGTCATTTTGGATGGATTCCGGCCAGCGTTGTCACCCCAGCGACAACGGGCGGAAATCCAGCGTTTGCTGGAATCGCCCTGGCCGCCCAGGGACAAAACTGCGCCAAAATTCGTGCCATCCGCGATCGCAGACTTCAATTGAGCCGCCAGGCTGTGGTCATCATCTGACGTAAGCAGGCTAAGCAAATGCTCAACGTTTCTTATGGAGTCTGTGTCAAGGTTCAGCACCTCGTGAAGGAGCGGTGATTTACTCCAGGCCGCGGTGACAAAATCGTGACTGAAATGGGCGATGCGGGCAATCTCCTGGGCTTCATGCAAGAGCGAAGACTGCTCGCGCAAGATGGTCTCTGCCAGATAGCGACCGGTGAGCGCCTCGGCGAGTTGTTGAACCTCGATATTATCGAAGGGCTTTTTTAGAATCAGGAAACGATCCGAATGGTGCAATTGCGCACGTATCTCAGCCCACGAAAAATCCGAAAAGGCGGTGCAGATCACAATCTGCAAGTCGGGTTGGATCTTCCAGATCTGCTGTATGGTCTCGATGCCATTCCAGCCGTTGGGCATGCGCATATCCACAAAGGCCAGGGCATAGGGCTTGCCCAGCTCCTGGGACCGACGCACGTTTTCCATCCCATCCTGTCCGCGCGCGGCCACCTCGACTTCATAAGAGGCCGAATGGTCTGCTTCCCGGCTTCGCCCAAATAGCGAGTTCGCCGCCTGTGTCATCCGGGCCGACGGATCTGCCTGGCGGCTGAGGACTTTGCGAAAATCCTCGTGAATCGTAGGGTTGTCATCAATGACAAGGATGCGTCTCGGCAGGAGGGCTGCATTATTCATATTTGTCACCTTGAATCGGGGCTAGCCTGAGGCAGGCTCAATATAAAGGTGGCACCAAACCCTTCGCCATCGCTTTCCGCGTGCAGGCTACCATGCATTTCGCGCGCGGCCAGGGCGCTTGCATGCAGTCCGAAACCATGGCCAGTCGGTTTGGTGGTGAATCCGTAGGTAAATAAGCGCTTGAGTGCGTCTGGTGAAATACCACACCCGTTGTCCTTCACCGTAATTTCAAGTCGGTTGTCGGTGCCGATGGTGCTGCATATCTCGATCGCGGGATGCTTCGCAGCAGACACGCTTAGCGATTCTTCCGCATTCTTCACAAGATTGATCAGTATTTGTGTCAACTTGCTCTTGTCACCAATCCATACCTGAGGGCCGTTCAAGTCCAGGGTGCTCTGAACGTTCATCCGCCGAAGCGCCGTTCCATGAATGGTCAGCACATCGTCCAGCAGGTCCTTGATGTTGAGTTGTCCGTAGAGCCCTGAATGCCCGCTGAGGGACTGCTGTCGGCTTATGATGTCCTTGACATGCTGCACGCTGCCACTCAGCTGCTCTGCTTCGGAAGACATCATGGCGTGCTCCTTCTGCCAATGCTGCGCGAGAAGGTCAAGAAAGCCGGGCAACTGCCGACCCTGTGCATCCTCTGTGAGGTAGCGTCCAAGCCCATCTCCATGGCCCTGCAGCAAGGCCACGGCGGCAGGAAAATCCACTAGCGGCGTGGTCTTGATCTGCTCGGCCAGCAGGGTGACGGAGACGTTGATGCTATTGAGCACATTTCCCACGTTGTGCAGCACACTGTTTGCCACCTCTGCCATGCCAGCCTTGTGGGAAACGTCGGCGATATGTTCGTTAACGCGTCGAAGTTCGAGTTGTGCCGCCTGTCGTTCGGCAACCTCCATCGTCAACGTCCTGGTGCGCTCCTGGACTCGAGATTCAAGTTGTTCCTGCGTTTTTCGCATCGCGGCTTGGGCTAATCGTCGTTCCGCAAGTTCGTTCTCTGCACGACTATATGCCCGCTGCAGCCAGTTCATACCGACAAACAGCAGCAACAGGATTGCGATCGTCACAGCAAATATCCACCATCGAGCGATTCGCCAGTCATGCAAGTAGTGTTCTTCCGTGACCATGGGCGTCACGATGAACGGGTAGCGATCCGTCTTTCGAGGCGCAGCGATGCGTGGCATCGCCGTGACGCTCTCCTCAACGTTGGGCGACGCAGTAAAAATCACGCCATGACTTTCGCCTCGCTTGCCGATGATGTCGAAAGTGGAGCCGGCTCGGTTATGTTTGCCGACCATGTTGTTGACCAGAGGCCACCGCGTCATCAGGGTGAAGTCATTGCGGTACAGACTGATGGAGGAGCGCGGACCAAGGT
>CAITPF010000323.1 GCA_903894155.1 uncultured beta proteobacterium | reverse complement strand
AGACATTGAAGCCCGGATACAGGGTTTCGCCGCTCTGCACGGCGTAATCGAGCCTGAGCGAGGTCGCCATTGTCTTGAGCGCCCTGATTTGCGCGTCCGACAAACATTGATCGCCGGTGTCGGCGCCGCCCGGGCAGCGCAACGGCCGTCCGTTGAGCGTGGCACTTGCCGGGTCGAACTGGGCATTGCAGGCGAGGACGTTGCTGATCAACCCGTCGGCCACGCCATCGAGCAGATCGCACGACTGCATGGCGGCGTCGTATAAGGCGCGGCGCTTGGCCTGGTTCGGATAGGCGCCAGGTGCTGCAAGCGCACGCGTGATGCGGCCGAACTGCAGGTTGAGCGTCGCTGCGTTCCAGGCCGGGTACAGCGATACAACGCCGTCGAAGTCGGTGGGCCACTGCTGCGCCACGGCGAGCGCCTCGCGCCCCCCGGTCGAACCGCCCACGAAGTACAGACGGCGCGGGTTCTCGATGCCGTAGAAAGCGCGGATCAGGGCAAGGGCTACGTCGTGGGTCTTTTTGAGCGCGTCGCCCGAAAAGTTTTGCACGGCCTCGTCATTGAGGCCAAACGATCCGTCCTGGGACGCAAGCTTGTTGGCCTGGTGGCCCGAATCGCCTGAGAACGTGGCGTAGCCTTGCGCCAGCGGCACCGGCACATTGACGGGGCCAGCGGGGATGTTGCCCTGCGCGGCCGGGATCGTGCCGTCGTAGCCGCCGCCGCCGATCATCAGGCCTTTGCCGTTGAAGTTCGCCGGAAGGTTGACGATCATCTTGATGGGGGGCGCCTTGGGGTCGACCGGATGGATGTCGGCGCTGACCTTGCAATAGCCTCCGATGGCAGCTGTGCCTGAGCCAGTGGCGGCAACCTGCTCGGCTGCCGTGACCGTCGCGCCGCTGGTGGGCAGCCCGATCGATGCCGGGGCGATGATCTTCCCCTGCAAGCTGGCGCAGGTGACTGGCGATTGTGTGGCAACGCAGCCGGAAAGCACGACTGCGGCGGCGCCGAGCACCGTGAGCCCGAGGGCGACACGCATGGATGCGAGGCGCGGATTCGCGCCCGTTGGTCGGATCATGACGATCTCCTCACGAAAGGTGCGTGGCGCTCAGCCCGCAGTTTGGCCGTAGTGCTTGCCGATCCAGTTGCGATAATCGCCGCTGGTCACGCCTGCGATCCACTTCGGGTTGTCCAGGTACCACTGCACGGTCTTGCGGATTCCGGATTCAAAGGTCTCCTGCGGCTTCCAGCCGAGCTCGCGCTCGATCTTGTGCGCGTCGATCGCGTAGCGACGATCGTGGCCCGGGCGATCCTTCACGTAGGTGATCTGCTCGGCATAGGGCTTGCCGTCGGCGCGGGGGCGGATTTCATCGAGGCGTGCGCAGATGGTCCTGACCACATCCAGGTTGGCCTTTTCGTTCCAGCCGCCGATGTTGTAGGTCTCGCTCACGCGGCCGGCCTCAAGCACCCGTGCAATCGCATGGCAATGATCCACGACGTAAAGCCAGTCTCGCACCTGCTGCCCGTCGCCGTAGATCGGCAAGGGCTTGCCGTTCAGCGCGTTGAGGATCACCAGCGGGATCAGCTTCTCGGGGAAGTGATAGGGGCCGTAATTGTTGCTGCAGTTGGTGGTGAGTACCGGGAGCCCGTAGGTGTGATGCCATGCGCGCACGAGGTGATCCGAGGATGCCTTGCTGGCTGCGTAGGGGCTGTTGGGCTCGTACGGGTTCGTTTCGGCGAACGGCGGATCGGTGGGCAGCAGGGTTCCGTACACCTCATCGGTGGATACGTGCAGGAAGCGGAACGCCTCTCGTTCGGCGGGTGGCAGATCCGACCAGTAGGCGCGCACCGATTCGAGCAGGTTGAACGTGCCCACGACGTTGGTCTGGATGAATTCGCCAGGGCCGTGGATCGAGCGATCGACATGCGACTCGGCCGCGAAATTCAGCACGGCGCGCGGCCGATGCGTGGT
>CAITPF010000322.1 GCA_903894155.1 uncultured beta proteobacterium | reverse complement strand
GTCAGCAATCGAGATCAGTCCCCACCAGCGGGCGAGGTTCTTTTGCTTTCCGATCGATCCGCCCATGAAGACAATGCGGCGATCGCCTGCAAGCTGCCGGACTTCAAGCACGATCGGCTCCGGCGCATCGGGCAGACCCGTCTCCGTGATGTCGGGCAGGTAAGCGAATTGCCTTTGGGGCAGCAACGCCTGGTAACGACGAGCGACGGCCTCGTCCAGGAAGCATGTGCCCCGGTACGTCGGGGCCTGGTAATAGCCCTCAAGCCGCGGATCGCCCGTCGGCGTAATGCACAAACCCATCCAGGGCACCCCGGGCGCGAGCCTGAATTCGGGCCAGCTCGTGGCCTGCGGCATATAGGCATCGACATACATGCTGAACACCGCGACGACTTTGCCAGGATGCCGCGCGATGCACGCTTGCGCCCGGCGGCAGAAGCCCAACGGATCGAGGTGCGTTTCGAGCGCGGCAACACCGGGTGTCGTTGTCCGACGCCGAATCCATCGGTACGTCGCATGTGCAGAGCCCGCGAGCCCGCCAAGTACCACGATCGCGGCATCGGCACACTTGCCGCGCGCGCGCCCAGCCCGACCCCTGGACTGAACGCGACCCTGACCGGATTCGAACCGGCGCGTATGCAGATAGTCTCCCCAACGACGCCACAACGCACGCGCCGACGCCATGGAACCTGTGCCACCGGGCATGTCGGATCCCTCAACGATCAGGTTTGCGCCGGCCTTGAGCCCCTTGGCCTGCAGCTTGCGGGTCAACCCCACCGGATCGGCGCTGAGCGCGATGACGCTCCAGCCATCACGCGTCAGGAGATCGACAAAGAGCACATGCCAGGAATCCAGATGCCCCTCGTTGGAAATCGGATTGTCGAGGACGATGAAACCGCGCGCCTTCATTCGCGCGCACGCCAGCCTGCGCGCGCCTCCTCGTAGGCCTGCAAATACTGCCGTGTCACGGCTTCGCCCGAATAGTGTGCGAGCGCGGTCTTGCGCGCACGGGCTGACAGGTCCTCCAAGCGCGGCGGATCGGCGAGCATCCAGAGAATGCCGTCGGCGAGCATGTCGGTATCGAACGCCCTGGCGAGCCACCCCGAGGCCTGGTGGGACACGATATCCGGCAATCCGCCGATCTCGAAGCCGACCACCGGCGCGCCGCAGGCGTTCGCCTCGACTCCGGTGTTCGGGAGGTTGTCCTGTCGCGACGGAACCACCATGATGTCGCAAGCGGAGTAGATCGTCGCCATGACATGATCATCGCGCACGGGGCCGAGCCAGTGGACTGGGCAGGGCCAAGTGGGCGCGCGCGCCGGGCGGAACTGCCCAAAGATCAGGAGCTCGATGTCCTGGCCACGCACGGCCGCAACGCGGGCCATCGCCTTCTGGAGAAGATCCTCGCCCTTGAGATATGGCGAACCGCCAGCTGACCCTGACAGAAGGTATTTTTTATTCGGATCAAGGCCGAGTGCCGCACGGGCAAAGCGCTTGGGCAACGGGCGCCAGAGATGCTCCATCTCGATCGGGTTAGGAATCACGCGAACCGGGGAATCGCGGAACAGCACGCTATCGCGCACGCAACCCGCCATCCAGCGGCTAGGCGTCACGATCTGGAAACGCTGTTCGGCCCAGACGCGCCGCTTGGATTCCCAGGCCTCGCGATTGAGATCCGGCCCACTCTCGCCCGCCGGTCGATTGCCGGCCAGGTATCCATTCCGGAATCGGGAACCTGCATCATCCGGCGCGTAGTGCTCCCCGCCACAAAAAGCCCACATGTCGTGCAGCGTCCAGACGATCGGTTTTCGCAGCCTGCCGATGTCTCTCACGGAAAGCAGATTGACGACCCAGTGCAGGTTGAGCAAATCGGCATCGCCCGCGTTGATCTCGTCGACCAACCCTGCACTGACCTGCCCGTAAGAATGCATGATCAGGTTATCGGTCCTGAACTGGCGCGCCCTGCGATCGCGCACGATGCGCGCAATCCGCTCGCGCACTTTTTGCTCGAAACTGCGCGGCCCGCGACCCGGGATCACCCGTTCGTTGGCGGTTTGACGCACCAGGACGCGCATGCGACTATCGACGCCTTCGGCGCAAAGCGCCTGGTGCAGCCGATAGGCGGCGCGCGAAGCGCCGCCGCTGAAATCGTCGGTCGACAGTTGCAGAATGTTCATGTCAGATCTCTATCCGGCCTTGAGGCCAGGACGATTGTCCAGGAACGCCATCAGCGTCTCGCGCATATTATCCATGCTGAAATCGCTGCGGTAGGCCGCAAAATTTTCCGCCGGCACCGGATTGTTCACGAGATCGGCCGCCGCATCGCGCATTAGCCTGGAGTCATTCTCTGGAACTGCCCTGCCGATGCCGTACTTGATCACGCGACGCCCCATCAGGTAGTTATCGGCAACGAGGATCGGCTTTTCAAACGCCGCCGCCTTGCCGAGCATATTGCTACTGATTTTAAAGTTGCGGTAGACGGCAAATATGATGTCGGAAACCCGGATCACGTCATTAAACACGCGCTCGTCGGGTAGGTAGTCGGGGTGAATCAGCAGGTTTTCCGGCGGGGTCGCCTCAAGGATCGCTAGCGCATGGACATCGGCTTGCGTCAGGGCATTGAAGTTGGTCTCGCCGATCTGCAAGAAAAACCACTCCTCCGGATCCAAGAGCGCGATCAGTTCGATCCACCGTGCGAGATTCTTGTTGCCACCGATCGTACCGCCAAGAAAGACCACTTTGCGGCCAGCGGCGCGTCGGACGATTTCCATCACGAGGTCGTTGGGCTTGTCCGGCAGCCTGGCATCGGTGATATCCGGAAGGCACGCGAACACTTTCGCCGGCAACAGCATTTGATAGCGCGGCCTCACCGCCTCGTCCAGCAGACACATCCCGACGCACGAGGCGAGATTGTAATAACCTTCCGTCGGCGCCGCATGCGGCACAAAGCGAATCCCACCCCAGGGCCACTTGAACGACTTCCCGAATCTCGCCCACCGCTCGGTGTCCGTGCGGTACAGATCCATGTACATGTTGAAGACGAAATCGGGGTGCCACTGCGCCTCGCCGATCGCACCGCGAACGCGTTGTGCGAATTCGTGGGGCTCCAGATAGCAGGCTTCCGCATCCGTAATGACCGGGCGCTTTTGACGCAACCCCGCGCGGCGCGCGCAATCGCCAATCATCTTGCACAGACGCAGCCAGATCCGCTCGGCGATGCCCGGTCGGACGTCGCGCCAGGTCAGGATTTGCAAACGGTCTCGCCCCGAAACCCCTTTGGCGTCCAGGCGTTGATCCAGTTGCTTGCCATCCGGCGTCAGCGACAGGACACGCCACCCGGCCTCCAGCAGCAAGCCGATGAACATTTCGTTCCACGAATCCAGATGGCCATGCGCCGCCAGCGGGTTGTAGATCAGAACGCACGGGCGCGCCCTTCGGTTCGGGCTCATGATGCGACGACCCGCTGATACCAGGTCTCTAGCAGGACCAGTTTGTAGGCAAGCAGAAGCCCGGGCCAGGTGTTGCCGAGCTCTTTGCAAACGTACCCGATCCGGTCGCGCGCGAGGATGCCGCAGCGAACCAGCTCGCCTTCGCGCAGCACGTCGGCATAGCGATCCACGACGCCGGAGAGCCACGCGCGAACGGGCGGCTGAAACCCGGCCTTGGGCCTTGCGAGCACCTCGTCGGGCACGACGCCCTTCAGGGCGGCCCGCAACCAGGCCTTCTGCCCAAGACCGTGATCGGGATGCCGGCCGCGCAGGGCCATGACGTGACCGATCAGGCGGGCATCGAGAAACGGCATGCGCGTCTCTACGCCAACGGCCATGCTGACCCGATCGCCGAGCGACAGGCAGTTGGAGACCAGCCAGGTCTCGAAGAGCATGCGGATGATCGCCGCAGGAACCTGGTCGCGCCCGCGCAGACC
>CAITPF010000321.1 GCA_903894155.1 uncultured beta proteobacterium | reverse complement strand
TGCGGAGCTCGTTGACCAGGCCAACGAATGGCGCGAGAAGCTCGTTGAATCGGCCGCCGAGGCCAACGAAGAGCTGATGGATAAATACCTCGAAACCGGTTCGCTGACCGAAGAGGAAATCCAGCTGGGTATCCGCACGCGAACGATCGCCTGCGAAATCCAGCCGATGCTGTGCGGCTCCGCCTTCAAGAACAAGGGCGTGCAACGCATGCTCGACGCCGTCATTGAATACCTGCCTTCCCCGGTGGATATCCCCCCGGTCAAGGGCGAGCTCGACGATGGTTCGGAAACCAGCCGCAAGGCCGAAGATACCGAGAAGTTCGCGGCGCTTGCTTTCAAACTGATGACCGACCCGTACGTGGGTCAGCTGACCTTCGTGCGCGTGTATTCGGGCGTCCTGAAGTCCGGCGATACAGTCTACAACCCGATCAAGGGCAAGAAGGAGCGCATCGGCCGGATTCTGCAGATGCACGCGAACAACCGTGTGGAAATCAAGGAAGTGGTTGCCGGCGACATCGCTGCCGTGGTGGGCCTGAAGGATGTCACGACCGGCGAGACGCTGTGTGACATCGATACGCACATCATGCTCGAGCGCATGGTTTTCCCCGAGCCCGTGATCTCGCAGGCGGTTGAGCCCAAGACCAAGGCCGACCAGGAAAGAATGGGCCTTGCGCTGTCGCGCCTCGCTCAGGAAGATCCGTCCTTCCGCGTGCACACCGACGAAGAGTCGGGCCAGACGATTATTTCGGGCATGGGCGAACTGCACCTCGAAATTATCGTCGACCGCATGCGGCGCGAATTCAGCGTCGAAGCCAACGTGGGCAAGCCTCAGGTGGCCTATCGCGAAACGATCCGCAAGGTTTGCGATGAAATCGAAGGCAAGTTCGTCAAGCAGTCGGGCGGTCGCGGTCAGTACGGCCACGTCGTGCTCAAGATCGAACCGCTACCCCCGGGCGGCGGCTTCGCGTTCGTTGACGCGATCAAGGGCGGCGTGGTTCCGCGCGAGTACATCCCGGCTGTCGAAAAGGGCATCCGCGATACGCTGCCCTCGGGCGTGCTCGCCGGATACCCGGTCGTGGACATCAAGGCGACCCTGTTCTTCGGTTCGTACCACGACGTTGACTCGAACGAAAACGCATTCCGCATGGCTGCCTCGATCGCGTTCAAGGATGGAATGCGCAAGGCTTCGCCGGTTCTGCTTGAGCCGATGATGGCCGTTGAGGTCGAGACGCCCGAAGATTATGCCGGCACGGTGATGGGCGATCTGTCATCGCGTCGCGGCATGCTCCAGGGCATGGACGACATGGTTGGCGGTGGCAAGGTCATCAAGGCCGAAGTGCCGCTCGCGGAGATGTTCGGTTACTCGACCAGCCTGCGTTCGCAGACGCAAGGTCGCGCGACCTACACGATGGAATTCAAGCACTATTCCGAAGCACCCAAAAACGTGGCCGAAGAGATCATCGCGGCCCGCGGTAAGTAATCAGTCAGAGGATTATCATGGCAAAAGGTAAGTTCGAACGCACCAAACCACACGTGAACGTTGGCACAATTGGCCACGTTGACCACGGCAAGACGACGCTGACTGCGGCCATCACGACCGTGCTGAGCAAGAAGTTCGGTGGCGAGGCCAAGGGTTA
>CAITPF010000320.1 GCA_903894155.1 uncultured beta proteobacterium | reverse complement strand
GCTTCGCTCGCAATGACGGCCAACTGCCTGGATTGCCGCGCTTCGCTCGCAATGACGCGGGGACGCGCTGCGCTCGCAATGACGCGGGGACGCGCTTCGCTCGCAATGACGGGGGGCGACTGGGTGTTCATTCTTTGTCCACCACAGTGGCCAGCATGGCGCGCATTTTTTCGTTGTTGGTGTCGATCGCCAGTTGATGGTTTTGCAGACCTTCGAGCAGGGCTTCGCTGTAGGTGGAAACACCTTGGGCCTGGGCTTCGAGAATTTGCGATAGCTTGCCGACACGCGCTGCAATCAGGGCCAGCGATGAGCGCAGTTCGTCCTGCACCAGGGGCTGGCGCTCGCTGGCATGGGTGGTGGCGACTTCAAGCGAGCGGATGCTCTCGACCATGCGGATGGTGGCGCCAACGGTTTCGGTGCGCATGCGGGCAGACTGTTCGATCACGCGCTCCAACGCATCGGCCCAGTGCACGCCCTCACCCAGCACGCGGCGAATCATCTGGTCGGTTTCGTTGCGATCGCGCAGGTTATCAACGAGCAGGAGGTTGGAGTCGAGCAGGCTGCGGATGTCGTTTTGCGTGCGTGCGGTGGATTGCAGGACTTCGCGGTTGTTGCTGCGCAGTTCTTCGTACAGCAGTTCCCATTCGGCCGCTTCGTTGCGCCGGCGCAGGTCGTTGGCGAGTTGCTGGTTGGATTCGACCAGGCTGCGAACTGCCGCCTGGGTTTGCGCCGAGTCCTGCACGATGTTTTGGTAGTTGCTGCGCAGTTCGTCAAACAGTGTGTGCCACTGCGTGGCTTCGCGCACGGCGAGGTCGAGGTGGTCTTCATAGGTACGGGTTTCGGCGAGCTGCAGGAATGCATCAGTGCGGCGGATCGTGGTGCGCATGTTGACGATGACCTGCAGCGCGGAACGTTTGATCATCAGGCACAGGTAGCTCAGGAACAATGAGCCGAGCAAGCCAAAGAGCGAAGCGGTGAAGGCGGTGCCCATGCTGCGCATCGGGTCTTTGAGCCGCTGCACCAGGTCGCCAAACAGTGCGCCGATGTTGTCGTTGTTGCCGAAGGTGAGGCTGCTGATGAGGCGGGCAATGTCCTCAATGGCGCCGAGCAAACCGATGAAGGTACCCAGCAGGCCCAGGCCGACCAGGATGCCGCTGATGAAGGTGGCGACCGAGACTTTGCCGAACAGTCGCTCTTCGGCGACTTCAAGTTCGGCGCCGAGAGTTTCTTTGTAGGCGTCGGAAACCCGGTTGCGGCTACCCGAGAGCAGGTTGTAAACACCGGCAACCTCGGATTGGTGGTCGAGCTTGGGCCAGAGCGCCTTGTGCACCTTCTGGTCGCCGAGTTCCCAGAGCTTGGCCCAGCGCAGTTCGCGGCTCATGGTGATGGCAGCCATCACGCAAAAAAACAGGCCGATGCCCATGGCCGAGAAGATGGCCCACATCAGTTCCTTGTGCGGCATCACGGCAATAAGATTGGCGATTTCGGCGCGCAGGCGCCACGCCATCACCACCGCCAGTGCAAGCGGGATCACGATGCTGGCCCAGAGTTTGTAAATGTCCTTGTATTTCATTGCTTAGGCCCTAATAGTTCAATCCTTGACGGGGTAAATTCGCACCACGCCTTCGCCACCGGCGGGTCCGTTGCTCTCCATGCGCAGCGAGATGGAAAGCGGCCGGATGCCCGCAGCGAGCATCAGATCGCGCACCGAGACCGCCCTGAAATAGGCATTGCGACGCGCGTCGGACAAAGTGGTATCGGTGGCGATACGAACTTCGTAATCCCGGCCTGGATGCGTGGCCTCGATCTCGCGCATCCGGGCCACCAGTTCGGCGCGCCGCTCCTGCGGCACGATCACGATCTGGCTGCTAAAGACAATGTCGATCAGGGCGTTGGAACGGGCGTCGCCACCTATCCTCACATCACCGGTAACGGCAGGATTGGGTTCGGGCTTGAGCACAAAAGGCGGCGACCCGGGCGCGCGCGGTGCACTGGCAGCCGCTGGCGGGTAGGCCTGGGCGCGGACGGGGGCGGGGGCGGGTGCGGGCACGAGCAAAGCCGGCGGCGGATTGGGCGCCGATGTGTGGCGCAACTGCTCGATCATCTCCTGCTCGTGTTCGGCCTTGTTAACCGCCTTGTACTCCACCAGTTCCTTGACCGTAACGGACTGCGCCTGCCCCAGCACGAAGACCGCGATGGTGAGCACCATCGTCAGGAACAGCAGGTTGAGCACCAGGCAGGAAATAGCGTCGACGAAGCCCGGCCAGAACAGTCCGTCTACCTCCGAGCCCATGGACTTTGCTGACATTGCTAGCGCTCCTTGAGGGATTCGTCCAGTGTCTTGTGCACTGGCTTGAGCAGGTAGTTCAGGACCGAGCGCGAGTTGCTGCGGATGTCAACAGAGGCGGTCATGCCGGGGGTGATTTTGACTTCGCTGGCGCGCGGGTTTGCGGCGTCGATCTTGCCGATTCGAACGGTGACGCGGTAGTAAGGCGCGGGTCCGTTGCGGGTTTCTTCGCTCAGGGTGTCGGAGCTGATGTAGATGACTTCACCGTTCAGG
>CAITPF010000319.1 GCA_903894155.1 uncultured beta proteobacterium | reverse complement strand
TCGGTGATCCGCCAGAAGTTTCCGAAGGGGTATAAGGAGGTTCTTCCTTACCTGCGTGTTACGCCGCAGCCCAAGACCTGATTTCTCAGCCCGCAACGCGGGCTGCGCGCGTCAGCGCAACGCAAAGGCCGTCTCTCGTTACAGGACGGCCTTTTTTTGTGGGCGCAGGGGTGTGCGGGTTCGGGAAACCGTCCTTGCTGGTCCGCGCACGATCCCGGGCCAGATCCGGATGAGGTTTCCCCCAACCGGCCCGGATCATAGTAGATCAGGGAAGGATCACATCCAGGCTTGAGTTGACCTCGATGAGCACCGGTTCGCGCATCGCGATCGCGCGGGCGATCACCGGATCGATTTCGCCCTTTTCCCTGATGCGCATTGCCTGCATGCCGTAGCTCTTTGCCAGGTCGTGGAAATCCGGGTTAAAGAGCGAGGTGCCGCTCACGCGCCCCGGATAACCGCGTTCCTGATGCAGACGGATCGATCCGTAGCTGCTGTTGTTGGCGACGATAAACACGATCGGCAGTTTGCGTTCGACCGCGAGGATCATCTCGTTGCCGGTCATCAGGAAGCCGCCGTCGCCCACCATGCAAACGGTGGTGCGGCTTGGGTCGCGCAGGGCGCAGGAGAGCGCGGCCGGCGTGCCGTAGCCCATCGCGCCCGCGAGCGGCGCCATCAGGCGCTGGTTGCCCCGGAAATTGAAGTGGCGGTAGACGGGCGCGGCAAACGTGCCGGCATCCAGGCAGATGGTCGTGTCCAGCGGCGCATGGTCCATGACGGACTTCACCACTTCGGTGAAGTTGACCCCATGCTTTGCGGCCTTCTGCGGCCATTTCCACCAGGCCTCGGCATGACCGCGCAACTCGGCGTGCCATGCCTGGCGCGCCGGCGAGGGAGCCGGGGCTGGGCGGTTCGTCAGCGCTTTCGCCAGCCCAGCCGGGTCGCAGACCAGCGGGTAATCGGCGACTGTGTCCCAGCCGATGACCCGCGAATCGGGGTAGCAATGCAGGAAGGGCTGGTTGGCCTTGGCGTAGCGCGGGAACACATAGTTCTGGGTGGTGATGTCTCCCAGCCTCGTGCCGAGCGCGAGCACGAAATCGCTGCGCTCGAAAGTCGCCATCTGTGCCGCCGGGTTCGCCAGGTTCAGGTCGCCCACGTAGAGCGGATCATCGTTGGGAAAGACATCGTGGCGGCGGAACGAGAGCAGCACGGGCAACTGCCAGTGCCGCGCGAAGGCGAGCAGGGCCTCGCGTCCACCCGGGGCGGCGAAGGAGCCTCCGGCGATGACCAGCGGCCGCTCGCTGGCCGCAAGCCTCGCGCAGATCTCGTCGAGCGTGGCTTCGCCCGGCACTCCGAAAACCTGCGGATGATTGTGGAAAGCCGGCCGCTCAACGGCCTGCTGCTGCACATCCTCGGGCAACACGAGCACGACGGGCCCGGGCACCCCTGAAGTCGCCACGCGCACGGCCTTGAACGCCGCCTCGGCCAGTTGATCCGGCCTGCTGCATTCAAAGACCCATTTCGCGATCGACCCGTACATTTTTTGATAGTCGATTTCCTGGAAAGCCTCGCGACGCAGGTCGCGCGCCGCGATCTGCCCGACGAGCAGGATCATGGGCACGGCATCCTGCTGGGCCGTATGGACCGCGATCGCCGCGTTCGATGCGCCGGGGCCGCGGCTGACGATTGCCACGCCCGGGCGACCGGTCAATCGGCCGTCGGCGACTGCCATGAACCCGGCGCCGCCTTCGTGGCGGCACGTGACGACGTCAATCTGCGGAAAATCGACCAGCGCATCGAGCAGGCCGAGGTAGCTTTCGCCCGGAACCAGAAAGACGCGATCCATCCCCTGGTCGGAAAATACCTGGAAAAGTGCGTGGCTTGAGGTAAAGGTTGTCATGTCTGTTGTGATGTCGTTGAAGTTATTCAGGCTTTCCCAAGGGAGCGATTCCCGGCGTGGCGCGCCGCAATCCCCCTGCATCGCTCTCTGGGTGACAGGTCAAACGCGGATATCTTACCCGCTGGCGGGGATCTCTTGTCATCAGGATGCCGCTCACGCATACTCGGGCGCATTGTCAGGGGAGCGATCGCTCCTGAACGGCAATGCCGGCGCCGTGCGCCGGTCACTCAACGGAGGATCAACGACATGGCAGAGTCTCTCAACAAGGTCCTGCGCCGCGAGCTGGTCGCGGGCGCGGGGCATCTCATGCCCGGGGCTGGCAACGCGCTGGCTGCGCGCATCATCGAGGCGGCAGGGCACAAGATGATGCTGATCAGCGGGGCGGCAGTCGCCAACACGTTTCTGGGCGTGCCCGATCTCGGGCTGACCTCGGTAACCGAGCTGGCCGCCCACGTTGCGGCGGCGCGCGATGTCGTCGGCATTCCGATACTGGCCGATGGCGACACGGGCTTTGGCAACGCGATCAACGCGCGCCGGACCGTGCAGCTGCTCGAGCGGGCGGGCGCCAATGCCATCATGCTCGAGGACCAGACCTACCCCAAGCGTTGCGGGCATTTTGACGGCAAGGATGTCATCCCGAAGGCCGAGATGGTCAACAAGCTCAAGGCTGCCGTCGATGCACGCGTCGATCCGGATCTGATGATCCTGGCGCGCACTGATGCCCGGGCGATCGAGGGGTTTGAGGCCGCATGCGATCGCGCCCGCGCCTACCAGGAGGCAGGCGCAGATTTCCTCTTCATCGAGGCGCCGTTGACGCGCGAGGAGCTTCTCGCGATCCCGCGCGAAGTCCCGGGCATTCATCTGTGCAATATGGTGATCGGTGGCAAGACGCCGCTGCTTCCCCGGGAAGAGCTCGCGCAGGCAGGGTATGCCGTTGTCTGTTATGCCAACGCGGCGCTGCAGGCCTCGATGCTGGCGATGCAGGAGGTGATGCAGCACATGGCCGTGCATGGTTCGATCAAGGGCATCGAATCCAGGCTCATGATGTTCGCCGAACGCCAGAAAGTGCTGGACGCCGATCGGTTCAAGGATCTTGAGGCGCGCTACACATGACTGCCGGACGCGAGCCCCGCACCTTCTTCGACAAGGTCTGGGACGACCACCTGATCACGGCCCTCGGGCCCGACACCGACCTGCTGCAGATCGACCGTCTGGTCCT
Source organism: uncultured beta proteobacterium (assembly GCA_903894155.1). Taxonomy (GTDB): domain Bacteria; phylum Pseudomonadota; class Gammaproteobacteria; order Burkholderiales; family Burkholderiaceae_B; genus Zwartia. The sequence goes on along the minus strand of CAITPF010000319.1, from coordinate 4,041 downwards.
GCACGAGCTCTCGGGCAGCCAGGCCATGCGCTCGCTGCGCGAGGCCGGGCACGAGCCGATGAATCGCGGGCAGGTATTCACGATCATCGAGCACCTGATCTCCACGCGTCCGGGGCGCGGGCCCACTGACTCGGTGTCGGTCAGCGGGCCGGTCATGATCGAGACGACCCGCAAGGCATCGATCGAGTGGGGATTTCACTTTATCGATTACAACGATCCCCGTCAGGGCATCGCCCACGTGGCGGCGCCGGAACTCGGGATTGCGTTCCCGGGCGCGACGCTCGTGTGCTGTGACAGCCACACCAGCACCAATGGCGGCGTCGGTGCGCTGGCCTTCGGGATCGGAGCCTCCGAGGCCGAGCACGTGCTGGCCACGCAGACCCTGGCGCAAAGCCGGCCTCGCACGATGCGGGTGACCTTTGCCGGGTCCCTTGCACCCGGTGTCTGCGCCAAGGACATGATCCTGGCGCTCATCGGGCAAATTGGCGCGCAGGGCGGAATCGGCTATGCGACCGAATTCGCCGGGGCCGCCGTGCGCGATCTTTCGATCGAGGGCCGCCTGACCTTGTGCAACATGGCGATCGAGTTCTCAAGCAAGTACGGCTTCGTGCCCCCGGACGAGAAAACCATCGAGTACCTGCGCGGCAGCGAGTTCTCCCCGAAAGGAGAAGCCTGGGATCGCGCTGTAGCCTACTGGCGCACGCTGCCATCCGACAATGCTGCGGTCTTTGACCGCGAGGTCACGGTGGACTGCAGCCAGCTCGAGCCCCAGGTCACCTGGGGGATCAGCCCGCAACAGGTGGTTTCGGTCTCCGGTCTGGTCCCGGATCCTTCCATGGCGGTCGACGCCGAGGCGCGACAGCTTGGCGAGCGCGCCCTGGGCTACATGAAGTTGTCCGCCGGCCAGTCGCTCGCGGGGGTCCCGATCGATGTCGCCTACATCGGGTCGTGTACCAACGCGCGCCTGTCCGACTTGCGTGCCGCCGCGGCCGTGCTGGCGGGTCGCAAGGTCAAGGCGGGCGTCCAGGCAATCTGCGTGCCCGGTTCGACACCGGTCAAGCGTGCGGCCGAAGCCGAAGGGCTCGACCGCATTTTCAAGGAAGCCGGCTTCGAATGGCACGAGTCGGCCTGCGGGTTTTGCGGGCATATCGGCGACAACCGGTTTGCTGACTTGCGCGTGGTCAGCACGACCAACCGCAATTTCGAGGGCAGGCAGGGCCCGCTGACCCGTACCCATCTAGCCAGCCCCGCGACGGTCGCCGCATCCGCCATCGCAGGCTGCATTACAGATGCCCGGAGGCTTGCATAATGGAATCGTTTCGCAAGGTGACCGGCGTGGCTGCGCCCATGCTGCGCATCAATATCGATACCGACCAGATCATTCCGGCGTTATTCCTCGGCGGTACTGACGCAAAGGGCTACGGGGCCAATCTCTTCCACGGGCAGCGCTTTATGGCTGACGGCTCGCCCAATCCGGATTTTGTGCTGAATCAGCCCCCATACGACCAGGCCCAGGTGCTGCTGGCCGACCGCAATTTCGGTTGCGGATCCTCGCGCGAACGTGCGCCCAAGGCGCTTCGCGAGTTCGGCTTTCGCGCGATTGTCGCGCCTTCGTATGGCGGGATCTTTTTCAACAACTGCTTCCGCAATGGCATGGTTCCGGTCGAATTGCCGATCGAGCAGGTGCGCGAGATCGCCGACGAGGTGCAGTCCTGCGGCGGCAAAGGGCGGGTCACGGTCGATCTCGAGTCGCAGGAGGTCGTCTCGCCCTCAGGGCGCCGGTATCGGTTCGACGCGCCCGAAACCCTTCGGCAAATGCTGTTGCAAGGGATGGACGAAATCGCGATGACGCTCTCGCGGCTAAGCGAGATCAACGCCTATCGGGTGACGGACAAGGCGCGCAGGCCCTGGGCCTATTAGTCGCACACGGGGCAGGCGCCGCTGCGCAGGCTCCGTGTTGCAAAAATGCAGTCGTGCAGGCATCTGCATAAAACTGTGTTTGCAAACAGTACTGTTTAAGTGTACAGTACTGTACATGGTCACAGTGACCATCGGGTTTTGCCGGTTCAGGTCCCGGCTGCCACCCCCGTCATGCAACTGGCGCGGGGTGGCCCCTACAAACACAGGAGTCAGCGATCATGCGTTTCGAATCACGTCCCAGTCATTCCTCGTCTTATTCGTCATCCGGCTATGCGGGTGGTGATTCTGGCAAAAATCCCGGCCTGCGCCGTGTTTTTTCCGACATCGTCATGATCGCTTTCTGGGGCGCCATGATCCCCGGGTTTCTCTGGATCGGCAATGCGGCAGGTTTTTGATCAGGCTTGAGCAGTTCTTAACGGATTTCGATATCCGGATATTTTTAACTGCTCGCCAATAAAACGACTCCCCCGCCGATGAGGATGCAGCCTAGCATCCGTCCCCATCCGACCGGTTCGCGCAGCAGGTACAGGCCGGCGATTGTTGCCAGCAGCATCGACATTTCCCGGGCGGGTGCCACCAGGCTCACTGGTGATCCATCCTGTAGTGCAAGTAGCACCAGGATGTAGCCCAGTGGTGACAGAAATCCGACTATCCATGCAAGGTGCCATTTTCCCCGCATGGCATCAATGGACTTCTGCGGCTTTCGCAGCAGATGCGGGAACAGAAACGCGGCCCGGGCCCCAGTGGCTGCCCAGTCAAAGACCACGGGCGCGATCAGCAGGGTCTTGACGCCGTAGGCGTCGATCAGCGTGTAGCAGGCGATCAGTGCGCCTGTTACCACACCCCAGCGCACGCCAATCATGGATTCCCGTTGCAGCAACTTCCCCAGGCGACCCTGCGTTGCGATCATCATGACGCCGATCACGACACAAAGCATGCCGCCAACGCCGCCCACCGAGGCAGGTTCATGCAGGAACGCGAACGCGCCAATTGTCGATAGCATCGGGCCGGTTCCCCTTGCGACGGGGTACACCACCGACAAATCCGCCACCTGGTAGCCGCGCTGCAGGCACAGGCCGTAGGCGAGGTGGACAGCGCCGGATAGCGCGATGCACGCGATTGCCGCGGTATCCCAGCGGCCCTGGTCATGGAGCAGAATCCAGACGACCCAGGGGGTGAATAAAATCACCCCGCACACCGAGTAGGCGAATACAAATACCGGGCCCACGTTTGCCGCGCGCTTGGCGATCAGGTTCCACGTGGCGTGGGCGATGGCGGCAGTGATGACCAGCAGCAGGGAGTAAGTGGACATCGGGCGATGTTAGTTGCGCGTTTAGAGTTGCGTTGTCAAATAAAAATCGTGTATTATCAAGGGCTTTCTTACTTTCATCCTCTGCCCGGCCGCGCGGCCCGAATAGTTCGGCAAGCGCACGAATTCAAATCTTGAGCCGAGAGCACGATGACCTTGGAGTTATCATGAACCTGATCGAACAGATCGAACAAGAAGAAATTGCCCGCCTGACCGGTGGCAAGCCCATGCCCACATTCGCGCCCGGCGATACCGTCGTGGTCGGCGTCAACGTGGTTGAAGGCAACCGCAAGCGTACCCAGGCTTACGAGGGTGTTGTCATTGCCCGCCGCAATCGTGGTCTGAACTCCTCCTTTATCGTTCGCAAGATTTCTTCCGGCGAAGCCGTCGAGCGTACGTTCCAGCTCTACTCGCCGCAGATCGCCTCCATCGAGGTCAAGCGCCGCGGCGACGTTCGCCGTGCCAAGCTCTACTACCTGCGCAATCGCTCGGGCAAGTCGGCGCGGATCAAGGAAAAGCTGGTTCGCAGGACCGAGACGGTGCAAACCGCCGCAGCGCCGCAGTAAGTCACTTCAGCGCCGCAACAAGACACCCCTCACACGAGGGGTGTTTTTTTTGCACTGTGGTTGGTGTAAGCGAGTCTCCCTCTTTGCGGGCCGTGTGCCGCATACCCCCGCCGGGCTCAGGCTGCGCCGGTCCGCTACGCGGACTGCCCTGCGGTTGCTGGTCCCGCCGGGCGGCGACCTGTTCGGTCGCCTTGTTTCCCGGCGGTCCTGGCGCAATCCTCGGCGGCGCAATTCGCCCGGCAGGGG
>CAITPF010000318.1 GCA_903894155.1 uncultured beta proteobacterium | reverse complement strand
GCCGGTTTCTGCACGCCCTGAATTACTGCATGGTGCTGCCTGGCCCTGAAGCGCAGCAGCTTGCGACCTACATCGGCTGGATGATGCACCGAACCCTGGGCGGAATCGTTGCGGGGGCGTTGTTCGTACTGCCATCCCTGTTCATCCTGATCGCGCTATCCTGGATCTATATCGCCTTCGGGGAGATGCCGCTGGTGGCCGGGCTCTTTTATGGCATCAAGCCTGCCGTGACGGCCATCGTCGCGCAGGCAGCGCACCGGATCGGGTCACGGGCCCTGAAAAACAACGCACTCTGGGCAATTGCCGCCGCCGCGTTCGTGGCCATTTTTGCGCTTGATGTGCCATTTCCGGCCATCATCGCGACCGCCGCACTGATAGGTTACTTCGGCGGACGCTTTGCGCCCTCGCGGTTTCAAATGGGGGGCGGACACGGAAAGGCCGACAAGTCCTATGGTGCAGCCGTGATCGACGACGAGACGCCAACGCCGGAACATGCCTTGTTCCGATGGCAACGACTCGCAGGCGTGGTCGTGGTCGGGGCGCTGCTGTGGACGATTCCGATGGGATGGCTGACCCTGACCTATGGATGGGAGCACACGCTGACCCAGATGGGATGGTTTTTTACCAAGGCGGCACTGCTCACGTTCGGCGGCGCGTACGCCGTTCTTCCCTACGTATACCAGGGGGCGGTCGAACACTACGGCTGGCTCACGGCAACACAAATGATCGATGGCCTGGCCCTTGGCGAGACAACGCCCGGCCCGCTGATCATGGTCGTTGCCTTCGTAGGCTTTGTGGGCGGATACGTCAAGGCCGTGTTCGGGGCTCAATCGTTGTTTCTTGCCGGGGCCGTCGCGGCGACGCTCGTCACGTGGTTTACCTTCCTGCCATCCTTTCTTTTCATTCTGGCGGGCGGCCCGCTTGTCGAGACAACACACAATGATCTGAAATTCACGGCACCGCTCACAGCGATCACTGCAGCCGTCGTCGGCGTCATTCTGAACCTTGCAATCTTCTTCGGGTATCACGTCCTCTGGCCACAGGGGCTGCACGGCCATTTCGACGTCATTTCGGCGGTCATCGCAATTCTCGCCGGCATCGCGCTGTTTCGTTTCAAGAGAAACGTCATTCATGTCATTGCGGTGAGTGCCCTCCTGGGATTACTCGTGACCTACGTCAGATAGGAGAAAGTCTTGAGCAAAATTACGGCACAGGAGTTGGCTCTCTGGAAATCCAGTGACATGCTGTTTACGCTTCTCGACGTCAGGCGCGATAAAGCCAGGCAGGATGACGGCACCGAAATCCGAGACGCGCAATGGTTTGACCCTGCACGATGGCTCGACTGGAAGGACGACATTTCGCCCAACCGGCTGGCGGTCGTCTACTGCGCCCATGGGCACGAGATCAGTCAGGGGCTTGCGGCCACGCTTTGCGCAATGGGGATCGATGCGCGCCACCTTGTCGGCGGCATCGCAACATGGAAGGCCGCAGGATTCGAAACTTCGTTACTGAAAAATCCCGGAGAGTCGTCGTGAAATGGATTACGCGCGAGCGCCCCAAGATTGACCGTATTGCCTGCCCCTGGCTCATTGCCCGGTTTATCGATTCGAACCCTGAGTTTCTGTATGTGCCGTCTCAGGATGTGATGCGAACGGCCCAGAGCACGGGGGCAATACCGTATGACGTACCCGGGGTCGAGTTGGGCCATGTCGGCGAACGGTGCAGCTTTGACGCTTTCATTGAAAAATACAAACTCGACGATCCTGCGCTCGATCGACTGGCGCTGATCGTTCGCGGGGCGGACACTTCCCGCCTTGACCTGTCGCCGCAATCGGCGGGGTTGTATGCGATTTCGCTGGGTCTGTCGACAAACTTTATCAACGACCACGACATGCTCGGCCACGGCATGGTCATGTACGACGCACTTTATTCATGGTGTCGACTGAACTAGATCGCAGGTCATCGTCACAGAAGTGTCGTCAGTCCCCGAGTGCAGGGGCTCAGGAGTCTGCAGCGAAATCCTGCCGCCGCTATTTCGGCGAAATCACCCGGGCCGAAAACGGCACGGCCGCCTTTTCGTCGACCGTGACCTCGACGGCCCTGGTGATGATGGCGCCGGGCACCTCGAGCCGCTGGACATTTTTCAGTCGCTGGCCATCAAGCACATAAATCGTATCAAAGCGAAACTCGTGGCTATCGCCATGCACGATCAGGATGGGCTTGCCGAATTCCCTGGCCAGTGGCAGCAGCGTCTGCCCGAACGACGTGCGGTAACCCGATTTGGGCGGATAGTTCTCATATCGGTCACCACCGAGCAGCACGTCGGCTTGCAGGAAGAAGGCGATCGCGACGAGCCCCTTCTGGCGGGCGAGGCGAAATGCATCCTGAATCCACGCGATGTTCGCGCGATCCCGCTCGATGAACTCCGCTTCGGCGCGAGGGTCGGTCGGATCATATCGGTTGTTGCTTCCAACGATGTGAAGCGTCACGAACAGGGTGCGGGAGACGATCCAGCGCTGGTTTTCGATGAAATCGGGGAACTTCGGCATCAGGACGGATTGGCTCTCGAGCGCAATCGGCTTTTGCCCGAGCGAACGATCGGGGAAGAAGAAATCCCGGCGCAGCTTGGCCAGGCGCTCGAGCGGATCGTAGCTCCCGGCGACTGTGCGGGCGCAATCGGTCCAGTCGTTATCGCCGGGGGTATAGACGACGGCCTGCTCGAACAGGTCGAAGTGGCGCCGCTGCCGGGCGAATTCTTCGTCGGAGCATTGCGTATACCCGGCCTTGAAGTCGCCGACATGGACCGAAAACAGCGGTTTGATCGCGTTGATTTCCCTGATCAGGGATCGGTAATTGGCACCCGCGGTTGAGTCAAATCCATAAGGCATGTCGCCAAGCGCGACGAAATTGAACGTCTCGGCTTTGGCTGGCAGGCCCGCCGCCAGGAGACCCGCTGCGCACAACGCGGCGAACCCGGACAACAGCCGGCGCAAGATGCGGAAATGGCGGCCGTCCTTTCGGCAGCCAGACAGTTCGGATGTATTTTTCATGATTCGAGCAGAATATACTGCCCAATAGCGCTTTCCATAAATAGAGTCCGGTCATGCCGCCCGCGGGGGGTGGCAGGGAACCCAGGGGCGAGACGGAAAAGGGAAACCAACATGAAGACATACAACCATTACATCGGTGGCCAGTGGGTTGAACCCGCGCAGCAACGGTGGATCGACAGCATCGACCCCTACCAGGGAAAGCCGTGGGCGCGGATCGCGCAGGGCTGCGCGCAGGACGTCGATCGCGCGGTCGCGGCGGCCTCGAAGGCCTTGCGCGAAGGCCCGTGGGCCACGATGCTGCCGACCGAGCGCGGCAAGCTGATGGTTCGGCTGGCCGAGCTCGTGACCAAGAACGCCGATCGCCTTGCCGAGGTCGAGGTGCGCGACAACGGCAAGCTGATGGCCGAAATGCGCGGGCAACTTAACTACCATGGCGAGTGGTGGCGCTATTTCGGTGGCCTGGCCGACAAGATCGAGGGCGCGGTGATGCCCATCGACAAACCGGACATGATGGCCTGGACGCGCCACGAGCCCGTCGGTGTGGTCGGGGCGCTGACGGCGTGGAACTCCCCCCTGCTCTTTATTGCCTGGAAATGCGCACCCGCGCTTGCGGCCGGCTGCACCGTAGTGGTCAAGCCCTCCGAATTTGCGTCGGTATCCACCCTGGAATACGCCGAGTTGCTGAAAGAAGCCGGGTTTCCGGATGGCGTCTTCAACGTCATCACGGGTTACGGCCAGGAAGTCGGCGCAGCGCTGGTCGATCATCCCGACGTCGCGAAAATCACGTTCACGGGTTCGGACGCCACGGGCGCGCGCATCTACGCACAGGCAGCGCAGACGATGAAGCGTGTCGCACTCGAGCTCGGCGGAAAATCGCCCAATATCGTGTTCGCCGACTGCGATCTCGACAAGGCTGCTGCAGGCGTGATTTCGGGCATCTTTGCCGCGACCGGTCAGACTTGCATCGCCGGATCGCGCCTGCTGGTGCAAAACTCGATCAAGGAAGAATTCACCCGCCGCGTTGTGGCGCTCGGGCAAACCGCGCGCAAGGGCAACCCCATGGCGGCGGACACGAACATCGGCCCGGTCACCACCCCCGCGCAATACCAGAAGATCCTGTCCTACATCGACATCGCCAAATCCGAGGGTGCACAGTGCATCCTGGGCGGCGGCCCGGCCACCGATCCCGCCCTGCCCGGCGGGCAATTCGTCGAGCCGACGATTTTCACCAACGTCACCTCGGATATGCGGATCGCGCGCGAGGAGGTGTTCGGTCCGGTGCTTTCGATCATCGGTTTCGAAGACGAAAAGGAGGCGGTCGAAATCGCCAACAACACGATCTATGGGCTCGCCGCGGGCGTCTGGACAGAAAACATGGGGCGCGCCATCCGTATGTCCAAGGTGCTGCGCGCCGGTACGGTCTGGATCAACACTTACCGGTCGCTGAGCTACATGATGCCTTTTGGCGGCATGAAGCATTCCGGTATCGGTCGCGAGAGCGGCATGGAGGCGATCCGCGGATACCTGGAAACCAAGAGCGTGCTGATGTCCTACGCTGAAGGAGCACCGGCGAACCCGTTTGTCATGCGGTGAGCGAATGGGGCAAGACGATTTGAGCGAGATGACCAGGCCAGCGATGGCAGCGAGCAAGCCACCTTGCCGACATCCACGCCTTTTGTCGGCGATGGTATTCGCGCTGTCGCTGGCTCTCGTGCTGGCGGCCTACGCGTATCGCAACGTCAGCGGGTTGTTGCTCGCCCTGACGCTGTTGTTCGGCGGGCTTGCATGGCGCTCAGCGCCGCTGCGCACCAGCCTTACGGTCCTTGCATCGCTCTTCCTGGCGCTCACCGTGGCGGAGTCGATCGCGCCGTTTTTGTACCGCAAGCCGGCCTACCCCTATAAGCTCCTCAGCCCCGTCGACTACTGGGTCGTGACGGACATCGGAGCGATCGGCAGTGAAGGCATTCACCACTTCAAACTCATCGCGCCCGGCGACCGGGTGATTTACGACACCGACTATACGATCGGTGAGGATGGATTCCGGGTCACACCGCCGGCTGCGTCAACGGGCGACCGGATCAACTTCTTTGGCGATTCGTTTACCTTCGGCGAGGGTCTGGGGGATCGCGAAACTCTGCCCTACTATCTGGCCGAACTCACGGGACGCCCGGTCAAAAACTACGGATTTCAGGGGTATGGGGTACAGCAGCCGCTGGCAATCCTGGACAGTGAACTGGACACATCGGGCGCCATCAACTTCCTGCTGACCATTCCCTGGCAGGCGCAGCGCGCCGCCTGCAAAGTCAACTACAGCGCAGGGTCGCCCAAGTACGAGATCGCGGCTGATGGTGAGTTGGTCGAGACCGGCCAGTGCCGCATGATCACCGGATGGGGCCCCCTGGGCAAGATCATCGACCGATCAAAACTTTACGACCTGTATCTGGACACCCGCTCGACCGAAGTCACCGACGCGGATTACGACCGGTACCTGGCCATCATCGGCGAAATGGCGCGCGTTTCCCGTGAGCGTGGCCAGAAATTCATCGTCGGATTCATCCGCTCGGACGAATCGCTTTTCAAGGGAACACATTTCTCGAACGAGTTGCTCCTGGAGCGGTTGCGCGCGCTGGCCGACGAAGTCGTGGATCTCACCCTCGCGCCGCGCAACGAGGATGTCGATCGCAAATACTATATCGACGAGATAGACAAACATCCATCCGCACTCGCCAACCAGGAGCGCGCGAAAATCCTCAAAGATGTCTTCGAGCGCCAATCGAAATGAACGCGTGACCTCCTCGCCGTCCTGACTGGCGGGGCCTGTCGCGCACCAGGTCAGGCCGGCACGGACCCGGCCGCGTCAAGCGGCACGAACACCTCGTTGCGCCGGGGTTGTGGCAAGTGGTGAAGCACTGCCAACTGGTCGAGTCGTTCACGGAACCGCGCCAGATCCACTTGGCGCAGCTCGTATGTTTCCATCCAGGTCTCGCGCCCTTCTGCATCCGCGTCCGGGCGCTTCATCAGCCTGGAGAGCACTTGCGGAAATTCGCGCCGCAGTTCGCCCTGCATCGCACGCACGGCGCCCGGGACCGCGGGCTCGTCACGCACGACGAACTTGAAGTAGACATACAGGATCATTGACCGCTGCCCAGACCGCTCCAGCGTTCGACCAGGTTGGTGTCGATGTCGAACAGATCCAGGGCGCGACCGACAGTGTGGTTGATGATCTCGTCAACGGATTTCGGTCGGGTGTAGAGCGACGGCACAGGCGGCATCACGATCGCGCCGTTTTCAGTCACCTGCAGCATGGCCTTCAGATGTCCCGCGTGCAGGGGGGTTTCCCGCAGCAGCAACACCACGCGCCGCCGCTCCTTGAGGCACACGTCCGCCGCCCTTGAAATCAGATTCCCGGTCATGCCCCACGCGATCTCCGAGAGCGTATGCACCGAGCATGGGGCGACGATCATGCCCATCGTCTGGAACGAACCGGAGGCAATCGTCGCACCGACGTTCTTGTGCGCATGGACCACGTGGGCCATGGACTCGATATCCTGGGGTTTGAAATCGGTTTCGGAGGCCATGGTGAGCTTGGCCGAATCGCTCATGACGAGATGCGTCTCGACGTCCGACCCCTGCAACGCCTGCAGGATTCGGGCGCCGTAGATGGTGCCGGAAGCGCCGGTGATGGCGACGATAAGGCGTCTGGGTTTCATAGCGGCAATATTATCAGACGCCTTCCCGAACGCCGTGGAGATCGCCATCGACATACACCCACCGCACGCCTTCGCGCGCGAAGCGACTGACTTCATGCAATCGCGAAGCCCGGCCGTTCATACGGCTGCGGGCCACGAATTCGACTTCAGCATGGTCCTGGTCGATCTGCCGATGCCGCCTGACCTCCAGACCCAGCCACTTCGCACCACGATCAAAATCCACGACAACGGGGCGGTTCGCGGCGCACCACGTATCCAGCAGATACTGGCCTCGCTCAAGCACAAACGCGGTATAGCGCGACCGAATCAGGCTTTCAGCATCGGGCGCTGGCGTGGAGTCGAAGTGATCCAGGTACCGGCCGCAACACTGCGCATAGGAAAGCCACTTCTTGCCAAGGGTGCGACCACAGGGGCAAGGGGCAGATGGATCCGGCATAAAGAGCCCTCAGAAGTCGAACAGTTGCCAAGGCGCGCACACGGATGGACCAATCTGCTCGCCGCCCGGGAATAATATTGAATAATTGGCAGACACGGCAATCAAGCACTCATGAACCGCATCTTTATCGCACTCTGGCCAGACAGAAGCACGACGGCGGCCCTCGAACAGACGATCGCCCCGTGGGCCTGGCCGTTGGATTGCAGGCGCTACGCAACGGCCGATCTTCACGTCACCCTGCATTTTATCGGCGGCGTAACCAGCGAACGAATTGACGAAGTCCGGGATGCGCTGCGCGTCCCGTTCGAGCCATTCACGTTAAGCCTGGATACGCCGCAGCACTGGCCTGGTGGTCTGGCCGTTTTGTGCCCTGGCGCCATTCCTGACGCATTGATCGGGTTGCACCAGCGACTCGGGCAAGCGTTGCGAGAACACCACCTGCCTGTCAGCGCCCGCGCGCTGGCTCCGCATGTGACGCTTGCGCGGCGCTGCAACCGCATCGAGATGCCTGCCGTTTGCCCGCCCATCACCTGGCTCGTCCAGGACTACGCACTGGTGCTATCGACGGGCGACATCCGCCAGCGCTATGTGCTGCTCGAAACCTATGGCGCGTGCCGAGCTGACGGGCATCATCGCTAATGCATCGGTGCATCGCCACTCTGGTCCTGCGGCGCGAGGCCATTGGGTGTACATTGAACTCATGGGGTTTCAGAAACCTCGCGCGGCGGGTCGATCGTAACGTATCGCTCTTTCGCCGTATTTTCTGGTGAGTCCAAAATGAAATTGCACACACGGCTGTTCGCACTCCTTGCAGCGCTGCTGCTCGCCGCCTGCGCCTCGACCAGCGTGGTCGGCGTGGTCGATCCGGAGGATCAACGGGAAATCGACGCGGCAACCTGCGCCGAGCTTGTCGAGGCCTATCCGGAATATGCATCGGCTGAACGGGAACTCGTTGCCGCGATCAATCAGAGCAACCAGACGACCGCGGCAATCAATCTGGTGGGCGTCGCAACTTTCGCCACGCTCGGGCTCGGACTTTTCAGTCTGGACAACAACATGGAAGCACAGGACGCACTTGCTGAAATTCGCGGCCTGCGCATCGCGCTGGAAGCCGCGATCAATAAGCGGAATTGCCGGAAATAGGCCACAAGGAAAGCGCGGCGCGACAGCGCTGTGCGTGCCCAGAAATGAACCCGCATCGGGGATCCATCCCCCGATGAAATCGCCCTAGATCCGGTACCAGTCTTTGACGGCCGCCACGTAGCGCTCGACGCCTTGCACGACGCTCTCGGGCTCGAGCGCGCCGTAGGACAAGCGCTGGTAATTGGCCTCGGTTGTCCTCGTCAGACCAAACGCAAAGCCCGGGACAGAGACCACCCTGTGCTTTTCAGCCATTGCGCGATTGAAGGCCAGCGGATCCTGGTCGGGCGCCAGGCCGGGGAGTTTCATGAGGACGTAAAAGGCGCCCTGGGTTTTCGGAAACTGCGCCTGATCGCCCAGTGAACCGAGGGCCGCGTATACATTTTCCCGGACGACGCCGAGCGCATCGACTTTCGGTTGAACCCAGGCCCGCCCGAATTTCAATACCTCCAGCGCCAGCAACTGCGATGGAACAGGCGCACAGATCAGGTTGGTATCCTGGACCTTGTTCATTGCGTCAAAGAGATCGACCGGGAAGACGACATAGCCCAGCCGCCAACTGGCCATGCCGTAGTTCTTCGACATGGAGAAAAACGAAAACGTATGCCTGAGCGCGCCGGGCAACGAAGCGGGCGAAAAATGCGTTGCACCGTCGTAGGTGAAGTATTCATACGCTTCATCGCAAAAATGGTAAATGCCTCTTTCTGCGCACAACGCATTGACTGCGGTCAGGGATTCCCGCGAATAGACGGCGCCGGTAGGATTGTTGGGCGATACCGTGACGATGGCGCGCGTGCGCGGCGTAATGGCCGCTGCCAGCGCCTGCACATCCAGGCTCCAGTCATCATTCGTCGCAACCGTCACGGGCGTGCATCCGCACATGCGGATGGCCATTTCCTGATTGAAATAGAACGGCATCGGCAGGATGAACTCGTCGCCTGGATCGGCGACCGCCAGGACACAGTTCAGGAAGGCCATGTTGCTGCCTGCGGTCACCATGACCATGGCGTCGGAACCGGTTTGAATGCCGTTCTCTTGCGCCAGTTTTTGCTTGAGCGCGTCGACAAGCGCCGGATACCCCATCACGGCCTGGTACTTGTTCAGCTGAACATCGCCCATCAGGCCGGGAAGCGCCGCGATCGCCTCGGCAGGGGGGCCGTAATTCACCACGCCCTGGCCTAACGAGATGGTTCCCGGGTTATTGACCACCAGGGCGGCGACCGCAGGGATGATCGGGGTGTCCACCGCAGCCATGCGGAGAGAAAAGCGCTTCATGGGTCAGATCTTCAAGAGTTACCGGGCGGTTTCCCGAAGTTTACCTATTCTGCCTGCGGCACGTACTCCAGAATATCCCCGGGGTGGCAGTTAAGCGCTGCACATATGCGCTCAGATATCCCCGTGGTGGCAGTTAAGCGCTGCGCATATGCGCTCAGATATCCCCGGGCTGGCAGTCAAGCGCTGCGAAGATGCGCTCAGGCGCATCCTCACCGGGCCTGCCATTTCCCATCGATCCAGGTCTCCCGAACCTGGATATCGGCAATTTTCTCCGGAGCGGTCGTGCGCGGATTCTGATCCAGGATGATCAGATCAGCCTGCTTGCCCACCTCAAGGCTGCCGATCTTGTCATCAGACATGAGCTGGTAAGCCGCATTGATCGTGACGGCCCGAATCGCATCATCGACCGTCACGCGCTGATCCGGCCCGAGAACCTTGCGGGGAGGAAGTTGCCACAATCGGGTCACCGCTTGGGAAATGTATTTCAAAGGACCATACGGCGACACCGGTGAGTCGCTATGGAGCGTGAAACGCGAGCCCTGCTTTTTGAACTCAGCGGCTGGGTCGATGCGATTCGAGCGCTTGGGACCAATGAGGTGGTTATGGAATGCCTCACCCCAATAATCAACGTGCCCGATGGTAAAGCTGGGTATCACCCCGAGTTTCACAGCCTTCTTGACCTCTTCCGGCGTATTGATCGTGAAATGTTCAATGCGCAGGCGACGCGTTTCCGGGCGCGGATTGCCCGCCAGCAGCCTGGCATAGTTATCGAGTGATTGCCCGATCGCACGATCGCCATTGGAGTGAATGGAAATTTGCCAGCCCTGGTCAAAATAGGGTTTGATCAGACCGAAGAGATCTTCATTCTTGTAGTTGAGATCCCCGCTGAATTTCGACCCTATCGGGTAAATGTAGGGTTCGGTCAGTGCCGCAGTCAGCCCTTGCGTCGAACCATCGGAAATGAATTTGACGCCGATGAAACGCAAACGGTCGTCACCCTCGTTGGGCTTGACGGAGTTGAACCCCGTGGGCAAGGCTGCGCCGTAAAGGTATCCCCGAATCCTGATCGATGCGCCTTCATTCGCGGTGAGCGCCTTATAGAGGGCAACCTCCTGATCGACGCCCAGATTGGCGCCCACGCTCATATCCGACGCCGTGGTGATGCCTGTCGCCGCCATGCTCTTGGTTGTCTTCTGAAGTGCCTGAATCAGCTGCGCTTCAGTCGGGGTCGGTATCTTTGCCATGAACGGCAAATAGGACGGCGGCTCGACAAGTTTTCCTGTCAACCTGCCCTTGGCATCCTTGACGAAGATACCGCCGCCCGGCGGGTTGGGCGTTTGATCCGTCAACCCGGCGATTTCAATTGCCTTGTGGTTTACATACGCAATATGACCGGACTGATTCAGGATGAAGATGGGCACATTGGTGGAGACCTTGTCCAGGATATCCGCATTCAATTCAGCCATGAACGGCGAAGTGCGGGAGGGATCCACGCCAAAACCCTGCAACCATCCGCCAGGGGGTACCGTGTCGAGCCGCGCCTTCAGCTTCTGAACCAGCGTCGCGGTGGTGTCATACGGCAGGGTAAAGTTGCTGAGGTTGACCCACAACCCCTCGGTCATCGCGGTCAGGACGATGTGCACATGGGGTTCCACGAACCCGGGCATCAGCGTTTGACCCCTGAGGTCCATCATCTTGGTGGAGTCGCCTTGCCAATCCTTGAGTACGGCAGCCTTGGTACCGACCGCGACGACTTTTCCATCCTGAATGGCGAGCGCCTGTACCTCTTGATTTTTGGCATTGACCGTCAGAATCGGACCACCATGAAAGATGGTGTCAGCGCTGTTTTTGGCGAACGCAACTCCGCAGTAGACCAATGACAACAACAATACGCTGGTCAACCGCTTCATTTTGTACTCCCTGATTTCATTGCAACCAGCCATTGGCGGGGTACATGCTGCAAGCACTCGATGGATTGGCGAAATAGCCACCCGCAGCGGTAAAGAGCGAGTCGTAAGGACGGACTTCACGGCCAAACTGGCCATCGTTGATCGCGCAGAAGCAGGTTGCCGTTCGAGTCCCATTGGCGGGCTTTTCATCCACGGTGCATTCAAAGTTCCAGCAGTTGGACCCAACCGTGCCTGCCGGGCAGGTTTGCATGTTCGCCAACGCAGGGCGGAAAGGAGGAGTCGCACTTTCCTGAGGATAGAGGAGGATATCCTTGTTATACAAAGCCCAGATCTTTCCGGGAGGATGCTCGCACGAGCCGTTCATATTTCCTTCATTCACTGCGGCGATTGCCGTCAGGCCGACACCGTTTCGCTGAGCGATCTCCGCGGTAATCACAGGACAGGTACAGGCGGATTCTTCAAAAACCGTAAACGATTTACCGTCATCCTTCTTCACCTTGATCTTCCTGCCGGTAGGCTTGCAGGTC
>CAITPF010000317.1 GCA_903894155.1 uncultured beta proteobacterium | reverse complement strand
TCCTCGGGAATTCATGCATGGCAACTTCGAAACCGCGACCGTCCCAAAACAAGTCGTCCACTGACACCGTGGCCCTCACAACGGGTGCCCGGAATTTAAAAAAATCCAAAGCCATAGCCAAAGCTGCGAAAGGCGCTCCTGACCCATCAGGCGTCAGGAATCCGGGCAAGCCGCCTCGCGTCAGATCTGGCAAGCGGTCTCCCGCGCTAAAGCGGCACGACGAACCGTTGCGTCCTATTTCAGCGGGCGATATCACGACAGCCAAGACTAAGCGCGGCGTCGGCGCTGCGGTTGCGCGTGAAGCCACACGAAGCGCGGAGCTTTCGATGGAATCGGCGCTGCGCGACATCATCAAGAAGATGGTTCCAGGGCAAACCGGTGATCTCGCGGATACGCTCTCGACCTTCATGAAGGGGGCGTCCCCGGACGACGCAAAGGCGCTCAAGGCTGCGCTGCTCAATCGCGTGCCCGCGCCCGTCTCGTCACCGGACGACGTACTGTCGGATGATTGGCGCAGCGGCGGCTACCCCTATCGCAACCTGATGCTGCGCAAGAACTATGAGCGACAGAAATATCAGTTGCAAGTCGAATTGCTGAAGCTGCAGGCGTGGGTCAAGGAAACCGGGCAGCGGGTGATCATCCTGTTTGAAGGGCGGGATGCCGCCGGCAAGGGGGGGACGATCAAGCGTTTCATGGAGCACCTTAATCCCCGCGGCGCGCGGGTCGTCGCGCTGGAAAAGCCATCCGAAATCGAGCGCGGACAATGGTACTTCCAGCGCTACATCGAGCATCTGCCGACGGCAGGGGAAATCGTCCTGTTCGACCGGTCCTGGTACAACCGCGCCGGCGTGGAACGTGTCATGGGATTTTGCAGCGCGGAAGAGTATGCGGAATTTATGCGGCAAGTGCCGGAGTTCGAGCGCAACCTGGTCCGCAGCGGCATCCATTTGCTCAAGTTCTGGTTTTCGGTCAGCCGCAAGGAGCAACTGCGACGTTTCAAGGAGCGCAAGTTGCACCCCCTGAAACAATGGAAGCTTTCGCCGATCGATCTTGCTTCTCTCGACCGGTGGGATGACTACACCAAGGCGAAGGAGGCCATGTTTTTTCATACCGACACAGCAGATTCACCGTGGACCGTGATCAAGTCCGATTGCAAGAAGCGCGCCCGCATCAACGCGATGCGCTTTATCCTGCAAAAAATGCATTACACCCAAAAGGATGCCCAGCGGATCGGCCCGCTTGATCCGCTGCTGGTGGGAAGGGCCAACGTCGTTTACGAGGAAGGGGAAAGCAACGATCCGAAACCGTGAGAACTGCTTTCAACGGCGGTCACCGTCCATGCGCGGCCACGCGCTCGCCTTGCGGGGCTTGCCCTGCTCCAGCGCTGTCAGCGTGTTGCGGTTAATGCCAGCTTTGTCTGCCAGATCAGCGACCGACCAGCCGCGCCGAATGCGTGCGATCCGAATGCGCTGACCGAGTTGGGTCGCCTGTTCGGTGATCTGAAATGGGATCTCAAACTTGCTCATTCAAATAGGCATTTAATCTTCTAATGCCTAAAATATTGGGCTATTGGCCAGAAATATGCAAACGTCCGCATCGCTTTAATGCCTATGAAAATAGGCATTTATTAGATTGACGCCTGATATTTTAGGCGATCATGGCTGCTAATTGACGTCAAAGCACTGCGCGCGAGCGCTAGCCCCGACGCGGCATATTGATCGCCAGCCGATACTCGCTCGGTGTCATCAGATCCCGCCCCAGCAGTCGCGCAATATCCCGGATCTGGTTGAAGTGATCGACGTTGTGCTTGAGGAGGTCGTCCCGGTGCGGGTAGTGCCACACGGTGTCTTCCATCCCGACGCGCACGTGCAATCCGAGCAGTATCGCAAACGTTGCGAGGTAGGTGCTCGCGCGCCCCGCGGCGCTCACCATCAGGAATCCCTCCGGGTCGAAATCCCGAATCGCCCGCACCATCCGTTGCAGTCCATCCACCATTTGTTCGGGGTTGTGCATGGGGCTTCCACCCGGCAGCGCCGGAAGGATGATCCAGTAGCAAGGCGTCTTGACCACGCCGCTTTCCACCAGAAAGCGGCGCGCGTTATCAATATCGCCGTCGGTGTAGACCGCGATGATGGGTTTGCACCCGGCCTCCTGGGCGAGTTGTGCCTTTTGAATGACGACGTGTGGCGCCTTGAAGAACATGTTGTCGCCGCAGCAGATCGCGGTCGTATTGACAGGCAGCGCATCGAAGAGCCCCAGGCGCATGGTCGACTCCATGAGCGCGCTTTCCTTGTCGTTGACCGCGACCAGGCAACCGTCGAACGTGACATCGGGGTAGCGCTCACGCAAGGGCAGGATCACGTCGCTGAATCGTTGGGGGTCAAGCGCGTTGTACCCGCGATCGTCCCGCACGTGGATGTGAATGTTGGGTGCGCCCGCAAGGATGCACTGCTCGGCCGAATCCCGGATTTCGTCCACGGTGATCGGATGGTGAGGATTGGCCCGCTTGCTGAAAAATGCCCCGGTAATGGTCGTGGAAATCATGACCTTTTCCGGGATCTTCCACTTGGGCATCGGGTCGACATCGACAAACCTGCTCGTCGTGGGATCCAGGATCTCCGGCATGCCATAGACCTTCCAGTCGGTCTTGAATCCGCCGCGGGCAAGCCACGCATTGACGTGATCCCAATGGACTTTGCTGCTGCGTTCGATTTCGTCTGACATTTACTGAATCTCCTGGGTTGCCTTGGGCGCGATGTCGAGAACGACCTTGCCGACGGTGTCGCGGCTGCGAAGCGTGTGCATGGCCTTTACGGCATCGTCAAGGCTGAAGCGATGCGAAATATGCGTGTGCAGGCCGCCCTTTTGCGCCAACTCGGCAAGCTCCTGATTGAGCTTCATGGAGGCTGCCGGGTCACGGGTCATCCATCCACCGAGGAAGACGCCAAGGATCGAGCAGTTCTTCAGGAGCACAAGGTTGGCCGGAATCTGCGGAATCCGCCCGCTCGTGAAGCCCATGACAATGATCCGGCCCAGGAAGTTGACGCATCGAAGCGTCTGGTCGAACACATCACCACCAATCAGGTCGAGAATGACGTCTGCGCCGCGCCCGTCGGTCAACTCCTTGACGCGATCCTTGAGGCTTTCGGTGGAATGATTGATGACGTGATCGGCACCAAAGCCCTTGACGATATCGATCTTCTCGTCGCGCCCCACACTGCCGATAACGGTAGCGCCCATCAGCTTGCCGAGCTGGACGGCGGCGTGACCGACACCTCCGGATGCCCCTGTGACCAGCAGGACTTCGCCGGGCTGCAGGTTGGCGCGCGTTTTCAGGGCGAGATAGGCGGGCGTGTAAGAAAGGCGAAACGTCGCGCCTTGCGCAAAATCCATCGAATCCGCGATCTTGACGACCGTGTGCGCTTCGGTCGCGACTTCCTCTGCGAAGGCTCCGAAGTAATTGAGAAACGACACGCGATCGTTGACCTGGATCCCGGTGACCTGGGATCCGATCTCGGTCACGACACCTGCGCCGACGGCGCCGGGGACATAGGGCAGGTCGGGCTTCAGTTGATAGAGCCCGTTGGCCATGAGCGTATCCATGAACCCGACGCCCGCCGCGCGCATTGAAACGCGCACCTGGGTCGGTGTGATCACGGGGGCGGGAAAATCCTCGATCCGAAGATTGTCCAGATCGCCGAACTGTCTGCAAACCAGTGCTTTCATGATCTGTTGTGCCTCACGCCAGTCTTGGTCTGGAGTCAACGACCCATTCCGCCTTGAGCTTTCTGGCAAAAAGCCTCGCGTCGATATCCTCGACGGGCTGGATCTGGACGGTGTCTGGCGTAATTTCAAGTCGCGCTTTAAGCGCAGCGCGCACGTCGCTTTTCAGCTTTTCGGGATCTTCCCCGGGCGCCAGGGCAATGAACACATCGAGGATGTCTCGCGATGTCTGGTCGCCCTCGGCTTCTTTGCGCAGATGTGCCTGGAACGAGGTGATGCCTACGACGCTGCGCACGCAATCCTGCAGGGCGATATATTCAATTTGCGCGCCGCGAAACTTTGTCGAATCGTAGGCTGCGCGCCAGATCGGCGTGATGAGCCTGGGGATGGTGAGCAAGCAATGCGGGCAGGTTCCCCATTGCATGCCGCCACTGACATAATCCCCTGTCCAATAGCGCAGGATGGCGGTGCCGCGCCAATCAATATGGCTCCAGACGAAGACACCAGGCTGCCCCCAGGGAACAGGCTCCTTGGTTTCCGGATCGAGGATCTCGGCGAAAAAGTACTCCGGATCAAAGTGCAGCTTCGAGCCTTCGTAGCATTCATAGAACCCTGCGCTGCGCAGTTCGGTCGATCCCATACCCTCCAGGATTTCGACATTTTTCGAGCCGATCGAATCGAACAACTCGTGCAATACGCGCTTGTAGGCGTCGGTAATCGGCTCGGCCACGCAGTAGGCGATCCGGAACGACGTGATCGGGGCAATGCGCCCTTCCTCGATCATGCGCTTCGCTGTCCGAAGCCAGTGCGTCAAATACGATGGGATCGTGAGCATCAACGCGAAATTGTCCTCGGCAACGATCTCGATCTGGCGCTCCGTTGGCATCACCTTGCCGCCGAACGTATTGAAGTTCGGCTGCCCGTTCATCAGGGGAATCAGGATGCCCGCATAGATCCCCAGGTGCGGTGCGGCGGGCATGAGGTTAAGCCACTTGTCCGTCTGGTCGACGTCGGGTCGCATGGCGTACCACCAGGCGCCTGCGCGGGCAAAAAGAACCTCCACATCGCGACGCGTGTGCGCCGTCATCAGCGACTTGCCCGTCGATCCCCCGGACATCTGGAAATGCACCGGCAGCCATTCGTTCAGGAACGCCTCGCGCATGCGCTGCTGTTCGGTTCGCGGGAAGAACACGTCGCGGATTCCAGGCTTGCTTGCGTATTCGGCGTAGCTCGCCCAGTGGTCCGGATCGATTTCCTCCGTGTCGTACTTGCCAGGCTCGCCTGGCATGCGCGGTGTGAGAGCAAATTGATCAGCGATCGGGACGATGTCCTCTTTGTACGTGATCGGGATGCGCCTGAAGTCCTCGTAGGTCTTCAGGCTTGCCGGATCGATCCCCAACTCGCCAAACTGCTTTCGATAGTAGGGCGAGTAGGGATGGACCATCTTCCGGATGTATTCCAGAAGGCGGTCCAGGGACAACTGCTGCTGAATTTCAGGGGTCGTGTTGGTGAAGGGAAATGCCATGGTTCGTCTTTAGTGGTGATTTCAGGGATCGCGGGCTACTTGACGAGCGGACACCCGCCTTCGGAGAGCGACATGAAAGCCTTGTCGGGCGCCACGGTGTCGATCAGCTTGTAGAGGTCCCATTCACTCTTGGACTCGGCCGGGCTCTTGACCTGATAGACATACATCGGATGCAGTTTGCGGCCATCCTGCCGGACAACGCCTTTGCCAAACAGGGGATCGTCGGTCGGCAATTCCTTCATCTTCGCGACGACCTTGGCGCCGTCATCGGTCTTGGCGGCGTCGACGGCCTTGAGGTAATTGAGCACAGAGGAATACACGCCGGCCTGCATCATCGTCGGGTACTTGCCACCGGAACGTTTGGCGAATTCGACGGCAAACTTCCGCGTATTCTCATCGCGATCCCAGTAGAAGGGGGTGCTGACGATCAGCCCCTGGGCTTTGTCCAATCCCATCGAGTGCACGTCGGTCAACGTGACGAGCAGACCCGCGAGACGTTGCTTGCCATCACGACCGATGCCGAACTCCGACGCTTGCTTGACTGAGTTTGCCGTGTCGTTGCCCGCATTGGCGAGCGCGATGACCTGTGCATTGGACGATTGCGCGGTCAGCAGATATGAAGAGAAGTCCGAGGGATTGAGCGGATGCCTGACCGAACCAATCACTTTGCCGCCTGCGGCCTCGATGTAGCGCGTGGCATCGCGCTGCATGGCGGTGCCAAACGCGTAGTCCGCAGTGAGGAAGTACCAGGTTTTGTAGCCCTGGCCAACAAGCGCCGCCGTGGTCGCCTTCGAGATAGCACTGGTGTCGTATGTCCAATGGATGGTGTTGGGGGTACACGATTTGCCCGTCAGGTCAGATACGCCCGCGCCGCTGACGATGACGACTTTGTTCTTTTCCTTGCCGATTTCACTGACCGCCAGGGCAACGCCGGAATTCACGAGATCGGTAATCATGTCGACCTGCTCGACGTCAAACCATTTTCTTGCGGTGGCCGAGCCGACGTCGGCCTTGTTGAGATGGTCTGCGAACACGACCTCGATGGGCTTGCCGGCAACTTTGCCGCCGTAGGCTTCGACGGCCATTCTGGCCGCCTCGACGGCGCCTTTGCCCGACACGTCGGAATAGACGCCGCTCATGTCGCCGAGCACGCCAATCTTGACCTTGTCGTCAGAAATCTGTGCGCTGGTGATGAGGGGTGCGGAAATTGCCGCAAGGGCAATGAGCTTGATTGATAGGGATTTCATGTCTTTCTCCAGTATTTGAGTGTTCCCTGTTGGGAATCTATTTGTGACGAATCAGGCGATATGCCTGAAGAAAATCAGCGAATGGGCGAAAAATCAGCGAATGGGCGAAAAGTTGGTCGGTGCGAGCAGGACATTGTGCTGCTTGACGATCAGGGGTAACGCCTTTTGTGCAAATGCATTGAAGCCCGGGTCGGCCCAAAGGCGCGCCCGGCGGATGTCGCGGTCTACCGGATCGCTGTAGCCCCACATGTGGACAATCTGATTGAGCTCACCGGTGGTCGTTGTGTAGTAGCCGACGAGGTTGCCCAGAATCCCCTTCTGGATCTCCAGGCCTTCTTTTTCGTACAGGTCGAGATAGCGCTGAACCGACCCGGTTACGAGGGTATAGGTTCGCATGTCGATGATCATTTGGTCTCCTCCTTAGTCTTATTGGATTGCTGGTGCGATGGTGCTTGTGGACGCATGTTGGTTGCCGGTGATGGCGTCCGTGTTGGGCTGGAAGCCCAGGCGCAGCGATATTTCGAGTGCCGCTGCGCGCGCGAGCTCGGCGACTTCATCGACACGCTCATTGGGGTAACGCTGTGCAAGACCGCCCACGCTGAGTGCGGCGGTGATGCGTCCGGTGTGATCGAAGATGGGGGCTCCGATGGCGACCAGATAATCGAGTGCGTCCTCGTTGCCGACTGCGTAGCCACGACGGCGGACGGCTGCGATTCGATCCTGTATGAGTCGCCGGTCGGTGACGGTTCGCTCGGTCAGCGATGCGAGCGGTTTCGAAAGTATTTCTTCCCGACGCGCCTCGTCGATAAATGACAATAAGCAGAACGGCGCTCCGCCGACATGCAGGGGCCACGAGCGACCGACGGTCAGGGCACTCTGCTGGATGGGATAGTCGCCATCGACACGGGCAATGCACATGCCAAGGCCC
>CAITPF010000316.1 GCA_903894155.1 uncultured beta proteobacterium | reverse complement strand
TCGAAAGTGATCAGCACGGGGTTGTCTCCACGCTGGAGGCGCCCTTCGCTGACCGCTTCAGTATCGTCAACGAGGGCCACGTCCAGTGTTGCCCGCAATGTGCCGGCCTCGTCCGGCTCGATGCGCCCGTCGCGGATCATCATTTCCGTCGCGAGGGGCAAGACCCGCCTTCCGTCATCGAATACGGTGCCGATCACGCTGCCAACACCGCCCCGCACCACTGCACGCGCATAACCGTGCTCGGCGCAGATTTGCTCGAGCGCCGTGCAGACATCAACATTGGGCCGCAGGCGCACCGCGAGTGCCTCGACGCGCGCGCCCCCGTTGGGCACGGTGGCAGCGGCGGGTTGAAGGCGCGGCTCGAACAACGTGAAATGGCTTTCCGGGTCTGTGACGACCACGAACGCCGCCCCGCGGATCAAACAGCCGCTGACCTGGATGGGCTCTGCAATCACGACCTCGTCGGGCAGGAGATGGCCGCAACGGCGCCTTCCGCCTGGCTCAATCCAGACCGCATGGCAGTGCAGCCACGGATCCCCGTTTCGTAGTCCAAAAGTCACAGAACCCTCGACGAAGCGAACACCCTCTGGCACGTCGAAACGATCACTAAACCATGCAACATGCTCATCATCGGGAGATGCCGCCGGCATCACGTACGAAAACGGTTTGAAGGCGCCGCCCGAAAGGCGCAGCGCGGCGCTTGTGGCGCCACGGGCTGAAAGCAGCCCCACGAGCGCGTCGAGAAGCGTGCAGCCAGGCGCGAGCGCCGTCTCGAGATGTTCGGCCTGAACAGGAATGATTTTTGCCCGCGCGGGCTCCGGGGTGCCGGGATGAACAATCTGACGCATCACATTGAGCCTCCGCGCGCTGGAGCGGCGCGGGGATGACCGCACGCCAATCCTGGCGCGCACGCCTTGGTTTGAGAAAATGAGATATTGTCCTTACGATCATACAATGCAGTAGCGGCATGCCGTCCGGGCCTCGCGACCCGGCGCGCCTGTCAAGCATCGTTTGACCAAAACCAACAAGAGACATCATGGACTTCACCCTCACAGCCCGACAGAAGGAACTGCAGCAGCGCACGCGCGAATTCATCGCGCAAAAGATCATCCCGTTGGAGCGTGACAAGCGCAACACGGCGCACGGCCCGACCGAAGACCTGCGCGCCGAGGTGGTGGCCCTTGCGCGCGAAGCCGGGCTGCTCACGCCGCACGCGTCGCCCGACATGGGCGGATTAGGCCTTTCGCACGTGGACAAGGCGGTTGTGTTCGAAGAGGCCGGGTACTCCACGCTGGGCCCGACGGCCATGAACATCCATGCGCCGGACGAGGGCAACATCCACCTCATGGAATCGGTTGCCACGCACGCACAGAAAGAGCGCTGGCTGCGCCCGCAGGTTCAAGGCCACACGCGCTCGTGCTTCAACATGACGGAGCCTAGCCCGGGCGCGGGCGCCGATCCGTCGATGATGGTGACCACCGCCGTAAAAGACGGCGACGACTACGTCATCAACGGCACCAAATGGTTCATTACGGGCGCCACCGGCGCCGCCTATGGCATCGTGATGGCAAAAATGGAAGACGGCGCAGCGACGATGTTCCTGACCGACATGGATCGCCCGGAAGTCCAGGTCGTGCGCAACATGGATGCCATGGACAGCTGCTTTACGGGCGGACACGGTGTCGTGAAGTTCACGAACCTGCGCGTGCCTGCGGCCGACGTGCTCGGCGAAATCGGCAAAGGGTTCAAGTATGCGCAAGTGCGGCTCGCGCCGGCGCGACTGACGCACTGCATGCGATGGCTTGGCCAGGCGCGCCGCGCCCACGATATCGCGACCGAGTACGCGCGCACCCGGCAGGCGTTTGGCCGAGCGCTCGGCAAACACGAAGGCGTGGGTTTCATGCTGGCGGACAACGACATGGATATGCACACGTCGCGCCTGCATATCTGGCACACGGCATGGCTGCTCGACCAGGGGGAGCGCTGCAACTTCGAATCCAGCCGTGCGAAGGTGATTTGCTCCGAAGCCGAGTGGCGCGTCGTGGACCGCTGCGTGCAGATCCTCGGAGGCCAGGGCGTGACCGGCGAAACCATCGTCATGCGCATCTTCACCGATATGCGCGCCTTCCGGATCTATGACGGCCCAAGCGAGGTGCACCGCTGGAGCATGTCGCGCAAGATTCTCGATGCGGCACCCCAGCACTGATTGATTGACCCGGGGCGCTCAGCGTCCCAGGCTCCGGCCTTTGTTTGCAATCGGACACTCGACCCAATATGACTCAAGCAGTTCACCCAGAAACCACCTCCCTGCCTGCGCTTTTCAGTCTGAACGGGCGCAGTGCGCTCGTCACCGGTGCATCGAGCGGCATCGGCCATCACCTTGCGCAGACTCTGGCCGCCGCCGGTGCCCGCGTATTCGTCGCAGCGCGCCGCACGGATCGCCTTGAATCGCTCGTGCAGACCATCCGCGCCGCAGGCGGAAAAGCGGATGCCGTCGCGCTCGACGTGTCGGCCTCGGCAAGCGTGCGCGCCTGTTTTGATGCGATCGAAGCCAGCGTCGGCGCGCCGGACATCATCATCAGCAACGCGGGCACCACGGTCGCAAAGCCCGCGCTGGACCAGACCGAGCAGGATTGGGACGACGTGCTCGACACCAACCTCAAGGGCGTCTGGATGGTCGACACGGAGGCGGCACGCCGCATGGTCAGGCATGGCGTGCACGGCAGTATCGTCAACGTTGCTTCCATCCTGGGCGCCCGCGTGGCCGGCGCGGTGATCGGGTACAGCGCATCGAAGGCAGGCGTCATCCAGCTCACCAAGTCGCTTGCGCTGGAGCTTGCGCGCCACGGCATCAGGGTCAACGCCCTCTTGCCCGGCTACGTGATCACCGACCTGAACCGCGATTTTCTGCTCAGCGAGGCTGGGAAACGACTGCAGTCGCGTGTGCCGGGACGGCGCTTTTGCGAAATGACCGACCTGGACGGCCCGGTGCTCATGCTCGCCTCGGACGCGAGCCGCGCGATGACAGGCGCCGAAGTCGCCGTGGATTGGGGACATCTGGTGAGTTCGCTATGAGCGGTGGCGGCATGGCGGGCGAACAGGCGCCATTCGAGGTCGGTGTCCTGGCGCAATGGATGCACAAGCAAGGGCTGCTGGATCGGGCAGAATTGAGCGTACGCGCATTGACCGGCGGTCAGTCGAACCCGACGTTCCGGCTCTCGAGCGGCGCGCAGCAATTTGTCCTGCGCAAGAAGCCCCCGGGGCCACTGCTTCCGTCGGCCCATGCGGTCGATCGCGAATACAAAGTCATGAAAGCCCTGGAGGGAACCGACGTTCCGGTGCCGAAGATGTTCGCCTTCTGCGAAGACGAATCCGTGGTCGGAACGCCGTTTTTCGTGATGGAGTTTCTCGACGGCCGGGTGATGGTTGATCAATCCCTGCCGGGAATGTCGCCAATGGAGCGACGCGCGATCTATGAGGAAATGAACCGAATTATTGCCGCGCTGCACAGGGTCGACCCAGCCGCGGTCGGCCTTGCGGATTTCGGGCGGGCCGGCAATTATTTCGGCCGCCAGATTGCGCGCTGGAGCCGCCAGTACCAGGATACCCGCACACAAGAGATTCCTGAACTCGACGCGCTGATCGAATGGCTACCCGCGCACATTCCGCCTGGCGACCAGACGACGATCGTGCACGGAGACTATCGGCTCGACAACCTGGTATTTCATCCGACAGAGCCACGTGCGCTTGGATTGCTCGACTGGGAGCTTTCGACGCTCGGCCATCCCATGGCCGACTTTGCCTACCATTGCATGAGCTGGCATATTCCGGCGACTCTCTGGCGAGGCATCGGGGGGCTGGATCTTCAGGCACTCGGGATTCCGACCGAGCGCGAGTACATTGACCTTTATTCCCGCGCGACCAGCCTTCACGGGTTCGAGCACTGGGATTTCTACATCGCCTACAACCTCTTTCGCATGGCGGCGATTCTGCAGGGCATTGCAAGGCGCGCGGTCGACGGCACGGCGGCGTCAGCCGACGCCATCGAAACCGGAAGCAAGGCGCGCCCCCTGGCCGAAATCGGCTGGAAGTATGCGCAACGCTACGATGCGTCACGAAAATAACCGAACCCCTGAGTCGCGAGAATGATTGAACCCCCGAACTGGCACTTTGCCCCTGCTTGCGTTGGCGACCCCGTCAGCGCCGTGGATACCCCTGCTCTGCTGATCGATCTGGATGCGTTCGAATTCAACCTGCGCACGGTTCACAGCCGTATCAAGGCGACCAATGTGGCGCTTCGCGCCCACGGGAAAGCGCATAAATGCCCCGAGATTGCCCGTATCCAGGTGGCAGCAGGCGCCTGTGGCGTGTGCTGCCAGAAAGCGAGCGAGGCGCAGGCATTCGTGGATGCCGGCATCACCGATGTCCTGATCACCAATGAAATCGTCGGGGCCAGTAAGGCCGCGCGCGTTGCCGCGCTCGCAAGGATTGCCCGGATTGGCCTGTGCGTGGATGCGCCGCTGCACGTTGCCCAGATCGCGCAGGCTGCCCACGCAGCCGGGTCGACCGTCGATATCTACATCGAGATCGATGTGGGTCGGTCGCGCTGCGGCGTTCACCGCATTGACCAGGCCCTTGAACTCGCCCGGCTGATCGCGGCCGAGTCGCCCGCACTGAGGTTCAACGGGTTGCACGCCTACCATGGCGCCTCGCAGCACATGCGCGAGCCTGCCGAACGTGCCGAGGCGGTGCAGGCATCCGTGGCTAAAGTCCGGAAATTCGTCGCGGCGCTGGCTGCAGCCGGCCACGCGTGCCCGGTCATCACGGGCGGCGGCACCGGAACCTATGACCTCGTCGCAGGAACCGGCGTGTATACCGAAGTGCAACCGGGCTCCTATGTCCTGATGGACAAGGATTACGCATTGAATCGCCTGGCATCCGACGAGACGCAGTTGCGGCAGGCGCTCTATGGTCTTTGTACCGTCATCAGCGTTTCGCCCACGCACGCCGTGCTCGATGGAGGGCTTAAGACGTTTGCTGTCGATTCGGGACTGCCGAGGATGGTGCTCGAAGGCTGGACGGTCAAGTCGGTTTCGGACGAACACACGGTGATCGTTCCGTCAGACGAGGCCTCTGCCCTTCAGGTCGGCGACAAAGTCCGACTGGTGCCAGGTCACTGCGACCCAACCGTCAACCTGCACGACTGGCTGGTCGCCATGCGCGGCCAGATCGTCGAGGATGTCTGGCCGGTCGCGGCGCGCGGCGCGCTGTTTTAACTGGTGGTTTCCTCAAGCGCCGCGCGGGCACGGTGCAGCACGCGGGCCGCCGCCTTGAGGATCAAGCCGGCCACCACGTCCGAACGCGGTTCACTGTAGTGCGTCGCAAGCGCATCGAGGGCAATCGCCACATCCGGCGCAAGAATCATCTCGACGCGACGCGCGCCCTCTGCAAGACGCTTTTTGCGATGCTCCGCCGTGCGCTGCACAGCGGTAACCGGATTGGGCGAACGCGGCCGACCGCGCCGGGACAAGCCAGGTAGAAAAGCCTGTCGGGCAGCGGGGGACGCTGCGCGCGCAACCGATTTCGATTTCGGCACCGCATTCTTTCTCGCTGCGGTGGAAGACACGCCGTCTGCCGCGTCCACGCCACCGCCCCGGACCTCGCCCACTTTGACCGCAAAATCATCAAACAGCTTAAGCGTTCCCGCTGACGCGGATTTGGATGTTTGTTTAGCGTTCATTTGCGCCTCAACAATCAATAAACCGGATATTTTTATTAATTGTATTCCCTTGAATTTATATTTCAAGAGCACAAGAGAATAATTGAATCCGGATATTTAATGCTGACGCCTCGCACAAAGCTAGGCAGCTAGGCAGCTAGGTAGCGAGGCGACGACGGCGATGCTGTAAGGCCAGCCAGGAAAGTGCGCCGCCGATCAGCACCGCAGGCAACAGCGAACCCATGTTGAGCCAGAACCATCCCTGCGTCGTCACCAGAGCGCCCGAACTGAACGACGTAATCGCCATAACGAAAAACACGCAGAAATTGATTGCGCCCTGGGCCTTGTCCCGCTCTTCCGGCCGGTAGGCGTTCATGGCGAGCGTGGTGCCTCCAATGAAGAGAAAATTCCAGCCGACGCCCAGAAGCGTCAGGGAAACCAGGAACTGAATCAAATCGGAGCCGGACAGCCCGATCCCGATTGCCACGAAGTTGAGCACCAAACCGACACCCATGATCTGCAGTGCGCCAAAGCGCTTAATGAGCGATCCGGTGAAGAATCCCGGGGCGAACATGCCAATGACATGCCATTGCAGCACCATGGCCGTATCCGAGAATGGTAATCCGCACACATCCATGGCAAGCGGTGTGGCCGCCATCAGCAGGTTCATGATGCCGTAGCCCAGGGCGGCGCCAATGACGGACACCACGAACACGGGCTGGCGCAAGATCTCGGCGAGCGGCCTGCCGCTGCCACTTCCGGGACGCTTGCCCGCATCATCCGGGAAATGAATGTGTCGCATGACTGCAATGCCGATCAGTCCGACGATCGCCAACGACAGGTACGACCCGACGAATGGTGCCGCAAGCGCACCTTTTGTCAGAACGGTGAGGTTGGGGCCGATGACGGCGCCAATCAAACCGCCCGCAAGTACCCAGGAAATCGCTTTCTCGCGCAAACCTGTGACGACGAGCTCCGGCGCCGCGAAGCGGTAGAGTTGCCCGTTGGCGCTGTAATAGCCGGAGACGAACGTACCAAAAACCAGCAGCCAAAAGCTACGCGTCCACGCAGCCAGGGCGCAAATCAGCACGGACAGCACCGCCACGAGCAGCCCGACCTGAAACGAGGCCTTGCGCCCATAGCGCCGTTGCATGCGGGCCACGAGAGAAGTCGAGAGCGCGCCGCCCACGACATATCCCATGACAGGCAGCGTAGCCATCCACGGAATCGGGGTCAGGTTGAAACCAACGAGTCCATTGATCGCAATGAACGTGACGTTGTTCGTGAGAAACAGGCCCTGGCAGACGATGAGCAGAATCAGGTTCTTATTGAAGAGGCGAGAGCTCGCGGTCATGAATGCGCCTGAACGAAAAGCACCATCATAGTGCAAACGGTGCGATGCGCCGAGAGGGGTGCCACGATGAGCGTCAATCGACCCGATGCATGACCATTAACGCAGGCCTTGCCATGACCAGGGCGCATCGCCACGCCATTCAACGCACCACTTTCATGTCCGGCTGTGCGAGATTCTCTGTCACACCCGTGACGGCAACGCGGTCGCGCCCGGCGGTCTTGGCAGCGTAAAGCGCATCATCGGCCCGACTGAGCAACATATCAAGATTGTCTTCCGGAGACAGCCTTGTGCTCACACCGATCGAGACGCTGAAGTGCAGAGGCAGCCCCTGCGCAAGCGAAACTGGCGTATCGCCAATGGCGATCCGCAGGCGTTCTGCCACCTCAACGGCCTCCTGCTGATCGGTTTGAGGCAAAAGAACCGCGAACTCCTCGCCGCCCATGCGCCCGATGATGTCGAATGAGCGAAGCGTTTTTTGGCATACCTCGCCAAGCTTGACCAGCGCCTGATCCCCGACCTTGTGCCCGTGCGTGTCGTTGACCTTCTTGAAATGGTCGACGTCAAGCATCAACACCGAAACGTGCGCGCCGTAGCGGTTCGCCCGCGAAAGCTCAGCCTCCGCCAACTGCATGAAACGCCCGCGATTGTTGAGCTGGGTCAGAAAGTCGATATGCGCCTGGCGTTCAAGCTCCATCGTGAGCTGCTTATTCACCGTGATATCGCGTGAAACGGACAGGATCTCAATACGGCCTTGTGCATCGGTCAGCGGGGCAACGTATGACTGCACCCAACGCTCCCCGCCCCTGACCCCGCACAACCTGAACTCGATGCTTGCGACCTTGCCCAGGGCTGCGTTGCGAAACAGCGCGAGGACATCCTTGCGATAGGCCGGATCGATCAATGTTCGCAGGCCGACCTTTTTTGCTTCCTCGACGCTGGCCACCTCGATCCACGCGAGCCCCGTCTTGTTGATATCGAGCAATTCGAAATTGGGACCAAGCAGCAACACGCACTCGGGCTCGGCATCGAGGATCGCCTGCAGTCGGGCCGATTGCACTTTCATCTCGGCTTCCGCCTGACGCCGAACCGCGACTTCCTGGCGCAACTGGCTGACCATATCGAGCGCCAAGGCATCGAAAGTCTGCGACACCTCACCGATCTCGTCCCTGAGGGTGGTGGCGGTACGCACCGAAAGATCGCCCTGCGCCACCGCCAGCACCGCCTCGTTCAAGCGCGAGAGTGGACGCAGCACGCGTCTGGAGATCAACCAGGACAACACGGCCAAGAGGACAATCACAATGACGGGTAGCGTGACGACCATCCGATGAAACCAGTCTGCGAGTTGCCGTTCGGTCGCACGCGCGCTTGTGCTCCAGCGATCGGCCTGGTCAAACAGCGCCTGCGTCCGGAGCAGCAACTGATCGATCAGCATCCCGGCGCGCAATCGCTGAAACGGCGTATCGCCGCCAGCTTTGGCATCCACCAGGCGATCGAAAAACGACCCGAGAGCATCGACCTGATCGCTCAGTTCGGCAATCGTGGCCGGATCGGCGCCTTTCGTCGGATGGAGCAGACCGAGCAAGCGCTGCTGGCGAATGCGCCACTGGTCCGACACGCGCTCGCTGCCCCGCAGCGCGTACTCGTTGGTCAGTACGAGTAATTCGGATGCCTCACGCAGGACCGACTGAGAGGAGGTCTGCACATCACTCAGCGTATCCAGCCTGTCATGCACGAGCCATAGCGCGGAAAACAGTACGCCCACCAGCGTCATCGCGCTGACAAGCATCGTGATGAGGAGGGTGCGGATCCGCATGGGCTAATTCACAATGCCGACAGCGGCCGGATCGACCGAACGCAGTGGACCGGGCTGAATCATCCGCAAGTAATTCGGGGCGCGCTCGCCGCTCACGTGGCCACCCGCGAGCGCCCAGCGCGCCTCGCTTTCGAGTGTCGTGATCAGGGACTGGTTAAGGCTGAGGCGATAGCGATATCGCGGCCATATCCAGTCGGCATAGGCCTGATCAATCCCGAGGCGCACCCGAAGGATTTGCTTCGCCCGGGCGGGGTTATCCCGGATGAAGCGTTGGGCGCGATTGAGCGCGCGCATCAATGACACGATGTCCCCGTTGCGCTGATCCGCCGTCGATCGTAGCGAAACGAGATTAAAGCTCAGCATGTAAAAGCCGCCATCATCCAGCGCTCGCGCCCCCGGCACGTTGTGTTCAGCCTGGTAGGCGTTAGGCTGCCATACGGCGATCGCATCCACCCCACCCTGCTGAAGGGCAACCGCCATGGTCTCCGGTTGCAAAGCCACAATTTCAAGGGATTCCGGTGCAACGCCATCGAGCATGGCCAGTGTATCCAGGTAGTAATGGCTCGCCGCACCGACGATCGTACCCACACGACGATGAGCAAGGTCGCGCGCACGCGTCACCTTGCTACTCTCCAGCGTCAGGACTTTCACGTCCTCAAGACTTGTGCCAAACGAGGCAAGAACGACAAAATCGTCGCGCTTGAAGCTGGTAAACATGATGACCGCTTCTGAGCAGGTCGCCAGATCAGCCTTGCCCGCGAGCATATCCTGCATCGCGCGGTGCCCCCCGATCACCTCGTTCGTTTGGACTTGCACCCCTTCTGCGGCGTAAAACCCTTCGCTTTCGGCCACGAAAAACGGCAACGACAAGGGCGACATCGAAAGCGCCAGGGTGAGCGGCGCGGCACTGGCCTGTGGTTGGAAAGCAAAACCGAACATGACAAGAAGCACAAGCGCAACGACGCGAAGCCCCCCCCTGGTCTCCAGGATGCCCTTGGTAAGCGTCTGAAACGAGGTCGCCATGTCGCGCTGACTCTGATGTTGAGGTGGCATTGAGTGTCATGGTATTACGAATGCATCTATGAGAGCTGCCTGTTACACATGACATATCAGTAGTGTCCCAACG